>JAAYRD010000169.1 GCA_012518955.1 Tissierellia bacterium | reverse complement strand
GGGGCTTATTAAATCATCTTAAAATTAGTTTATCTAGTTTAAATTGGCTTTGGGTGCAAATATTTATATTTATTTGGTCCATAATGGGCACTTGTAATCTATTCTTTACATTTTACGGAAACTCAAGCCTTTTTTTATCTTGACAAGTATAATTTTATATATTAATATGATACTAATATTTAATTATATACTTAATATTATACTATGATGGATCTAGTAGCTATTTATGGTTAAATAACAGAGAATAGGCTAATGGTGAGAAGTCTATAACCTAATAAATAAGCGAATTACATCTCCGGAGTTCAATAGGAAACTATTGCGCTTATCACACGTTACGTGATTAGAGGCTACATGCAAATTAAGGTGGTACCACGGGTATTTTCTCGTCCTTTTACGAGAAAATACCCTTTTTTTAGATAATTAATCATTACAAATATTTAGGAGGGAAAATATGACTAATATATTCCATGTATTGCAAGAAAGGGGTTATATAGATCAAGTAACCTATGAAGAGGAGCTTGTCAAGCTTTTAGATGAGGAATCCGTTACCTTCTATGTCGGATTCGATGCAACTGCCGATAGTTTAACCCTTGGCCATTTTATTCAGATAATGGTAATGATGCATATGCAAAAAGCAGGGCATAGACCTATTGCTTTATTGGGTGGCGGAACCACCATGGTAGGGGATCCTTCAGGAAGAACTGATATGAGAAAAATTATGACCAAGGAAACAATAGATTATAATGCCATGAGGTTTAAAGAACAACTTTCAAGATTTATAGATTTCGATAATGACAAAGCAATAATGGTCAATAATGCCGATTGGTTATTAAAACTAAACTTTTTAGATTTCATGAGGGAAGTTGGAGTTCATTTTTCCGTCAATAGAATGCTTTCTTTTGATTGCTACAAAAATAGATTAGAGGAAGGATTAACCTTTTTTGAATTCAGCTATATGTTAATGCAATCCTATGACTACTTAAAGCTATTTAGAGATTATAACTGTCGCCTCCAAGTAGGTGGAAGTGATCAGTGGTCCAATATATTAAGTGGATATGAATTAGTTCGAAAACTAGAAGGAGAAAAGGTATATGCTATGACCTTTAAATTGTTATCCACTGCAGCAGGTACCAAAATGGGTAAAACAGAAGCTGGAACAATATGGTTAGATCCTGAAAAGACCTCTCCTTATGAACTTTATCAATACCTAAGAAACTCAGATGACAGAGATGTGGAGAAATTCCTTGCTCTATTAACATTCCTACCTATGGAAGAGGTGAGGAGATTAGGAGCTTTAGAAGGTGCTGAAATCAACAAGGCAAAGGAAATACTTGCTTTTGAAGTGACTAAAATAATTCATGGTGAAGATGAGGCAACAAAAGCAGCAGATGCATCTAAAGCATTATTTTCAGGTGATTCACAGGCAGAATCCATACCTTGCACAGAGTTAGATAAATCTCTATTTAAAAAGGGAATTGGAATTCTCAATTTATTGAAAGATGTAGGTCTAACTAAATCCAATGGAGAAGGTAGAAGACTAATACAACAAGGAGGTATAACTATAGATGATGTTAAGGTTGAGGATGTAAATAAGACCCTTACCTTAGAAGATTTTCAAGATAATAAAATATTGATAAGAAAAGGTAAAAAAGTATATCATCAAATAAAAATAAAATAGCAATCTAATGATTAAGTCCTGTTTCTCCAGGACTTTTTTATTTTCTTATCTAATGGTTTGATTCCAATTATATCCATATAATGCCATGATTATGTTAACCTACCATGTATTGATTGTTTATCTCAGAATACTTTAATGTTATACTTTTAAAAAATCAGAAATATGAAAGGGGGATAGATTCAGTCTAACTATTAAGGAGGATATTTTATGAAAAATAATGGTAAAAAGATAATGGTTTCACTAATTGTAGCTTTATTGCTAGGGTCCTCGATGGGACATGCTCAAAATATTAACTATAACGATAACACATACTATACAGCCTATAATAATCAATCTAATGGAAGAGGATATTTTATCAATTATAATAACTCTCCTATAAATTACTTAACAAATCTATTTAATAATATTATTATTAGATTTATACCTAGTAGTCCAAGTAAGCCGGTAGCAGATGCTAAACCAGGCAATCCAGTACCAGATACTAAGCCAAACAATCCAGTACCAGATACTAAGCCAAGCAATCCAGTGCCAGATACTAAGCCAAACAATCCAGTGCCAGATACTAAGCCAAGCAATCCAGTGCCAGATACTAATACAGGAACAAATACTTCTATAGAAATGGAAGTTGTTAGACTTGTAAATATTGAAAGACAAAAAGCTGGACTAGCTCCTTTCAGTTATAGTGGAGAACTATCAAAGGTTGCTAGGGCTAAATCCCAGGATATGGCTAATAATAATTATTTCAGTCATAACTCTCCTACTTATGGAGATCCCTTTGCAATGATGCGAAGCTTTGGTATACAATATAGAACTGCAGGTGAAAATATAGCAAAAGGATACTCTAGTGCTCAATCAGTTGTTAACGGTTGGATGAACTCACCTGGTCATAGAGCAAATATTCTTAATTCAAGCTTTGGGAAAATTGGTGTTGGCTATGTTAATGCTAAAGGTACTACTTATTGGACTCAAATGTTTACAGATTAAAGCCTTGACTTTTCAATATAAGTATATATAATAGATAGTTAGAATTCTAACAGTTAGAATTCTAACTATTTTTTTATTTGAGGTGATTTTATGTCAGATGCATCTATAGATGATATTAAATACAATCTATTACAATTTATATCTTTATTTCATAGATTGTTTGCTCCTACTTTTAAATCAGAAAATGACGACGAATACGAATGCACCAAAAATCAAATAAGGGCCATAATGATTATTGGTAAAGCCAAAAAAATATCTCCTACAACATTATGTCAGTGTATGGATATGGAAAAGGGCAGTGTTACAACTTTACTCTATTCCCTAGAAAAAGCTAACTTAGTATATAGGGAAGACGATCCAAAAGATAAAAGAAAAGTTTTAATTCAATTGACGGATGAGGGTATAATATATTATATAAAACAAGGAGAAAAGTTTTTACAACTAATAAAAGAACTATTTTCTACTCTCCCCAAGAACGAAATTATAAAATTTAACGAAAGCTTACAAATTGTAGTAGAAGTTTTAGAAAAAGTGAGGGATGTTTAATGAACACACAAGATGAAAGATCAAAGATGTTAGGAGAAGAAGCGATTGGCAAGCTTCTTATAAAATTTTCTATACCTGCCATAGTGGGAATGCTAGTCAACGCTTTATATAATATAGTGGATAGAATTTTTATAGGTAAAGGCGTGGGCAGCATAGGTATTGGAGCTATATTCGTAGGTTCACCTGTTGCTTTAATACTAATGGCTTTTAGTATGCTAGTAGGTATTGGTGGAAATTCTCTATCTTCAATAAGGTTGGGACAAGGTAAAAAAGAGGAATCAGAATCAATACTTGGTAATGCATTAATGCTATTAATCATTATTTCATTAACTTTAACTGTATTAGGTCTAATTTTTATAGAACCTTTGCTTAAACTCTTTGGAGCCAGCGAAAATATTCTACCTTATTCTGTAGCATATCTATCCATAATATTAATAGGTGCACCTTTCCAAGCTATAGGCTTTGGTATGAATAACTTCATCAGAGGTGAAGGAAACCCTAAGATCGCTATGAATACCATGCTCATAGGAGCTATTCTAAATATAATACTGGATTACACCTTCATTTTCATATTTAATATGGGAATAAAAGGTGCTGCATTGGCTACTATCATTTCACAAGCAGTATCTGCTATGTGGGTTCTTAGTTATTTTCTTGGTAGTAAGAGTATGTTAAAGTTAAAAAAAGAAAATATGAGACTGAAAAAAGATATAATCAAAGGAATTTTTTCTATTGGTTTTGCTCCCTTCAGCATGCAACTAGCTGCATCTATGGTAACAGCTCTACTAAATAATACTTTGGGTACCTATGGTGGAGATGTGGCAATCTCTAGTATGGGAGTAATCCATAGCATAACCATGTTGATATTAATGCCAATCTTTGGTATAAATCAGGGTGCTCAACCTATTATAGGATTCAACTACGGAGCCGAAAAATATGATAGAGTTACAGAAGCTTTAAAAAAGGCAGTAATCGCCGCTACTTCAGTAGCAACTTTAGGCTTCATACTTACCCAAACCATTCCTGGTAGGTTATTTGGTCTATTTTTAAATAAGGGTGATAATATTTCCAATATCCTAGAAGTTGGTATTAAAGGTTTGAGGATTTATTTAGCTATGTTGCCTATTATAGGGTTTCAAATAGTTAGCTCTAACTATTTTCAAGCTACAGGTAAACCTAAGCAAGCAGCCCTGTTAGGTCTATCTAGACAGGTCTTAGTATTAATACCTGCATTAATAATACTTCCAAAATCCTTTGGGCTTACTGGAGTCTGGGCAGCAGGACCTGTATCAGATTTAATAGCTTCTTTGCTCACCGCTACTTTTCTAATAAAAGATTTAAGAAGTTTAAGAGATGATAATATGGTAAAAAATAGGATTATAGAAGAAAAATAACCCAATATAAAAGGCTACTAACCATCTTAGGTTTAGTAGCCTTTTATTATATCCACAAAATGCTTCGTCATCTTAGCTGTATATCCCCATATAACATAATCCTCATATCTATAAAAATATACAGGATGTTTTCCCTTCTGCCAATCGTAATTTTCTCCATTAGGTATTAAATTATAAGGAAAATCCTTGGTTATAGACGTACTTAGATTTATATAATAGACCTTAGGCTCTGTTTTAATGAAAAAATCTAAAGGTACTGTAAATATATGATCTACCTCATCCTTGCATGGTTCAATATTATCTATACTTACTCCATCAATAACCCCTAAAAATGAATGAATAGTAGAATTATAGTATGATACAAAATAATCTAATTCGCCAAGGATATTAATATTGCCTTCATCAATATCAAGCTCTTCTACGGTTTCCCTTATTGCAGCTTTTTTATATGTTTCTCCCTTTTCAACCTTGCCACCAGGAAAAGATATTTCCCCTGGTTGTCTTTTTAAAGTATCTGCTCTGACCTCATATATTATCTCCCACTGCCCATTAATGTTTATCATTGGAACAAGTACTGAATATCTATATTTTACATCCATAGGCCTAGGTTCCCTGTTAGCAATTCTTTCTTTGATGTCTTCAATATCTACCATAGTTATACCTCCATAATTCTACCATATTAAAAAAAGCGATCAAGATTGACCGCTTTTAAAATTCCAATTCTATAGTAAATCTTCTCCTTCATCCCAATCTATTGGGCATAGTCCACCAGTTTTCAATGCCTTTAATACTCTTAAAGTTTCATCTACGCTTCTTCCTACATTGAGATCGTGAATTACTGAATAGCGTACTACTCCTTCAGGATCTATTATGAATAATCCTCTCAGAGCAACCCCTTCATCTTCTAAAAGAACTCCAAAGTCTCTAGATACTTGCTTAGTCATATCAGAAGCTATAGGAAAATTCACCTTTCCAAGATCAGAGTTTATCCACGCTTTATGTGAATGTTCACTATCAACACTTATCGCTAATACTTCTGCACCTTCTTTGTTAAAATCTTCAATCCTTTTACTATATCCTGTTATCTCAGTTGGACAAACAAAAGTAAAATCTAATGGATAGAAGAACATTACCAGCCATTTTCCTTCATAATCTTTTAAGCTAACTTCACAAAAATCACTGCCATCTCCCTTACAAGCGTTCATCGTAAAATCAGGTGCTTTTCTTCCTACTAATCTCTCCATCTTTTACCTCCTAATGTAATATATAATCTTTTTCAACTATTATATATATATCCATTTGTCAATTATTTAAACATATTATCACATGATAACCCATATCAAAATAATTTATTTTTCATATAAATAAAGCCTTAAAGATATAATATCTTTAAGGCTTTATGCTTTGTCAAATTTAATTATTGAACAGGTGTAACATCTTCAGCTTGAGGACCTTTTGTACCTTCAACTACTTTGAAAGTAACAGCTTCCCCTTCTTCTAAAGTTTTGAATCCTTCTTTGTTAATTTGTGAAAAATGTACAAATACGTCTGTACCTTCTTCTGTTTGGATAAATCCAAAACCTTTTTCTGAGTTAAACCATTTTACTGTACCATTAGTCATACTAATATACCTCCAAATTTTTATTTCCTTTAATTCCCAGAATGCTTATAAGAAATAAAGATTTGGAGATTAGGATAATCTATACAAAATCTTATTTCTTTGACAATTTTAATTACTACATAAAAATTTAAACCAAACTGCTTTACTGATGAATTAAGGCTTTAATTTATTATACACTTTATCTTAGAAAATAGCAACTAATTTTAGCTTTTTTTAATGTTTTTGAAAAATAAAGTATTTCCTACTTCTCTTATAATATCTTCCTTTCCAAATAAATATAGTAAATCCACCTTCTCAATTATCTTATCTATTACTCCAACTTCCTTTTCTTCTTCACTGGCTTCCAATTTCAGTTTTTCTATTACCAAATCCAATAATTCATCATAAGTATATATATTAAACCTTTCTATATTATATAATTGGGCTAACTTTTCCAGTAGAATATAAAAAACATCTGCATAATCCCCTTCTTTTTCTATCTGTAAAATAGTTGATAGCTTGGGAATTATCATTTCAAATAACATTCTTCTATTAGGAACCCCTTCTACCTTAAGTATTTGACCTAATTTAGATATTGTACATTCATCTAAATTCAGTAAATAATCCATAAAATAACTTTCATCTTTACTAAATTCAATATAATAATTGTAGCCTTTTAGACCTCGTAATGCCTTCAATCCATCAAAATACCCAAGTTTAAGGTTGTATCTTGCACTATCTCTATCAAAATCTAAAGTCCCACCTAATTCTTCTCGTGGAGATATTATAATGGTATTTAATCCATCTAAATCTACTTTTCTTATAATACCAGGGGCATGAGTTCTCACCAATACTAAATCCTTATATCCTTTGTTTTTCAATAAGTTTGCCGGTAGATTGTTATAAATTCCGCCATCGATATAACTTTTTCCGTCTATCTTCTCTCTCCTAAATATGGGAAGATAGGCACTAGCCATTAAATACTCTCCTAACATTCCCATGGGAATGTCTTCAATGTATATCTCTAAAGGCTTCATGTCCGTCAGAGAAACCGTAACCATCCCAAAGTCCTTTCCTGAATTTCTAATCTTCTCTTCATCTACCAATTCCATTATTAAATTCTTTAAAGGTGTTATATCTAGTCCTTTATCAGAAAAAACTCCTCTTAGCTTTCCAGCTAAAATCATGACCTCTTCTCTATCTAATTTTCCTTGTTTCCTCAATTTTAATATTTGTTCATTACTAGAACTAATTACCCTAGAATAAGACATATCATTCCATATTTCATATGCCTTTTCAAAGTCTCCTTGAACTATCATAGCCCCATTTAGCGCACCTACAGATGTACCAGATACTCCGTCAATTTGGATTCCTTCTTCTAATAATGCCTTGTAAGCTCCTATGTGATAGGCGCCTTTAGCGCCTCCTCCTTCTAAAACTAGACCATACATTCCTATGCCACCTCATCTAATTCAGATGTACAGTTTGGACATCTAGTTGCCTCTAAAGGTATTTCAGTAAGGCAATATTTACATTCTTTAGTAGTGGCTGGTTCTGGTTCTTCTTCTCTTTTAAATCTATTTATCTGCTTAATCACTACAAACAATGAAAAAGAAATTATTAAAAACTGAATGATAGTATTTAAAAATAAACCATAGTTTAATGTAGCAGCTCCTGCATCCTGAGCTTGTTTTAATGTTGCATACCTGTTTCCATCCAAACTAATAAAGAAATTACTAAAATCAACATTCCCTATAAGTCGTCCAACTACTGGCATTATTACATCATTTACTAGGGATGATACTATTTCCCCAAATGCCCCACCTATTATAACACCAATTGCCAAATCTACCACATTGCCCTTTACTGCGAATTCTTTAAATTCTTTAAACATCATTTACTCCCCCTAATATTTATATTTACACATTGAATTATACCCTCTTAATGATAAATAAAAACGACCATTTTTATAATAATGGCCGTTTTTATAATATTTTTAAACAGGTTCTTTTTCTTTTTTATTTTTAAATATGCCTGTTAGCATAAGGGCTATGGCTCCATCTCCTGTAATATTGCATGCTGTGCCAAAACTATCTTGTAATGCAAATATAGTAAGCATCAATGCCACTCCTGATTCATCAAATCCAAGGATTCCCGTTATTAAACCCAATGAAGCCATTACCGTCCCTCCTGGAACCCCTGGTGCACCAATAGCAAATATACCCAAAAGTATAATAAAGGTAATCATGGATGATAAAGGTGGCAATGCACCATATAAAATTTTAGATATGGTCATTACAAAGAAGGTTTCTGTTAGCACAGATCCACATAGATGTATAGTCGCTCCTATTGGTATAGCAAAATCTACTACTTCCTTATCTAATACCTTCGATTGTCTTGCACAATTCAACGCTACTGGAAGAGTTGCAGCACTGGACATAGTCCCTACTGCTGTCAAATAAGCAGGTCCATAGTGTTTTACTACCTCTATTGGATTCTCTTTAGATATCAATCCCCCAATAGAATAAAGAATGGCTAGCCAAATAAAATGACCTATTAGAACTATTATAATAACTTCAATGAATACGGGAAACTGTTTAGTTATACTACCCTCATATGCCAATCCAGCAAAAGTTGTAGCTATAAATATGGGCAATACAGGTATAACCATCCTAGTAACTACGGACATCATAATGTTATGAAACTCCTCAAATAGCCTCTCTATGGTCTTTGACTGGGTCCATATAATAGCAAGACCTACAACAATAGAAAATACCAATGCAGACATTACAGACATTATAGGTGGAATATCTAATTGAAATATCAACTCTGGTAAGGTTTTTAATCCTTCCGGATTAGTTGCAATATTTAATCCTGGAATAATTATATATCCCGCTACCATTGAAAATAATGCTGCACCTACCGACGATAAATAAGCAATTATAAGTGCCGTACCTAACATTTTACTAGCATTTGATTTCAAGCTGGTAATAGAAGGAGTAATAAAGCCAATAATGATTAATGGAACACAATAAAATATAAACTGCCCTAAAATATATTTAGCAGTAATTATTATTCCAATAATCCTTTCATTTACAACAAGGCCTAAAACAACACCTATGATCACCGCCAATAAAAGCTTGACAATTAAACTGTCCCTAATCTTACTCATTGAAAATCCCCCCCTTTTTTAAAATTATATTAATCCTTTACCTTGATTATACTATATCATACTTTGATTATACTATATCAATTAAGGGTTTCTCATTAGATAATTTTATAGATAGCTATTTGCCTATATAGTTTGATTATACCTATAAAACTCATCCTTAAATTATTTTAAGATTTATTTCTATTATCATAGAATATCTGATCCAGCACTATAATAATGGCCAATATAAATGAATGGTCCTCTTCCTCCAATATATCCACGGTATAAGTATCCGATAGGGAAATCCATTTTTTACTTATCCAAGCAATGGGATTCCCATCTTTAGAGATATTGAATTCGTGATGAAATACATCTCCATCTAAAGTAAAATTTCCATAAGAACTTTCAATATTAAATCTAGGCTTTAAAAAAGTTAATTCCTTCTTAATTCTTCCTACAATATTTCCATTCCTATAGATTAAATATTCGGGTAAAAACCTAAATATCTTCTGCTCAATATATATAAGCTCTTCCCCTGTTGTATTATATAGTTTTAACTTATTTCCTAGAGATAATAACTTGCCTACTACTTCATATCTAGGATATCCTTGATCATCTTCAATTGTAAATCTATCTGCAAAGCTAAATATCTTTTCTTTAATTAAATATCTCATTTCCCCACTCCTTCCAACATTTTTAAATAATCTAAAGTTTAATATATAATTATAGTATATTATATTTAAAACAACTTATCTATATATAATCCATTGAGTTTATTCAACAACAAGGCTATAATAAAATCTAAATATAGATTATACGCTTATTGAGAAAGGGGAAAATTAAATGAATAAACGGAAAAGTTGGAAAGAATATTTTATGGAGATTGCCAAAATGGTAGCAACTCGTTCCACATGCGATCGGGCAGAGGTGGGTTGTCTAATAGTCAACGACGATAATAGAATAGTGTCCAGTGGCTATAATGGATCTATTTCCGGTAATCCCCATTGTGACGATGTAGGCCATACTATGAGAGACGGTCATTGTATAGCTACCATACACGCTGAAATAAATGCTTTACTCTATTGTGCTAAAGAAGGAATCTCAGTCAAAAATTGTACTGTCTATGTTACCCATTTTCCATGTTTAAACTGTACAAAAGCTCTGATACAAGCTGGAATCAAAAAAATTTATTTTATCAATGATTATCGAATAGATGATTATGCTATAGAACTACTGAAAAAAAACAATATACCTTTTGAAAAGATAAAGATATAATATGGTTCGATACTGAGCCATATTATATCTTTTTAGGAATCTATACCAAGAGCCCTCTTAGCTAGTTGATCTGCCTCCTCATTATATTGAACTCCAGAATGAGCATCAACCTTTATAAATACTACCTTTAGGTCCTTCTTTATGGAGTCATAATATTCCTTATATGCTTTGGTTCCAATTTTGTTAGTTTTCCATTCTGCTAATGCCCATTTTTCTATACCCATATAATCGTAATGGAGATATAAGATATCCTTACCCTTTGCTAAAGCCTCTCTCATAGCATACATAGCTCCTTTTATTTCTCCTGCTACGTTCCTCATATCAACTATATTAATATCATTTTCCTTCTGTGAATAAGTTTCCTTACCCTTATCGGTAAAAATAACAGCACCGTAACTATAATAATTGCTATCCTTATCAAAGCTACCATCTACATAGGCAACCATTTCTTTTTCACTTAACTTCTCTATATCCTTTTCCAAGTGTATCTTATCTTGTCCATTGATGAATTCTAAAGCTTCCTCATAATTTGAAAACTTCTTATATATAGCTCCAGAATATCCCTTTACCTGAGATTCACATTCGGACCAAGTTCTATATATACCTATGTTTCTTCCATCTTTAACAGCATAGTAATGCTTTGCCATAGTCCATTATCTCCTTCCTAAATTAGTATGAAATATTATTATCTATAATTATAGACCAATATGTAGGTTAAAAAAAGTCTATTGTATAAAACATTAAAAAGTTGAGCAATATACTGCCCAACTTTTTAGCCTATCTTTTCAATTATCGCTTTTAAAAAACTTGGTAAATCCTTAGGCGTTCTTGAAGTTATAAGATTGTCAGATATAACCACCTCTTCATCTACATATTCACCGCCTGCATTTATTAAATCATCTTTTATAGAAAAAAATCCTGTTATCCTTTTACCTTTTAAATCACAACAAGATGCCATCATCCATGGACCATGACATATAGCTGCTATAGGTTTTTTTAATCTATCCATATCCTTTACAAAATTGACAGTATCTACACTTCTTCTCATATTGTCTGGCGAAAATCCTCCAGGAATCACTACCCCATCATAATCTTCCGCCTTCACCTCTTTAGATGAATGGGTGCTTTTTTCAGTAAGATTGCTCTTACTTGTATATACCTTATCCTTTTCGGTTCCCACTAAATGTACCTCATATCCCTCTTCTAAAAGCCTATAGTAAGGATATATTAGTTCTCTTTCATCAAATAAATTTTCTATAAGGATGGCTATTTTTTTCATCTGCATACCTCCTATTTTTCATCTTATTATCTATATACCCTATCCTTTGAAAATACTCATATTTTTTATTTTTTTATACTTTATAGGATGTATATATTACTTGTACTCTATTCTTTAAATGGTATAATAAATTTACACAATAAAGTCTTTGACCAGGAGGCAGAAATGGATATAAGTTTAGTTGGAGTACCTATTATGTATGGTTGTGATAGAGAAGGTGTTGAATATGGACCAGATAAATTACGTGAAAAGAATATCTTAAAGATCTTTAGGGATAAAAATCATAGGACTTATGATTTTGGGAACTTATATGTTCCAAATACACCCATATCCGAAAAATATGCCTATCATAAAAAAATTAAGTATTTAAAGCCTATTGTAGAAATTAATAATAATCTTTCCCATTTAGTTTATAGCGTGCTATCTTCAAAAACCTTTCCTTTTATAATTGGTGGAGACCACTCCTTAGCTTTGGGTAGTATAGCAGGAGCCAGCAAGTTTTATGATAATCTTGCTGTTATATGGCTAGATGCTCATGGGGATATAAATACTTGTGATACATCTCCATCCGGTAACTTTCATGGTATGCCCTTATCTGCTGCATCAGGTATAGGGGATCCCTCTTTGATCAATATATATTATAATGGCCCAAAGATCAATCCACAAAACATTTATATTGTTGGAGCCAGGGATCTAGACGAGGGAGAAATTAAGATTGCAAAGAATCTAAAATTAAACCTATACACTATGGATGCTATAAAACAAATAGGGATAATGTCTACCATAGATAACATACTTGATAAAATTAAAGCCTCTAATATTGATGGCGTACATTTAAGTTTTGATATTGATGTGTTAGACAAAAAACTCGTGCCAGGAACAGGAACTCCTGTAAGCAATGGCTTTAGTTTAGAAGAGTCAAAACAAATATTGGAAAGGTTTTTAAGTACTGGCCTAATCAAATCAATGGACTTTGTCGAGCTGAATCCTCTTCTTGATATTGATGATAGCACAGCAGATATTTGTATCGATCTAATAGATAGTATTTCTAGCGCTCTTAAATAACAAAGTATCTTTATCTTGATTTTTTAATATTGGGGTATATAAGCAATGTAAGGAGGGATGATTTTGAAAACGCTAATCACCTTTAAATACACAGATAACGAATTTAAAAGCTTAGAGGATTTAGGATATGAAATAATATTTAAAGACGAAAAGGATTTAAGCTTTTCCCAGGATATGAAAAATATAGATACAATGGTATGCTTTGATCCTTTCAACAAAATTGATATAAGTATGTTTCCAAATCTGAAGTGGATACAACTTTTAAGTGCAGGTATAAATCAAGTTCCAGTCGATAAGGTTTTGAAACAAAACATTACCATTACAAATAACAGAGGTGGCTATAGTATTCCTATAGCAGAATGGATCGTTCTAAAAACATTGGAAATGTATAAAAATAGTAGGGAGTTTTATGAAAGACAGAATTCTAAAGTATGGAAAATGGACACTTCCATTCTTGAAATTTATGGAAAAACCATTGGATTCATTGGAACTGGTTCTATCGCTCAAGAAGCTGCCAAAAGATTCAAAGGGTTTGGTATGAACATAATTGGAATAAATGCTAGTGGTAGAGAAACCAAATATTTTGATCAATGTTTCAGTGTTGATAAGATAAATGAAGTAGTTAAACAGTTGGATATTATAGTCATAGCAGCTCCTTATACCGAAGCTACCCATCACTTAATAGATAAGTCTATATTAAATAATATAAAAGATGGAGCTTATTTAGTAAATATAGCTCGTGGGAGTATAATAGACGAAAAAGCTCTTGTCCAAAGTTTAAAATCAGGTAAAATTAAGAAAGCTGCCCTAGACGTTTTTGAAATAGAGCCACTACCTAAAGATAGCCCTTTATGGGATATGGAAAATGTTGCCATATCTCCTCACAACTCTTGGGCCTCAGAAATGAACAAGCGAAGAAGGTATAAAATAGCTTATGAAAATATGAAAAGGTATATAAATAAGAAAGAACTAATCAATGTAATAGATTTAAAAAAAGGATATTGATCTTTAGCCCAATATCCTTTTGTATTTAAAGATTTAAAACAAATTTTTATTTCCTTTCATTATAAATATTTTTTATAATGAAATCATTACCTATTATATTTTTTTATGTTCTAGAGAAAAATATAATAGGAGGTGATAAAGTGGATACTAATAAATTTCTAGCTAACGAAGAATATATTATCATTAACCCAACTACTGGCGAAGTAAACTACTGAGTTCCTAATGAAGAAGGTTACTTCTCAAAATGAAGTAACTGAGCTAAGACACCTTCTGCCGTCGGCAGAAAATAAAGTAATTTTCATAAGGCTTAAATAACAGATTAAAGCAAGCTAATGAAGCAATCTTATACTTCATTAGCTTAACTTTTATTTTAAAAAATAAAATCTTAAGTTAATTAACTTTTCGCTGAATGAGCTATCCTACTAGCTATAGCAGCTGCAATTGCTGCTACTAAATCATCTAAAAAGGTATTTACATAATCTTCCTTTTGTTCATCTAGTTCCTTTATTATCCCTATTTTTTCTTTATCTAAGTACCCATAATTTGTTAAACCTATAGTTCCGTAAACATTTACAATGGATAGAGGAATGATCTCATCAATCCCATATAATCCTTCATCCGATGCTACTATACTCTGAAGTGGTTCTGGTAGAAGTTTCTTCTCGGCCAATTCATCCAATGCTATACCTGTTAAAATCGCATGAACTATCTCTCTCTTTTTTAATACAGCTTTAATATTTTCTATGCAAACTTCTAAAGTCAAATCTGGATAATATCCTTTCTGAAGATGTAAAACTATTTCACCAATATCTTCTAGGGTTACTCCTCTTCTTTCAAGCATTTCTATAGTCACTCTGTTTAATTCTTCCATACTATATTTTCCCATATTAGATCTATCCTCTCAATATTATTCAATTCATATTTATTATAGATTATTTAGTAAGTGTATAATTTATGTATATAAATATTTAAATATAAAAAAACAAAGCCAATAATTATTGACTTTGTCCATTGCTTATTTGGTGGAGCTTAGGGGACTTGAACCCCTGACCTCCACACTGCCAGTGTGGCGCGCTCCCAACTGCGCCAAAGCCCCATTACACAATAATCATACTATGAATTCTACATTTGGTCAAGAGTTAATTTTAAAAATAACCTTTTGGCAAAAATCAAAGCCCTTTGCTTGTGCATAAATAAAGGGCTTTGATTTTTAATTAGTTCTCGTGTAATATATTTAAAATTTGCCTTTTATAATTTATAAATTCCTCACTTAATAGGAATTCTTCTTTCCTTGGCTTTTGATGTTCCAGCTTGATTTCTGATGTAATCTGTCCAGGCTTACCTGTCATAATATAGATTCTATCCGATAGCAAAATTGCTTCATCTATATCGTGAGTAATGAATAAGGTTGATAACTTAATCTTTTCCATAACCTTAAGATACCAGCTATGCATAGCGCTTTTAGTTATAGTATCCAAAGCACTAAAGGGCTCATCTAATAGGGCAACATCATGGGAAAATAGATAGGTGCGAAGTAATGCTGCCCTTTGTCTCATTCCACCTGATAATTGATAGGGATATTTTTTTTGAGTTCCATCGATACCAAATGTCTTGAAGTGATCACTTGCTTCAATTCTTGCTTTTTTCTTGTTTTCCCCTCTTATGATAAGAGGTAATGACACATTATCAAGTACTGTTTTATAGGGTAGTAGTAAATCTTTTTGTAGCATATAGCTAATATGGCCAGCTTCCCCAGTAATATCCAGCCCATTCAATAGTACCTTCCCCTGATCTGGAACCAATAACCCGGATAATACATTAAATAATGTTGTCTTACCAACACCACTCACTCCTAATAAACATACAAGTTCTCCCTCATATATCTCTAATGAAATATCTCTTATTATCTCTTTATTACCATAGGATTTTGATATATTATATGCACTAAGTTTCTTCATGCCAGTATTACCTCTATTTCAATTTTAAATTCTTTTAATACACTAGATTTAGTCAGGTAAGTAATCATTAGTAAAGCCAAATCCTTTAGGAATTTCTTTCTCTATAAGGTCTTCTTCTGCTAACCACGAGTAAAAAGCATCCCATCTTTCTTGATCTATATAGCCCCATTGACTTACTTCAGCTTTATATTGATCTGAAAGCCATACTTGACTCTCTTGTACCAAATCCTTGTCTAATTCTGGATTAGCTTCAACCAGTATATTAGCCGCTTCTTCTGGATTATCTATAGCGTATTCGTAGCCTTTAGCTACCGCCTTTAAGAATGCCTTAGCTTCTTCTTTGTTGTTTTTAAGAAACTCGTTATTAGCAATTAAAATTGGACTATAATAATCTAATACTGGATTAATATCCTTAAAAGCAAAGAAATCCGTTTCCACACCTTTTACCTTAGTTGCAATACCATCCCAAGCATAATATACCCATACTGCATCTACATCTGTATTAAGTGCAGTTACCACATCCGTCACGGTACTTGGAATCATTTGAATAGAGTCATAGTCCCCACCGTCAGCCTCTACTACCGATTTTATTATAGCTTTTTCAACAGGCAAATCCCAAGTGGCATAAACCTTATTAGACATTCCCTTTGGAGTATCCATCCCATTACCCTTTAACGATATGATACCTGATGTATTGTGCTGTAATAAAGCTGCCACTGCTGTCACCGGAAGTGGATCATCTGTAGCAAATGCTGGAGCTATAGTATCTTGAAAGTCAATTCCAAACTGTGCTTTACCCGAAGCTACAAGGCTTGTAGCTCCATCTTCTGGTGGTTGAACAATTTCTACTGTAAGACCTAGCTCTTCAAAATACCCTTTTTCCTGAGCTACATATAGACCAGTGTGATTGGTATTTGGTGACCAATCAAGGCTTATGGTTATCTTTTCTTGATTTTCCTCACTACAGGCTGTCATGGTAACCATAAGCCCTAGTATGCAGAATAATATTATTATTTTATTTCTCATTTTGTCCTCCTTATGCCTTTTTTTCCAAACTATTTTCGTACTTTTTCCATGGCATGCTTATCTTCTGTAAAGCCGTTACTCCACTCATCAATAGTAGGCTAATAATAGATATAAGAAGTATTACTGCAAACATCTTGTCAAAAGAATAGGATTTTTTAACCCTAATCATATATACTCCTAGCCCACTAAAACCTCCGAGCCACTCTGCAATCACAGCCCCCACCACCGAATAAGAAGCAGAAATCCTAAGACCTGCAAAAAAGTGACTCATGGAACTTGGTAGTTTAATATGTCTGAATATTTGACCCTTTGATGCATTCATAGATCTTAGAAGCTTTATAGTATCTGGATCTGCCGACATAAATCCATCTAGTAATCCAATTGTAATAGGAAAAAATGTCACAATTACAATTAAAGTTACCTTCGGTGCCATACCATAGCCTAGCCATAAAACTAGTAATGGTGCTATAGCCACCGTTGGTATAGTTTGGGTGATAACTAATACTGGATAAATAGCCTTGTACACAAACTGAAATCTATCCATTAAAACTGCAACTATAAATCCTAACAATACTCCAATGCTCAACCCCAAAAATGCTTCTAATAATGTAACTTTTGAATGATACATAAGAAGTGGAAATTCCAATATAAAGGCCCTTGCCACATCTATAGGTGATGGTAACATATATTTAGGCACAACTTCTACAGTCGATAAAATTTGCCAAATAATAAGTATCCCCGCTATTGCTGTATATGAAGATATTTTATTTGTGATGCTTTGAAACCTTTTGGTCAATCGTAAGAACACCGCCTTCTGGCTTAAAATTAATCTTTACATAGGACATTACAGATGGGCATCCAGCTTTAATAGCTATATATTGACATTCCTTAACTATTTTCATTAACTCTTCAAACTCTCCCTCAATTGTAGTCTCAAAAGGTCCAACATAATAAGGTAAGCCTGTACCTTTAATATATGCAATTACCTCATCTACAATATCAACTACTTGTTTTTCAGATTCAACTCCCGGTAATACTTGAATAGCAACACTTGCGTTCATCATAAAACCCTCCTTTAATTTATTATAATTTTATGACATGCTCTGGGTTGTAAATGGATAATTTAAAAATCCCTTCTGGCATACATGCCAAAAGGGATTAAATGCAAATATAGCATAAAATAAACGTCATATTCTTATCCCTACGCTGGCATTATCCAGATCAGGTCAACGGGTAGAGGACTTAAATCCCTCTTCTCAGCCCAATATATGAGCACCCCTTATACTAATAT
>JAAYRD010000168.1 GCA_012518955.1 Tissierellia bacterium | reverse complement strand
TCAGGGGCCCCATGTCAATAGAACCGTGGAATAAATGCGGTTATTCTATTTTAAATTCTGATAGTGACATTTTCATTGAATAAAACTTTATGCTTTTAGGTGACATTTTCACTGACTATTGACAGGTTAAAATAACCATTGAAACAAAGGATAAAAAAGCTTTAGATACAATAGAGGGAAAACAATTTTTAATAAGAGATGATATCAATAAAATTATAAGAAATAAAACTGAAGAGGACCTACAGGGGAAAGAAGGACAGGTTGAATTACAAGGTGAGATCAAAGAAAGCTTAAAAAAATTATTTAATGAGGAAAATATTACAAATGTATATTTCGATGATTTGATTATACAGTAACAGGTGGAGGTGGAGGCAATTGGCTGAAGTTTTATCACAAAATGAAATTGACGCCCTACTTCAAGCACTTAGTTCAGGAGAGGTAGATGTTCAAGAAATAAAAGAGGTTGAGAACTCGAAAAAAGTTAAAACTTATGATTTTAAGAATCCACAAAAAATTGCTAAGGACCAATTAAGAACCTTGGAAATTATACATGAAAATCTAGGTAGGTTATTTCAGACATTTTTATCAGGCTACCTAAGAGCACCAGTTAAAATATCCATCTTAACTGTGGATCAATTTGCCTATAGTGAATTCAGCAATGCGATTTCAAATCCGGCTTTTTTAAATATTATAGATTTCAGTCCTCTGAATGGTCAAATTCTTACAGATATTTCTACTAATATTGTATACTCTATAATAGATAGACTTCTTGGAGGAGATGGTACAGAAAGTCAGACAATAAGATCCTTTACAGAGATAGAACTATCCTTATTAAAGGGTATGATGGACAAGGTAATGCCTATAATACAAGAGGCTTGGATAAATGTAATTGACTTAGACCCTTACTTGGATAAAATTGAGGTAAATCCTCAGTTTGCACAAATAGTCCCTCCCAATGAAACCATCGCATTAATAACTATGAACATAGAAATCGGATCTACAGAGGGAATGTTAAATGTCTGTATTCCACATTTAGTGATTGAGCCCATACTAGATAAATTAAGTACCAAGTATTGGTTTTCAACGGCCCAAAAAGAATTGTCTGAAAATGAATTAGCATCAATTAGAAAAAGAATGTTAAATACGAAAGTGCCAGTTAGAGCGGAGTTAGGATCTACTTCGATAAGGGTCAAAGATGTTATAAATTTACAAGTAGGAGATGTTGTAAAGCTTGATGGAGGTACTGGAGATGAGGTTAGAATAAAAATAGGTTCACAGGTTAAATTTTTGGGCAATATTGGGATTGTCAAAAATAAGATGGCAGTAAAAGTAGCAAAAGTTGCAAAGGATGGTGATGGTCAACATGAGTAATGATATGCTTTCTCAAGAGGAGATAGATCTTCTCTTAAAAGGAACAGATGATATGGACAATGATTATGAGTTTGATAATATAATTACAGAGATGGAAAAGGATACTTTAGGGGAAATAGGAAATATAAGTATGGGTACTGCTGCAACAACTCTATCAACTTTATTGAACAAGAAAGTTGTAATAACTACTCCTCAGGTAACAGTTACAAATACTGGAGAACTATCCTATGAATATCCAATACCATTCGTTGCAGTTGATGTTAGATACAAGGAAGGGTTAGAAGGTTCTAATGTATTGATGATCAATGTTGATGATGTAAAGATTATAACGGATATTATGATGGGCAAAGATGAAATAGATATAGATAGAGAATTGACAGAATTAGATTTAAGTGCTATTTCAGAGGTTATGAATCAGATGATGGGGTCAGCATCCACATCCCTATCTGAAATCTTCATGAAAAAAATAGATATAGCACCCCCTCAATCATCGGAAATAACTTTTAGTGAAGGCAAGGAAACTTTGGATGTTTTAATGACCGATGATCCTATAATCAAAGTGTCCTTTAGAATGGTAGTTGAAGACTTAATAGATAGTGAACTAATGCAATTGATACCCTTAGATTTTGGACAAAGTATAGTGGAAGATTTACATGGAAAGTCAGAGGATTTTATGGAAGATGAAATAGAAGTAGATGAATATGTTAAGCCTGATGACACAAACATTAGTGGTATAGCTGAAAACATTGGTGAAAACAAAAAAATGGAACAAAGTTTAAATATTGAAAAAGAAGAAGATCTTAAAAAAGAACATGTAGTTGTGAAAAGTCCAGAATTTGAAACTTTCGATACTACTGTGGAGCCAAACTACGATGAATCTATTGACTTAGTTGGTGATATACCTGTTGAGCTTACCGTTGAATTGGGAAGAACTACTAAAAGGATTGGAGAAATCTTATCCTATGGACCAGGTACTATTATAGAACTGGACAAGTTGTTGGGAGAACCATTGAATGTTTATGCAAATGGGAAATATATTGCAAAAGGTGAAGTTGTAGTAATTGATGATAACTTTGGAATAAGAATAACAGATATCGATAAGTCTTAAAAGGGCAATCGATATTCAGATTGAAAAGGAGGAATAAATATGGGGAAAGGTATATTAATAGTAGATGATGCTTCTTTTATGAGAATGATGATAAAGGATATTTTAACAAAGAATGGATTTGAGGTAATTGGTGAGGCAGAAAATGGAGTAAAGGCTGTAGAAAAATTTAAAGAACTTAATCCTGAGTTAACTATAATGGACATAACAATGCCAGAAATGGATGGAATTCAAGCAGTTAAAGAAATAAAACGTATAGATTCTAATGCTAAAATAGTAATGTGTTCGGCAATGGGTCAACAGGCAATGGTTATTGAAGCAATTCAAGCTGGGGCTAAAGATTTTATAGTTAAACCATTTCAATCTGATAGGGTAATAGAGGCTGTAAAGAAGGTCTTAAGTTGAAGACAAATTCCAAATATAGAACATTACTTTTGAGTATGATAATTATCTTATTGACAGGTGGTATTAGTTATGCTACAGACGGTGTAGACTTTAATCTAGGAAAAACAATTTTAAAGTTAATTTTTTACACATTAATATTTATTGGTGTAGTCATACTTACGATATATGGAACAAGGTTTATAGCTAAAAGCTCTGGAAGGTTTATAAATAGCAATTACATGAAGGTTATAGATATTTTAAAACTAGACCCTAATACTAAAATAGCAATAATAAAAATCAGTGAAACTGTATATATATTGGCCATGACAAATAACACTATTGAAGTTCTTGATAAACTTTCAGAAGATGAAATTCAAATTAGTAGCAATAGACAATTTGAGGAAGAATTGGATAGATATAGATACAACTCTATTGAAAAAAACAGATATATAAGTAAGTTTCAGAGAAAAATTAGTGAACTTTTAAAGGATTCTAATAAATTGATAGATGAGGAAGAGAAAAACAATGAAAAGATGGGTTAAGATTTTAGCAATATCGGTTTTTATAATTATAATAAGCAGAGGATATTCATACGCACAACCTGAGGTATCTCTATTTGGAAACAATCCAATATTGGGTGGTGATGGGACACCTCAGGATTATGTATTTTCTTTGCAACTTTTATTTACTTTAACCGTATTAACTTTAGCACCGTCTATATTAATTATGATTACAAGCTTTACTCGAATAATAATAGTTCTATCATTTATAAGAAATGCATTAGGGCTTCAACAAACACCTCCAAATCAAGTAATTATAGGATTAGCTTTATTTTTAACTTTTTTTATAATGGCGCCTATTGGGACCCAATTAAATAGTGAATCAATACAGCCATTTTTAAGGGAAGAAATAGATCAGGAGATGGCCCTAGAAAGAGCAATGGAACCAATTAGGGAGTTTATGTTTAAACAGACTAGGGATAAGGATTTGAGCCTATTTTTGAATATAAAAAAAATAGATAATGTATCTGGCTTGGATGATATACCTAGCCATGTTCTAATCCCTGCTTTTGTTATTAGTGAATTAAAGACTGCATTTCAAATTGGCTTTGTAATTTACATTCCATTTTTAGTTATTGACATGGTTGTAGCAAGTACATTAATGTCTATGGGTATGATGATGTTACCACCAGTTATTATATCCTTGCCTTTTAAAATATTATTGTTTGTTTTAGTAGATGGATGGAACCTAATAGTGAGATCAGTAGTATTAGGTTTTAAGTAGGAGGGATAGAATGGATCATGGGGATGTTTTAAAACTAGCTCAAGATGCTACTAGAACTATTTTAATGATGTCAGCGCCAATGTTAATATTTAGTTTGCTAGTAGGGTTGGCAGTTAGTATTATTCAAGCAGTAACTCAAATACAGGAAGCTACATTAGCTTTTGTGCCCAAAATTGTTGCAGTGTTTTTATCGGTAATTATATTTGGACCTTGGATTTTAAAACTAATTACTCAATTTACAACGGAACTTCTGAGCAATATAAATTTATATATACAATAGATAGGTGTTTTATATGGATGGTATTTTACAAACTTTATTTGGTAAATATGAAATGTTTTTACTGATTCTAGTTAGAACTTCTGGAATCTTTTTCATCTCTCCTTTTTTTAGCTCACAAAATATACCTAATACCATGAAAGTAGGATTTTCTTTTATAGTTTCAATCCTCTTAGCAGTGACTCTAGATATTGATTTAAATCTTTTGGAGTTAAGTTTTGTAGAGTTGATCTTTAAAGAACTGATGGTGGGCACAATAATAGGTTTCATTAGTTATGTTTTTTTTGCTGCCTTTTATGTTATGGGGCAAATAGTGGATATGAAAATAGGATTTGGCATGGTTAATGTTGTGGATCCTCAGCATAGGGTACAGGTCCCTATAATGGGGAACTTTTATTACATATTAGCATTTTTAGTCTTGCTGTCCATTAATGGGCATCATACCATTATAAAAGCATTGATAGATAGCTATGAATTTCTTCCTGTTGGTAAATTTGTTTTTTCTAAAAATGCTGCTGACTTATTAATTAATGTATTATCTAAAACTTTTATCATTGGTTTTAAACTGAGTGCTCCTATGGTTGCTATTATATTTTTAACGGATTTATTATTGGGGATACTTGCAAGAACTATACCCCAGATGAATGTTTTTGTAGTAGGAATGCCTTTGAAGATATTAGTAGGACTATTATTAATAAGTGTATCTATGCCTATATTTTATTCTATAACAACTGGTATATTTAATAGAACTGTTGAAGAAATATATAATTTCTTTAGATTGTTTATTGAAGGTTGATAATATGAAACTAGATTTTAATTTACAACTGTTTGCAGATTCGGAGAAAACAGAAAAACCAACCCCTAAAAAAAGGAAAGATACAAGAGAAGAAGGCCAGGTCCTTCAAAGCAAAGAAGTAACAGCGATTTTTATACTATTAGCCGCTTTTTTAGGTTTAAAGATATTTGGTAAATATATAATAAATAATTTAATTGAATTCATGACTAATACTTATAAAACAATTGTAGATGTAGATGAATTATTTCATGAAAACAATCTGATGATTGGATTTACAAAAATTATTATTGTTTTTTTTAGTGCAATAGCCCCTATGCTTCTCATTTCTTTTTTAGCTGCCCTTATTATTAATTATTTGCAAGTAGGTTTTTTGTTTACCACAAAACCTTTACAAATTAAACTAAATAGGATAAATCCTATAGAAGGTTTTAAGAGGTTGTTTTCTAAAAAGGCTTTAGTTGAATTGGTTAAATCTATACTTAAAATTTTGCTAATAGGCTTTGTAGGCTATAGTTTTATTGAAAAAAACATTGTTAAAATTATAAATTTATCTAATTTAGAATCAACAATTATTTTGAAAAACTTTGCTGGTATGGTTTTTGGATTTTCTATTAGAATTATTGGAGTATCTGCAATATTGGCATTTTTAGACTATATGTTTCAATGGAGAGAATACGAAAAAGAACTTAAGATGACAAAGCAAGAGGTAAAGGAGGAATACAAACAAACTGAAGGAGATCCATTGATTAAATCTAAAATAAGGGAAAGTCAAAGAAAGATAGCCATGTCAAGAATGATGCATGATGTACATAAGGCTGATGTAATAATTACAAATCCTACTCATATTGCTATAGCCATAAAATACGATAAGGATTTGTATCATGCACCCTATGTATTGGCTAAAGGCATTGATTTGATTGCTGAAAATATAAAAAAAGTAGGGAAGGAAAATTCAATTTTATTGGTGGAGAACAAGGTGTTAGCGAGGGCTTTATATGATACGGTGGAAATTGGGGATTTAATACCAGAGAATTTATACGAAGCTGTAGCAGAGGTATTGGCTTATGTATATAGTCTAAGAGATGATTTTTAGGAGGAAAGATGATGAAATTTGGTGATATTATTGTCGCACTGGGCATTATTGCAATAGTAATTATAATAATTATACCTATACCTAATACTTTATTAAGTATTTTGCTAGGCATTAACATAGCTTTGTCATTATTAATATTATTAATATCAATGTATTCGAAAGATGTGTTAGAAATATCTATTTTTCCATCCTTATTACTAATTGCTACACTTTTTCGACTATCCTTAAATATATCTACTACTAGAGGTATATTAGCACATGGAGATGCGGGGAAGGTAGTAGAAGCTTTTGGTAAATTTGTTATAGGGAATAATGCTGTAGTAGGTTTTATTATATTTCTTATAATTATAATAATCCAGTTCGTTGTAATAACCAAAGGTGCTGAAAGGGTTGCAGAGGTATCTGCAAGATTTACTTTAGATGCTATGCCTGGAAAACAAATGGCTATAGATGCGGACTTAAACTCTGGATTAATAACTGAAGAAGATGCAAGGCGAAGAAGAGCTGATATCCAAAGATATGCAGACTTTTACGCTGCCATGGATGGAGCTACAAAATTTGTTAAGGGAGATGCCATTGCAGGTATTATTATAACTATTATAAATATAGTTGCTGGATTATCCATAGGTATTTTATCAGGGATGCCTCTTGTAGAAGCTATGCAAAAATATACTTTGTTAACAGTGGGTGATGGTTTGGTTAGTCAGATACCAGCGCTATTGATATCCACAGCTACAGGCCTTATAGTTACCAGAGCTGCTTCAGAATCAAATTTAGGACAAGATTTAATTAAACAACTATTTGGCAATAATTCAAAACTCTTATATATAATTGCAGGAGTTACGATTTTATTTGGAGTATTTACACCATTACCAAAATCCACCTTTATAGTTTTAGGATTGATATTTGCTTTTCTAGGTTATTCTATGGATAGGGAAATTGAGATAGAAATCGATGAAGCTCCGGAGGAAATATCTGAAGCTGAAGAACTAAGAAAGCCTGAAAATGTACTAGGTTTACTAAAAGTAGATGATATAGAGCTAGAGTTTGGATATGGACTTATACCTTTAGCGGATGTTAGCCAAGGCGGAGATCTTCTAGATAGAATTGTTATGATAAGAAGACAAATAGCGATGGAATTGGGTTTGGTGGTTCCTATTGTCCGGTTAAGGGACAATATTCAACTTAGTCCTAATGAGTATATAATAAAGATAAAAGGGGTTCAGATAACTAAAGGGGAGATTTTCTTTGATCATTATTTAGCTATGGATCCTGGGACCGGGGAGGGCGAAATAGAGGGTATTGAGACTATAGAACCAGCCTTTGGGTTACCTGCCAAGTGGATTACTGAAAGTGAAAGAGAAAAGGCAGAGATATTCGGGTATACGGTGGTGGATCCTCCTTCTGTAATAGCGACTCATTTAACTGAAGTAATAAAGGAAAAATCTTACGATCTTATTGGTAGACAAGATGTGAAGTTATTGATTGATAATGTAAAAGAAGAGTATCCTGCAGTAGTTGATGAAGTAGTACCTAAGGTGTTTTCTATTGGAGAAATTCAAAAAGTACTATCAAATCTACTTAAAGAACAAATAAGTATTAGAGATATGGTTACTATTCTAGAAACATTAGCTGATTATGGAAATGTTACAACGGATACAGACCTACTAACTGAATATGTAAGACAAAAATTATCTGGTTATATAACTAATAAATATGTAGAAAACAGTACACTGAGTGTAATAACACTGGATAATGAGGTAGAAGAAATTATTATGAACTCTATTAACAAAACAGAAACCGGATCTTATTTATCATTAGAGCCTAATGTTGCTCAAAAAATATTAAACAATACTCTAAAATCAGTGCAGAAGCTGACGTCTATTGGTCAGCAGCCGATTATATTAACAGCACCCATTGTTAGACTTTATTTTAAAAGATTAACTGAACAACTAACCAGGGATTTAATAGTTTTATCTTATAATGAAATAGAGCCCTCAGTGGAAGTTCAATCTGTTGGGATGGTGAATATATAATGATAGTTAAAAAATATACAGGCTCCACAGCTTATGAAGCTATGAACCGGTTAAAGAGGGAGCTTGGCTCAGATGCCATAGTTTTAAATACAAGAACAGTTAGACAAAAAGGTTTTTTGGGACTTTTTAAAAAGCCAATTGTAGAAATTACTGCAGCTTGTGAGTCTAAAAGTTTATTATTGTCTAAATCACATGATGATGACAGGATTAATAAAGTTAATAGTGAATTGATAACATTGAAAAGTATGATAGAAGAGATTTCTTCTACTATTGGGGATAAAGAATCTGAAGTTTCTCCAAAGCTTAAAAGATATCATGGACAATTAATAAAGAACGGAGTAGATTACTCCATAGCAACCTCAATTTTAAAAAAACTAGATGAACAGATAAATTTTGACAACAAAGATGATGAAACCATTAGTAATATTGTTAAATACACTATATCAGAATATATTGGTCAGGTAAAACCTATAAATATAGAGAATCAAAGACAGAAAGTAATTTTTTTTATAGGACCAACAGGAGTTGGCAAGACTACTACATTAGCAAAAATTGCTGCCAAATTGACCATGGAAAGAAAATATAAAATAGGATTGATAACTTCGGACACATATAGGATTGGAGCTGTTGACCAACTGAAAACCTATAGCGATATATTAAAATTACCGTTAGAGATTATATATAATAGTAATGATTTTGAGAAAACGCTAGTTAATTTCAAAGAAAAGGATTTTATATTTGTAGATACGGTTGGTAAAAATCATAGAAAAGTAACCAAAGAAGATGAATTATATAAAATGATAAACTCTACCAAAAACAAAGAGATATATCTAGTCTTAAGTGGAACTACAAATCTTAGTGTATTAAGATCAATTGTAGAACATTATGATTTTATAAAAAACTATAAAATCATCTTTACAAAAATTGATGAAGCTAAAGAACTTGGAAATATACTGAATGTAAAATACTTAACTAAAAACCCAATTTCCTATATAACCACTGGACAAAATGTGCCAGATGATATTGAGATATTGAATAAAGATAAAGTAGTTAGTTGTTTGATTGGAGAGGATCCATATGAAAGATCAAGCTGAAAGACTAAGAGAACTGATGGCTAAGGAAATAAGCAATGATAAATTAACAACGACTAAAACCAAAGCTAAGGTGTTGGCTATTACTAGTGGAAAAGGGGGCGTAGGCAAAACTAATTTTGCCGTTAATTTAGCAATTTCGATGCGTAGATTAGGATATGAGGTATTAATACTAGATGCAGATATAGGATTGTCTAATGTGGAAATACTAGTTGGAATAAATACAAGGTATAATATTACAGATTTAATAACCAAAGATGTCAGCATTCATGAAATTATAGGAGAAGGGCCTGAGGGAATTAAGATTATATCTGGCGGTTCTGGTTTTTATGAATTATCAACTATGAATACTGAAAATATTAAAAAAATATTAAAAGAATTTAAAAAGCTTGAAACTATTATGGATTTCATTATTATAGATACAGGTGCAGGAGTTTCAAATATGGTTTTAGATTTTATTATAACAGCAGATGAAGTTATACTTGTAACAACCCCTGACCCTACTTCTATGATGGATGGATATACAATGATTAAGGCTTTGACAATGAAAGAGTATGAAGGTAAACTAAACATAGTAGCAAATATTGTTAATAACAGAATAGAAGCTGAAAATTTATTTTACAAACTTAACCAGGTTTCTAAGACTTTTTTAAAAGTTAACTTACGTTTTTTAGGGTATTTAGAAAAGAGTAAAGTGGTGAACAAAGCAGTCATAAGCCAAGAACCGTTTTTAATGTCTAGCCCTAGGTCAATCATATCTAAAAGAATGAATACAATGGCATTAAACCTTACAAATTCCTGTGATACTATTGAAGTAGATAGAAAGACAAGCTTTACTCAAAGATTAAAAAACTTTATTTTGAGACGGGGTGACTAATATATATGATATCTCAGAACGGTACTCCACATATTGGCGATAGGATTGAAATAATCAAGTTGACTTCCAAGTCTAAAAAATCTTATTCGAGCCAAGTATTGAATACTACAACGGAAGAAACATTCATTATAAGTGGTCCTATTCATAGACAGAACTTAGTTATGATGCATATAGATGAGAAGATAAAAATTAGTTATACGGTGGAGAATAGAGGAAGGTATACTTTTGATGCAATAATTTTGAAGCGCAGCTATAAAGATATCTATCAACTAGAAATTCAAAAAATATCTGATATTAAAAGAGACCAGCGAAGAAAATTTTATAGATTTGATATTTCCATACCGGTAATAAAAGAAAGTATAATTAAGAACGAAATTAAAATTGAGGAATGTAGAACTAAGGATATTAGCGCTTCAGGATTAAAAATATACTCTAACTTTAAACATAGGGTTGGGGATATTATCCGATGTAAGTTTCAAATAAAAGATCATATTATAGACAATAAATGTAAGGTCGTAAGAGTTGGGAAAGTAGATACATTCGATTATAAATATAGCTTGGGGATTGATTTTGTAAAGCTAAGTGAAAACGATAGAGACAGTATAGTAAAATTTATATTTTTAAAAGAACGATTATTAAGAGAAAAAGAGCTGATTTAATTGATAAGATTACTAATAGTAGATGATTCACCATTTATGCGAAAAGTATTAACTGATATTTGTAAAAAGGATGAAGAAATTATTGTAGTTGGTGAGGCAGGACATGGGGAGGAAGCCCTGAAGAAAATTCCCTTACTTAAACCTGATGTAATAACTTTAGATATAGAGATGCCAATCATGGATGGTATTGATACACTGAAAAATATCACTAAAAACTACAATATTCCTGTGGTTATGATTAGCAGCTTAACAACAGAAGGAGCTAATTTGACTTTGAAAGCTTTAGAAGAAGGAGCTATTGATTTTATACCAAAGCCAAAAGATATTTTCAAACTAAGTGATGAAAAGATTAGGTCAGATATAACTAATAAAATAAAAGCTGCATCTAAATATAAAATAAAATTAGATTATAAAAAGAAAAGTATTATAAGACCTTCTAAAATTCATATACCAAAACCTAATAGCTCTACTAAAGAATTTGAATACATAATAGCTATAGGAACATCCACTGGAGGTCCTCGAGCTTTACAAAGTGTTTTGCCTTTGTTGTCAGCAAAAATTAATGCAGCTATAGTAGTAGTACAGCATATGCCTCCTAAATTTACCAAATCCCTATCGGATAGATTAAATGTTTTATCTAATATAAATGTTAAAGAGGGTGAAGAAGGGGATGTTTTAAAAAGAGGATGTTGTTATATAGCTCCTGGGGATTATCATATGAGGGTAGAAACTATTAACAATAAACATATTATAAGACTTAATAAGGAAAAGCCTATAAAAGGACTAAGACCTGCAGCTGATATCCTGATGGAATCTGTTGCAAAGTTGGATAACTTAGATAAAGTTGGAATCGTTATGACGGGCATGGGCTCAGATGGTGCCAGGGGAATTACTGAAATTAAAAAATCCAATGGATATATTATAGCTCAGGACAAAGAATCATCTGTAGTTTTTGGAATGCCAAAATTAGCAATAGAAACAGGCTGTGTAGATAAAATTATTCCTTTGAATGGTATTGCTAATGAAATAATGAGTATAGTGGGGGTGCAATAATGGACTTAGATTTAAATCAATATATAGATGTATTCGTAGAAGAAGCTAAGGAACATCTACAAAATATGAATGAAGCATTATTGGAACTTGAGAAAGACACAAGCAATATATCCTTAATCAATGAGATATTTAGGGTAGCTCATACATTGAAAGGTATGTCGGGAACCATGGGATTTATAAATATGAGCAATTTGACCCATGAGATGGAAAATGTATTACATGGGGTTAGAAGCAATGCGGTTACCTTAAATGAAGATATTATTGATATTATATTTGAATGTTTTGATATGTTGGATTATTCTATTAATCTTATAGCAACTAATGGACAAGAAAAAGATGATGATTATAAAGATTTAATACATAAATTAAGATCTATATCTGATGATAGTCAAATGCAGGAAAATCGTGATGAAAGCTCTCATAAAAAATTAGAGGACATCAATGAATACGTATTAAACATATTAGAAGAAGCTAAGAACAAAGGATTAATTTCATATAAAATTGATATCATATTGAGCACAAGCTGCATGCTTAAAGCAGCTAGAGCTTTTATTATCTTTAACAATCTAGAGTCTATTGGGGAAATAGTTTATTCGAATCCCTCTGTGGAAGATATTGAAGATGAAAAATTTGATTCTAAGTTTTCCGTTGTTTTTATTTCTGAATTTAATTCTGAAAAAATAAAAGAAGAACTAAGTAGTATCTCTGAAATTGATGATTTTTCTATAAACAGATTAGATGTAGATAGTCTTATGACCAATTTACAAACCATAGAAGAAAACACGGAAAAGTCAAATAAATTTAAAAAAGAATTATTGAAAAGAAATGAAAAGGATGAGACAACCAATAGAACCAACATGATTGGTAAGACGGTTAGAGTGGATATTGATAGATTGGACAACCTAATGAACTTGGTTAGTGAGTTAATAATAATAAAAACTAGAATGGATGAGTTAAGCCAATCTTCCAATAAAGAAAATATGGCTGAGGCTATTGAGTATCTGGAAAGGATTACCACAAGCATCCATGATGCAGTTATGAAAGTACGTATGGTTCCCATAGAGAGAGTCTTCAATAGATTTCCTCGAATGGTAAGAGATTTATCTAAAGAATTAGAAAAAGAGATCAACCTTCAAATGTCTGGTAAGGATACTGAGGTTGACAGAACTGTTATTGATGAAATAGGAGAGCCATTAATACATATAATAAGAAATTCCATAGATTATGGCATAGAAACACCGGAAGAAAGAATAAAGCGTGGTAAGAAAAAAGAGGGAACTATAATTTTAAAAGCTTATGCGAATGGAAATAGTGTTATCATTGAAGCAGAGGATGACGGAAAAGGTTTGGATGGCAATGAGATTAAGGAAAAGGCTATACAAAAAGGGGTTATCAGCAAACAAGAGGGAGAACTATTATCCGAAGAAGAAGCTATTGCTCTATTATTTACCCCAGGATTCAGTACTACCGAAGAAGTGTCAGATATTTCAGGAAGAGGGGTAGGTCTTGACGTAGTAAAAAGTAAGATAGAGTCAATAAGTGGATCTATCGAGGTAGATACTCAACTTTATAAAGGTACCAAATTTACTATAAGACTTCCCCTTACTTTAGCAATAATACAAGCTCTTTTAATTAGGCTAAGCAATGAAATATATGCTATACCATTGAGCTCGATAACAGAAATAATTAAGATTTCAAAGGAAGAGATTAAAAGTATTCATGATCAAGAAGTTATACTGTATAGAGGAAAAACCATACCTATAATAGAATTAAATCGAATAGTAGGAGTAAATGACATAGAAAAATCAGATGAATATATAGCGATTATAGCCAGAAAAGGTGAAAAGCAGGCTGCTTTACTAGTAGATGGATTAATTGGACAGCAGGAAATAGTCATCAAACCTTTAGGCAAATATCTATCTAATATTAAATACTTATCAGGTGCTACAATTTTAGGAGATGGTAATATATCTCTAATATTAGATGTAAATTCATTAATGTAAAGGGGGACCAGATATGTCTTCTGAAATGGAAAGCAAATATGTAATATTTAAATTAGACGAGGAATATTATGGAATTGCCATAGACAATGTTTTATCGATAGAAAAGGTGGAAAAGGTTACTAGGGTTCCAAATGCACCAAAGTATGTAAAAGGAGTAATTAATTTAAGAGGAGAGGTAATCCCTTTAATAAACTTAAGAATGAGATTGGATATAGAACTAAAAGAACATGATAAGAACTCAAGAATAATAGTGGTCTCCATGGATGATATAGTGGCAGGTTTAATAGTTGATTCTTCATCAGAAGTAATAGAAATAGATAGAGAAAATATAGACCCACCTCCTAGAACCGAAGGGAATGAATCTACTGAATTTATAAGTGGTATAGGGAAAACCTTAGATAGATTGATAATATTATTGGATTTAGTTAAGGTATTAGAGTATTAGGAGAGAATAAAACCATGGATGTTACAAATTTAAACACTATGATGATAGATATATTAGGGGAAATAGGTAATATTGGTTCTGGCAATGCTGTTACAGCACTAGCTAGAATGTTATCAAAGCGAGTTGATATGAATGTGCCTAGAGTGAGGATATTAGAGTTTAAAGATGTTGCTAAAGTACTAGGTGGAGAGGAAAGATTAGTAGTCGGAATATACTTAGATCTTAATAGGGATATTAGTGGTAATATTATGTTTATATTAGATTTGGATTCTGCTATAAACTTGACTAATATGCTGCTAAATAGGACAGAGAGAAAAGATGAATTAGATGATATGGCAATGTCAGCCTTATCAGAAGTGGGAAACATATTAGCTTCTTCATATGTAAACTCCTTAAGTAGTCTAACCAATTTAGATATAGCTATATCGGTTCCTTCCCTGGCTATAGATATGGCGGGAGCAATTCTAAGTGTTCCAGCTATTCAATTTGGTTATATCTCTGATCAGGTTTTGTTGATAGAGACTATTTTTGAAGAGGGTAATAATAGTGTCAAAGGTAATTTGTTCTTGTTGCCTGATATGGTTTCTTTCGAAAAAATATTATCAAGTTTAGGAGTATCGTAGTATGAAGATAATTAAAGTTGGTATGGCAGATTTAAATGTGGTAAAAACTCCTGGAATACTAACAACTCTTGGGTTAGGGTCCTGTGTAGGCATAGCTCTATATGACAAATATAACAAAGTAGCTGGGTTGGCTCATGCAATGCTTCCATCTAGTAAAGAAATTAGAAACAATGAAAATAAAGCAAAATTTGTTGATACTGGGATAGAATTATTAATAGAAAAGATGATTCAAAATGGCGCCTTTAAGAGAAATTTAACTGCAAAGGTTACTGGGGGTTCACAAATGTTTGCTTTCGGTAAAAATAACGATATCTTAAAGATAGGGCAAAGAAATACATTAGCAACTAAAAAAAAGTTAAATGAACTAAATATACAAATTATCTCTGAAGATATTGGTGGCAATTATGGTAGAACTATTGAACTAAATGCCGAGGATGGTTTATTACTAGTAAAAACTATAGGTCACGGAGTTAAGATTATTTAGTATCCTATAGGGGGGTAAATAAACAATGAAAACAGATGAATTGTGGAAAAGGTATGCTCAAACAAGGGATAGAGATATAAAGCAATAATTAATAGAAGAATACATAGACTTGGTAAAGATAGTTGCTGGTAGAATGTATAATTTCTATGGGAGTAAAATAGAATATGATGACTTGGTTGGTTTTGGAGCTATGGGTTTGATGGATAGCATAGAACGTTTTGACTTAAGCAAAAATGTTAAGTTTGAAACTTATGCTCAAATCAGGATTAGAGGCACGATTATTGATAATATAAGAAAACTTGATTGGGTTCCTAGATCATTAAGAAAGAAATCAAAAGATATTCAAAGCGCAATGATAAGTTTAGAAAATAAGTTGGGAAGGGTACCGTCTAATTATGAACTATCTAAATTTTTAAACATTCCAATAGAAGAACTAGAATCAATATTAGCAGATATAGCAAACTTTAACATGATTTCCTTAGAAGATTTGTTAATAAACAAAGGTGAATACAGCATTGGGAGTAATCAAAATTCTACTACACCAGAACAAGCTTTTGAGTCAAAGGAGTTAAAGGAAATCTTATCTAATGCCATTGATATGCTGACGGTTCAAGAAAAGACTGTAATATCTTTATACTACTATGAGGAATTAACTTATAAGGAAATTGGATACATAATGGAATTATCGGAATCTAGGATTTCTCAAATTCATAGTAAGGCAATTTTAAATATTAAAAATCAACTAATTAAAGAGTCTATTTATGAACATTAATTAGGGGGTATTGTATGCATAAAATTTCGCCAAATATAATGTTAGAGGTGTCTAAGGATGGAATGGAAGCTTACATTACTTTAATAGAAGATGAAAACTTAGATGCTGTAAAAAACAAAGAAAATCATATGAACAATTATAAAAAAGTTGAAATAGACGAGATAATAAAAGAAATAAAGGATATTATTACTGTAGGCTTAAAGGAAGATAAGTTAAGACAAGCTTTACTAGACAAAGATTATAATAAAAAAATACGTATTGCAGAAGGAGTATTGCCCATTGACGGAAAAGATGGATATATAAAGTATTTTTTTGATCGAGAAAAAAAATTAACCCCTAAGATATTAAAAGACGGAACAGTAGATTATAGAGAATTGGATAGTATCAATAATGTAAACAAAGGGGAACAGCTGGCAGAGTTAGTGCATCCTAAGGAAGGCAAACATGGCTTTAAGGTAACTGGCGAAATCATACCTTATAAAAAGGGGAAAAAGCCTATTTTAAGGTATGGTAAAAATGTTACTTTACTAGAAGAAGGAGTTTTTTTAGTAGCGGAAAAAAGCGGTCTTGTAGGATTAAATAATGGTAAAGTTACAATATCTGAAGTCTTTGAAGTATCTAATGTTGATAAAAAGGTAGGTAATATCTATTTTAATGGGACTGTTATTGTAAGAAAAAACATCTTAAACGGATATAAGGTTAAAGCTTATGGTGATGTAGAAGTAAAAGGTTTGGTGGAAGGAGGATGTATACAAAATACGGGAGATGTATTAGTCAAGCAAGGTATACAGGGCTACAATAGATTGGCTGTTAGGACAAAAGGAAGTATAATTACAAAGTTTATTGAAAATGCAAAAATAGAATCAGATAAAAACATTACAGCTGAAGCGATTATGCATAGCAATGTTATTAGTGGTGAGAACATAGTAGTTATAGGTAAAAGGGGATTAATTGCTGGTGGCATTTGTAGAGCTGGAAAAGAAATTAGAGCCAAGACAATTGGCTCGAACATGGCCACTACTACTGTTTTGGAAATCGGGGGAGAACCTTCGGATCAAAATAAGATTAACAGCTTAAAAGAAAGTATTGATACTGTTAAAGATAATTTACAAAAAGTTATAAAATCTATAAATTTACTGGACAATCTTAAAAGAGTGCATGAATTAGATGATGAAAAATTAAAGATGTATGTAAAACTAATAAAAACAAGAAATAGCTTAACTAAGAAATTGAACTCTTTAAAACAGGAAGAGGAACTTATAAATAAAAATATAAAAAAATCATCTAAAGGTAAAATAAAAGTAGCAGGAACCATATATCCAGGAGTGAAAATTACAATAGGAAACAGTACCTATTTTGTAAAGGATGAAATGAAGAGGTGCACATTTTATAGAGATGAAGGGGATATTAGGGTAGGTCCATACTAGGAGTGATATCGTGTCAATTAGGCCAGTGGATTATACAAGTTTAATTTCTAAATCGCAGGAAATAACAAAACAGAAACAGGAAGAAAATAGTAGGTTTCAAATGGAAGTTAAAGCAGGATTTTTACAACAGGATAAAAGAGTTAAACAGGACATAAAAAAAGTGAGAGATACCAATCGGAATGAAAGCTTATCAATTGATAAGCATAAAAGAAACAAGAAAGAAAAAAACAAAAATCAAAATAGAAAAAGAAAAGAAAAGAAAAAAACAAGTAAAAAAAACGGAACTGAATTAGGTGGAAGAATAGATATTAAAATATAAGTAGGGATGCGTATGTTAAGTGTTCTATTAAATATTGTTGGTTTAATATTTATAGCATTGTCTTTATTTTTTATCAATAAGATTTCACAGGAAGAAAAAGACATATATAATGAAATTAGATTGATTTATAATGATATAAAGGATTATTCATTGGCTATAGATAATACTTTAGATAGTTTTTACGAATTAGTTCAAACTAATTTAAAGAAAATAGATAATCTAAATAGTAAAAATAGAATTATAGAAATAGACGATAAAGCAACTAACAAAAAAAACAAACAAATAAACAAGATTTTTGAAGATAATGATGAGGGGTTTAAAGATTCTAGCGAGTCCTTATATAGAGAGATAATATCTTTAAGAGAAATAGGTTTTAGCAATGAGGAAATTGCAAAGCGATTAAATAAAGGTGTGCGGGAAGTGGAAATAATAATTAAAATGTGGGGTAATATAAACTTATAAAATGATTGATTAAAAATATTCTATATGTTATACTACTTAAGGGATTACACACATCTTTTGACATTTAAGGTTGTGCCTTATTATTTAAGGTTCCTTATATGTATGATAAAGATGGAGGAATAAAACATGGAGGTGAATTAATTATGTCAGTTATTACTATGAAAGCTCTTTTAGAAGCAGGAGTGCATTTTGGACATCAAACTAGAAGATGGAATCCTAAGATGGCTCAGTATATCTTTACTGAAAGAAATGGAATCTACATTATTGATTTACAAAAAACAGTAAAGATGGTGGGTACGGCTTATGATTTTATAAAAGAAGTAGCTGCAGAAGGTGGAGAAATTTTATTTGTTGGTACGAAGAAGCAAGCCCAGGAAGCAATTGAAGCTGAGGCTAAGAGATGTGGAATGCACTATGTCAATCAAAGATGGCTTGGTGGTATGTTAACCAATTATAAGACCATTAGAAAAAGAATTGATAGGCTTCATAAACTAGGTGAAATGGAAGAAGAGGGTATATTTGATGTATTACCTAAAAAAGAAGTTATAGAACTTAATCGAGAAAGGGAAAGACTTGAGAAGTTTTTAGGTGGAATTAAAGAGATGGATAAAACTCCAGATGCCTTATTCGTAGTAGATCCTAGAAAAGAAAGAATTGCGGTAAATGAAGCAAGAATATTAGGAATTCCAGTTGTGGCTATAGTAGATACAAACTGTGATCCAGATGAGATTGATTATGTAATACCAGGAAATGATGACGCTATTAGAGCGGTTAAATTATTGACGGGAACTATGGCAGATGCTGTTTTAGAAGGTAAACAAGGCGAACAAATAGAAGAAGTAGAAGACTAGCAGAAAAGGGTAAGGGTTTAAAGGGATATGATATCCTTTATGCTCTTACCATTTTTAACAATAAGAGGAGGGATAGAATGAGCATAAGCGCAGCACAAGTAAAAGAATTAAGAGAAAGAACTGGGGCAGGTATGCTTGATTGTAGAAATGCATTAGTTGAAACAGAAGGGGATATAGATAAAGCGATAGACTTATTAAGGGAAAAAGGCCTTTCACAAGCTGCAAAAAAATCTAGTAGAATAGCAGCAGAGGGATTGGTTGAATCATATATACATGGTGGTAGAATAGGAGCTTTAATTGAAATAAATACAGAAACTGATTTTGTAGCTAAAACCGATGAGTTTAAACAATTTATAAAGGATATGGCTATGCAAGTAGCTGCTTCAAGTCCAAAGTATGTAAGCAAGGAAGATGTACCAGAAGAAGATATAAAAAGAGAAAGAGAAGTACTTATGAATCAAGTGGTAAATGAAGGAAAACCAGAACATGTGGCTTCAAAAATTGTTGAGGGAAGATTAGGTAAATTTTATGAGCAAATATGCTTATTAGAGCAACCTTTTATTAAGGAACCAAGTGTTAAGGTTAAAGATTTATTAAATGAGAAAATTGCAAAAATAGGTGAAAATATTAAAATTAGAAGATTTGTTAGATTTGAAGTAGGAGAAGGACTAGAAAAAAGAGATGAAGACTTTGCTAGTGAAGTAGCAAAGCAAATGAACATGTAATTAAATGGAGAACACAGGTTGTTCTCCATTTAATTAAGATACTTAGCTACTTGATACATTAATTAAGGGAGGATTCATATGGCGGAACCGATTTTTAAAAGGGTAGTATTAAAATTAAGTGGAGAGGCTTTGGCAGGAGATGAAGGTTATGGTATCAGTACTGAAACAGTTACAAGACTATCTAATGAAATCAAAACTATACATAGTTTAGGCATAGAAGTGGCTATAGTTGTTGGTGGTGGGAATTTTTGGAGAGGACGAACTGCCAAGGAAATGGATAGGACAACTTCAGACTATATGGGGATGTTGGGTACGGTGATAAATGCTTTAGCACTTCAAGATGCATTAGAGAAAATTGATGTTAAGACAAGGGTACAAACTGCTATAGAAATGAGACAGGTTGCTGAACCTTATATAAGAAGGAAGGCTATAAGGCATTTAGAAAAAGGTAGAGTTGTTATTTTTGCAGCTGGTTCCGGAAATCCTTATTTTTCAACTGATACAGCTGCAGCACTAAGGGCTGCAGAAATTGAAGCGGAAGTTATACTGCTAGCAAAAAAAGGAGTCGACGGAGTTTATGATTCCGATCCACATGTTAATGCATCTGCCAAAAAGTTTGATACATTAAAATATATAGATATATTAAATATGGGATTAGGAATCATGGATTCCACAGCAACTTCTTTATGTATGGATAATAGCTTACCTATAATAGTATTTGGTATTGATAAACCTAATAATATTATAGATGTAGCTTTAGGGAGAAAAATAGGCACTTATATAAAGGAGGATTAACCATGTATTTAGATATTCATAAGGAAACTGAAGTAAGGATGCAAAAAACAATAGACTCATATCAAGAAGAATTAAAAAGTATAAGGGCAGGTCGCGCAAACCCAGCTTTACTTGATCAAATTAATGTTGAATGTTATGGAACAATAACACCTTTAAAACAGGTTGCTAGTGTTTCTGCACCAGAACCAAGATTATTGGTTATTCAGCCATGGGACGTCAACTTAATACCAGCTATCGAAAAAGAAATTCTAATATCCGACTTGGGGTTAAATCCCTCAAATGATGGGAAAATTATTAGACTGCCAATCCCATTATTAACAGAGGAACGAAGAAAAGAGCTAGTTAGATTAGTAGGTAAAAATGCAGAAAATGCTAAAATAGCTATAAGAAATATAAGAAGAGAATCTAATGACGTTATAAAGAAAATGGAGAAGGATAAAGAACTTAGCGAAGATGAGCGAAAATTGGCTGAAAATGAAATACAAAATATAACGGATAAGTATATTGAAAACATTGATGAGTTAACTAATAAAAAAGAAGAAGAATTATTGGAAATCTAAAAATTCCCCTTCTTATATAGGAAGGGGAATTTTGATAATGGAGGATGAAACTATGGGAAAAGATGAAATATTGGAACTAAAAGACAAAATAGACTTTCAAAATCTCCCAAAGCATATTGCTATTATTATGGATGGTAATGGAAGATGGGCAAAAGATAGATCATTACCAAGGACTTCAGGACATCAAGAGGGCATGAAAAGAGTAGTGGACATCGTTGAAGCAACCAATAATCTTGGTGTAGAATACTTGTCCCTATATGCTTTTTCAACTGAAAATTGGAAACGTCCTAAAAAAGAAATTGATGCATTGATGAAAATATTAGTTTTTTATATAAGAAACGAATTGGATAAAATACATAAAAATAATATTAAGATTAAAATTATGGGCGATATAAGCCTGCTTCCAAAAGTACCTAGAAAAGAAGTGGAAAAGGCTATTGAAAAAACTAAAAACAACTCAAAGATGGTTTTAAATATTGGATTAAATTATGGAAGTAGAGATGAAATAATTCGTAGTATAAAAAATATTTTAGAAGATGTAAATTTGGGTAAAATAGATAAGGATGATATAAATGTAGAGTTGTTTTCGAAATATTTATACACAAAAGATATACCCGATCCTGATTTGTTAATTAGGCCCAGCGGAGAATTAAGGTTAAGTAATTTTATGCTGTATCAAATAGCATATACTGAGCTTTGGTTTTCGGATATTTATTGGCCGGATTTTAAGGAAGAGTACCTGTATAAAGCTATTCTTGATTATCAAAAAAGAAATAGAAGATTTGGAGGAATTTAGGTGAAGGGTTTAATAACTAGAACAATTAGTGGACTTATAATAGTTTTATTTACAATATTTATAACATTAAGGGGTGGAACCCCTATATCATACTTTATATTATTGCTATCTATTTTAGGATTGAGGGAGTTTTATAATGCAGTAGAAGAAATAAATATCAAACCTATAAAAATAATAGGGTACCTGAGTTGTATTGGATTTTTACTTAACTCCTTAGGATATAGCTGGATGTCCTTTAAATTGCTTTTTTTTTACTTGATAATAGCGTTGTTAATTGAATTAATATTTAAAAAAGATATTACTCTAATAGATATATCCGTAACTCTTTTTGGAGTTTTTTACATACCTTTTTTAATGCAGCATATTATATATCTAGATGGTAATATATATATATGGTTAGTTTTTATAACAGCGTGGGGTACAGATACATTTGCATATATCTTTGGTAGCTTGTTTGGAAAAAACAAATTGTGTCCAAAGATAAGTCCTAACAAGACAATAGAAGGCTCATTGGGTGGAATACTTGGCTCTACATTGCTAACCTTAGGTTTTGCTAAGTATTTTACCTTATATCCTCTATGGAAACTAATTTTATTGGCTATTCTGGGAGGAATCATTGCTCAGATTGGAGATCTGGCGGCATCTAAAATCAAGAGAATTACTGGCATAAAAGATTTTGGATTTATTATGCCTGGGCATGGGGGAATATTGGATCGATTTGATAGCATACTATTTACTGCACCTTTTGTATATTATTTTATAAAGTATTTCTCATTGTAAAAGATAGGTGGTGATTTAATTGGTAACTGCAATAGCTGCAATTTTTGTATTTTTAATGGTAATACTGTTCCATGAGTTTGGCCATTTTATAGTTGCAAAAACTGTAGGCATTAAGGTTAATGAGTTTTCTATAGGTATGGGGCCTAAGATTTTTCAGAAAGAAAAAGGAGAAACTAAATATTCCATTCGAGTTCTGCCAATAGGCGGTTATGTAAGTATGGAAGGAGAGGATGAAAATTCAAACGACCCAAGAAGTTTTAATAGGGTACCAGTATTATCGCGGATAGCCGTTATAGCAGCTGGAGCTATGATGAATTTTATTTTAGCTATAATTGTGTTTTCTATAGTTGCATTTAATTTAGGAGTGCCTACGACTACTATTAAGGACGTTCAACAAGACTCTCCAGCTGAAAGCGTGGGTATTCAAAGAGGAGATACGATATTGAGTATCAATGATGATCAGATAGATGATTGGGATTCTATCGTTGAGAAAATAAATGGCTCAGAGCCTAATAAAGAAATGAAAGTGACTGTTTTACGTAATGAGGAAAAAATTGACTATTTTCTGCAACCCAAAATAGGTGATGATAATAGAATAGTAATCGGTATTGTTCCTGTTTCACGAAAATCATTTCTATTGTCCATAGGGAATGGCTTTGAACAAACTTGGTCTATGTTAAAATTGATGTTTGATTTTTTAAAGATGGCCTTTAGAGGCGAAGTGAGTACAAAAGACCTTTCAGGTCCTGTAGGTGTAATATATACTATAGGTGAAGCTGCTAAGTATGGAGTCATAAATCTATTATATTTAATGGGTTTCATCAGTGTAAATCTAGGTTTTTTCAATTTACTACCTTTGCCTGCATTGGATGGTAGTAGAATTGTATTTCTAGTTATTGAAATGATAAGAGGCAAGGCTGTGAATCCTGAGAAGGAAGGTTTCATACATTTTATAGGATTTGTGTTGTTAATATTATTAATGTTAACTGTTACTTACTCAGATATTATTAGGTTTAATATATTTAGAAGGTGATTTTATGAAGAGAAAAAAGACAAGAAAGATCATGATAGGGGATGTTCCTGTAGGTGGAAATAGTTCAATTAGCATCCAGTCTATGACCAATACAGAAACTAAAGATATTGCTAATACAGTCAAACAAATCCAAAGGCTAGAAGCGGCAGGATGTGATATTATTAGAGCTGCTGTAACAGATTTAGATGATGCTGAGGCTATAAAAAAGATTAAAGAGCAGATAACAATTCCTTTTATAGCGGATATTCAATATGATTATAAATTAGCTATAGCTGCCGTAGAAAAAGGCGCTGACTGTTTGAGGCTTAATCCTGGCAATATAGGATCAAGAGCTAAGGTTATGGAGGTTGTGAATGTATGCAAGGAAAGACAAATACCTATACGCATAGGTGTAAATTCTGGATCTATAAAAAAGGAATATTTAGAAAAATATAAAGGTGTCAATGAAGATTCCATGGTATATAGTGCTTTAGAACATGTGAGAATTTTAGAAGATCTAAACTTTGAGAATATAAAGATATCCTTAAAGGCTAGTAATGTCCCTTTAACGATAAAATCCTATGAAAAGATGTCCCAAAAGGTAGACTATCCATTACATTTAGGAGTTACTGAGGCAGGTCCAATATGGAGGGGGACTGTTAAATCAGCCGTTGGTATTGGAGCATTACTGTCTATGGGTATTGGAGATACCATAAGAATATCTTTAACTGGGGATCCTGTGGAAGAGGTAAAAGTTGGCCGAGAAATTTTAAGATCTCTAGGTTTGCTGGAAGAAGGTATAGAGGTAATATCCTGTCCTACCTGTGGTAGAACTAAAATAGAACTGATCAACTTAGTAGAAGAAGCGGAAAAAAGATTAGAGGGTATAAATAAGCCGTTAAAAGTAGCTATTATGGGATGTCCTGTAAATGGTCCAGGAGAAGCAAGAGAGGCTGATATTGGTATAGCGGGAGGACAAGGTGAAGGTCTAATATTTAAAAAGGGAAAGGTTATAAAAAAGGTAAAGGAAGAATTCCTTATAGATGAATTAATAAATGAAATTGAAACCCTTTAATCATTTTATCCAAAAGGGTTTCAATTTTTATTATAGTCTAATGGGAATTTAATAAAATCCATATGAAGGCCTGGCTAAGGACAAAGGAGGTACAATAAAAATGGGCAAGTCAACAATCCAACTACTAACTTTATTTGAAAACAATAATATATCTGTAAACTTAGATATAGACAGCCTATTTGTGGAAGGAATTGAGATTTCCAATGAAAAAAAAATAATTAAAATATTTTTGACTTCAAGAATCATCATAAAAGAACAGGTATTGGAAGAGCTAGAGAAAATCTTCAAAAATAAATTTCCAAAATTTAGAGTGCATTTAAAGATTAAATATAATGTTTCTGAAAAACCACTCAATATTATGAGGAAATATTGGGATAACATAATATATTTTATTGAAAAAGAAATTCCCTCAAGTACTTCCTGGACTAAAGATTTAGAGTGGAAGATAAAAGACAATTCCTTTGTTATCTTTACGACCAATACTATAGTTAACTATGCGTTGAAAAACAATAAAGCAGAGGTTAAAATTAGAAACAAAATAAAAGAAGAGTTGAACATGGATTTTAATGTATATTTAGAGAATTCTAAGATTTTGAATAAGGATGACGAGGTTATTAAGCGTACTATTGTAGAAGAAAAAAGGCTTTCGGCAGAAACGTTAAGTAGTAAAAATAATAATAAAACTAAGAAAAAGCAATTAACTCCTAGTAAAAATTATATTTTTGGTAAGAAGATTGATGAGGATCCTATTAAAATCGAAGATATAAATCTAAATATAGGAGTAGCTACAATATGCGGGGAAATATTCCAAATGGAGACCAGGGATATAAGAGGCAACAAGAAATTGGTAATTTTCAACATCTCGGATTTGACAGATTCTATTACAGTGAAAGTATTTTTAACCCAAAAACAATTTGAAGACTTTGAAACAAATGTAAAAGATGGTTCTTATGTAAAGGTATCAGGAGATATTATATTTGACAGCTATTCAAAGCACTTAGTGTTAATGCTTAAATCTTTAAATCTTTTAGAAAAACATGAGCGAATGGATTTAGCAGATGTAAAAAGGGTCGAACTTCATGTGCACACTCAAATGAGTTCTATGGATGGAGTTACCAGTTATAGAAAGATTGCAGAAAGAGCAAAAAAATGGGGTCATAAAGCTATATCAATAACTGATCATGGTGTGGCGCAAGGATTTCCTGAAGCTATGGAAGCTAGTAAGGAATTAAACATTAAGGTTATATACGGGGTTGAGGGATATTTAATTAATGATGAAAAAGCTATTGTGTCTAATTATGATGAAAAACAAAGTTATAACAGGTATGTGGTTTTTGATATAGAAACTACTGGACTTTCTCCCAGGAATGACATGATAACTGAGATAGGTGCAGTTAAAATTGAAGATGGAGTAGTTGTAGATAAATATAGCCAATTGATTAATCCAGGAAGACCAATTCCTAGTAAAATTGTAAATATCACTGGAATTACAGACAATATGGTTAAAGATAAACCGAAAATTCATGAGATACTGCCGGATTTTGAAAATTTTATCAAGGATTCGACTTTAGTAGCTCATAATGCTTCATTTGACATGGGATTTTTAAGAGAGCAGTTTTCAAACGTAGGTAAGGATATAAGCAATCCTGTTTTAGACACGCTGGAATTAACAAGGGCACTGTTTCCACAACTTAAAAGTCACCGTCTTAACATAGTAGCAAAGCATTTAAAGGTAGATTTAATAAATCATCATAGGGCTGTGGATGATGCAGAAGCCACAGCAGAAATCTTTCTTAAATGTATGGAATTATTAGACGATAATGGTATAGAAAGCTTCTGTCAGATAAATAGGTTAAATAATAAAAAAGACATTTCTAAAGATAGGCCTTTTCATATAATTATATTAGCTAAAAACACTGTAGGACTAAAGAATTTATATAAATTGATTTCAGAATCTCATTTAAACTATTTTTACAGAAGACCAAGAATTCCTAAGTCTTTATTAAATACTTACAGAGAAGGCTTAATAATTGGAAGTGCTTGTGAAGCTGGAGAGCTTTATAGGGCGATTTTAGAGAATAAAGATGATAATGAAATCAGAAACATTGTAAGTTTTTATGATTATTTAGAGATACAGCCTATAGATAATAATATGCATCTAATAAGGAATGGATTAATATCCGATGAAGAACAATTAAGAAATATAAACAAAAAAATTGTAAAACTAGGAGAACGATTTAATAAATTAGTTGTAGCCACGGGAGATGTACACTTTTTAGATCCTGAAGATGAGGTTTATAGAAAAATTTTAATGTTTGGCCAAGGTTATTCAGATGCAGAACTTCAACCTCCTCTTTATTTTAAAACTACTGATGAAATGTTGAAGGAGTTTGAATATTTAGGCAAAGAGAAAGCAGAAGAGGTAGTCGTTAAAAATACTAATTTAATTTCAGATATGATAGATGAAATAGATCCTATTCCTACAGGCACATATCCACCAGTCATAGATGGTGCTGAAGAGGAATTAAAAAAAATAACATACGATAGAGCTATTGATATATACGGGACTCCATTGCCTAAAATAGTAAAGGAAAGATTAGATAAAGAACTTAATTCAATTATAGAAAATGGGTATGCCGTAATGTATATAATAGCTCAGAAACTGGTTTGGAAATCTATAGAAGACGGATATTTGGTTGGATCAAGGGGTTCGGTTGGTTCTTCATTTGTTGCAACAATGAGTGGTATTACAGAAGTAAATCCTTTAGTACCTCATTATGTATGTCCAAATTGCAAGTATAGTGAATTTATTGAAGATGGCTCAATAGGTTCGGGAATTGATTTGCCCGATAAAAAATGTCCTAAATGTCAAACTAAGTTAAACAAAGATGGGCATGATATTCCATTTGAAGTATTTTTGGGTTTTAAAGGAGATAAAGAGCCAGATATAGATTTAAATTTTGCAGGAGAATATCAGGCTAATGCTCATAAGTATACAGAGGAGTTGTTTGGAGAAGGATATGTATTTAGGGCAGGAACGATAGGAACTATAGCTGATAAAACTGCATTTGGATTTGTAAAGAAGTATCATGATGAAAATCAAATAACCATTCATCCGGCGGAAATAAATAGATTAGTACAAGGGTGTACTGGAGTAAAACGTACATCAGGGCAACATCCTGGGGGAGTGATGATAGTACCGAAATATAAAGATATATACGACTTTTCTCCTATACAATATCCAGCTAACGATAAAAAATCAGGAGTTGTGACTACGCATTTTGATTATAATTCTATCAGTGGTAGGATTTTAAAATTAGATATTTTAGGTCATGATGTGCCTACAATAATTAGAATGTTGGAAGACATTACCGGAGTAAACCCTAGTGAAATTCCTTTAGATGACAAGGAAACTATGAAGCTTTTCACTAGTATTGAACCTTTAAATATTAAAGAAAAGGATATAGATATTGAAGTTGGAACACTGGGGATACCAGAGTTTGGAACTAGATTTGTTAGACAAATGTTAATAGATACAAAGCCTACGACCTTTGCAGAACTAGTAAGAATTAGTGGATTATCCCACGGTACCGATGTATGGTTAAATAATGCACAAAACTTAGTAAGAAACAATACAGCTTCACTGAGTCAAGTTATATCTACAAGGGATGACATTATGTTGTATTTAATATACTCTGGACTTGATAAGATGAGGGCTTTTAATATAATGGAGAGGGTTAGAAAAGGACGAGGTTTAACAGAAGAAGATGAAGAATATATGCGAAGTTTTAATGTTCCAGAGTGGTATATTGAATCATGCAATAAAATCAAATATATGTTCCCTAAAGCTCATGCGGCAGCATATGTTACTATGTCCTTTAGGATAGCTTACTTTAAAGTTCATTATCCTGAAGCTTTTTATGCAACATATTTTACAACAAAAGCTCAAGATTTTGATGCTCATTTAGTCTTACAAGGGAGAGAAGCTGTTAAAGAGAAGTTGAAAGAGCTTGAAAATCTATCCAATAATATGACCGCTAAAGAAAGAAACTTATTGACTGTTTTAGAAGTTGTTGAAGAAATGTATGCACGTGGATTTAAATTTGAAAGGGTAGATCTGTATAGATCCGATAGTGATAAGTTTTTAATAGGCGGGGAAGGAATCTTACCGCCTCTTAAAAGTTTAGATGGATTAGGAGAAAATGCAGCAAGAAAGATTGTAGAGGAACGTCATAAGGCCAAGTTTTTATCCATAGAAGATTTAGTTACTAGAGCAAAAGTAAATAAACCAGCCTTAGAAGCATTAAAAGAACATAATTGTCTTTCGGATTTGCCTGAAAGCAATCAGATGAGCCTTTTTAACATTTGATTTTTTACATTATTGTGATATAATTATAATGGTGTTGACAAGATGTAAACTGTGCATTGAAGAGAGTGGGCTTACCCCACTCTTAATTTGTTTGATTTAGTCCTAACATTATAGTATATTTTCATTAGTATTACAAAAAATAGATATAATTTTATGGAGGTGACACTTTGGGTAAGAGAAATATAATTAGAACCATTAAAGAACATTGTGAACCGATAGTTGAAGAGCTAGGATATGATTTAGTGGAACTAGAATATGTTAAGGAAAATAATAGATATTTTTTGAGATTTTATATTGGAAAACCTGAAGGAATAACCATTGATGATTGTCAAATTGTAAGTGAACAGGTAGGCGTTAAATTAGACGAATTGGATCTTATACAGGATAGTTATTATCTAGAGGTTTCATCTCCAGGTTTAGATAGACCTCTGGAAACAGATAAGGATTTAAAAAGAAACAAAGGAAAAAATGTGGAAATAAGTCTTTATAAAAATTTAGATGGTAAGAAAAAATATACTGGTGAATTATTGGATTTTACAAATGATTATGTAATCATAAAGGAAGATGGATCAGGGGCAAAAGAAATAGAGAGAGATATTATTGCAAATATTAAATTGTCTATTGATTTTTAAGGGAGGGTGTAGTTAATGAATGTGGAGTTTATAGAGGCCCTTGAGGATATAGAAAAGGAAAAAGGGGTATCTAAAGAAGTCATATTGGACGCTTTAGAATCTGCACTTATTTCAAGCTATAAGAAAAATTTTGGGTCATCGCAAAACGTTGAAATTGAGATAGATAAAAGCACTGGAAAAGTTAATGTCTATGCTAAAAAAACAGTAGTTGAACAAGTAGAGGATGATTTAATGGAAGTAGACATAGAAGAAGCAAAGGAGATAGATGAAAAATATCAAGTAGGAGATATTGTTAATATTGAAATAACACCAAAAAACTTTGGAAGAATTGCAGCCCAAACAGCGAAACAAGTAGTGATTCAAAGGATTAAGGATGCGGAAAGAGATGTAATATTTGATGAGTTCATAAATAGGGAAAACGAGATAATTACTGGTACAGTTCAACGAATGAACAACAACAATGTCTATATTGATTTAGGCAAAACAGAAGGAATATTGCCTCTTACAGAGCATATTGAAGGAGAAGTCTATAAACAAGGAGATAGAATAAAGCTTTTTATCTTGGAGGTTAAGAAAACCACAAAGGGTCCACAAATCATATTGTCTAGGTCTCATCCTGGTCTAGTAAAAAGATTATTTGAGTTAGAAGTACCGGAAATACATGAAGGTATTGTAGATATCTATGCTATATCCAGGGAAGCTGGTTCAAGGACTAAGATTGCGGTTCACTCAAAAGACCCTAACGTTGATCCGGTAGGAGCATGTGTGGGTTTTAAGGGAAGTAGGGTAAAAGCAATAGTAGATGAACTAAATGGTGAAAAGATTGATATTATTATTTGGAGTAAAAACATAGAAGAATTTATTGCAAATAGTCTAAGTCCATCAAAAGTAATTAAAGTTGAAGTTTATGAAAAAGAAAAATCTGCCTTAGTAGTTGTGCCAGATTATCAATTGTCTTTAGCTATTGGTAAAGAAGGACAAAATGCGAGACTGGCTGCTAAGTTGACAGCTTGGAAGATAGATATTAAGAGCGAAAGCCAATATGACGAAAGTTTAGAGTTATAAAAGGTGGTGGGTAATAAGTGAAAAGAAAAAAAGTTCCTTTAAGAAAATGTGTTGCTTGCAGTGAAAACAAGCCAAAAAAAGAATTGCTTAGAATAGTAAAAAGCAAAGAAGGTCATTTGGATATTGATTTAACTGGAAAGGCGAATGGTAGGGGAGCTTATATTTGCCCAACTCAAGAATGTCTAGATAAGTCAAAAAAGAATAAACAACTTTCTAAGGCCTTAAAGGTAAATATACCAGATGAGTTGTATGACAGGGTTAGAGATATAATTAAACATGAGTAAGACTGTGATGCTAATTATCACCTGTAAAAAACATTGGGGGTGTATAGTTTGATAAAAATAAGAGTATATGAATTAGCTAAAGAGTTAAACATGGCTAGTAAAGATTTGATAGAAAAAATGAAAGAATTAGATTTAAATGTAAATAGTCACATGAGTACATTGGGAAGTGATGAAGCGGAAACTATTAAACAGCTTATTGATGATGAAAATGAAGCAAAAATAACTGATAAAGGAAAAAATAAAAAGACTAAAAATATGAAAAATGAAAAAAATCAAAACAAAGAAAATGATATTGAAGAAACTAAGGATAACTTTTTAGAGATAGAGGATACTATAATTGTTAGTGATTTTGCTGAGAAAATGTCAGTAAATCCAACTCAGGTAATTACAAAGTTAATAAGTTTAGGAGTTATGGCTAGTCAAAATCAACCTATTGATTTTGATACGGCTAGTATTATAGGGGAAGAGTTTGGTTTTCAGGTAATCTCACCTGATATAGAAATAGAAGATGAAATAGATGATGAATTTGATCTGGACTTTGAAGATGAACCATCAAATTTAAAATCAAGGCCGCCTGTGGTTACTGTAATGGGTCATGTGGATCATGGTAAAACATCCTTATTAGATGCTATTAGAAAAACAAGCGTAACCAAGGAAGAGGCTGGAGGTATAACACAACATATAGGGGCTTCTATCGTAAATGTAGAAGGTAATAAGGTAATCTTTTTAGACACTCCTGGACACGAAGCTTTTACTTCTATGAGAGCTCGGGGTACACAGGTTACGGATATTGCAATCTTAGTAGTTGCAGCCGACGATGGCGTAATGCCACAAACAATAGAAGCTATAAATCATGCTAAAGCTGCTGAAGTTCCAATTATTGTTGCGGTTAATAAAATTGATAAGCCGGATGCTAATATAGATAGAATAAAACAGGAATTGGTTGAATATGGATTGGTACCTGAAGATTGGGGCGGAGATACAATTATTGTCCCTGTTTCAGCTTTAAGAAAAGAGGGTATTGATGAATTATTAGAGATGATTTTACTTGTTGCAGAGATGCAGGAACTTAAGGCTAATCCTAACCGAAATGCAGTATGCACGGTTGTTGAAGCCCAATTAGATAAGGGGAGAGGCCCTGTTGCTACAGTTTTAGTACAAAAAGGTACTCTAAAAGTTGGAGATATGATAGTTTGTGGCAGTGCTTATGGTAGGGTAAGAGCAATGTTTGATGATAAAGGAAAGTCCATTAAAAAAGCTAGACCATCTATTCCAGCTATTATTTTAGGTCTATCAGACGTACCTAATTCTGGCGATATTATATATGTAGTAGACGATGAAAAAACTGCAAGAACCTATGCTAATAAAAAGAAAGAAACATTAAGGGAAGAACAACTAAAATCTTCACAACAGGTATCTTTAGATGATTTATTTGAAAAAATCCAATTAGGAGAAATTAAAGATCTTAATATAATTATAAAAACAGATGTAAGAGGAACTATAGATGCAGTTAAGCAATCTATTGAGCAGTTAGAAAATGAAGAAGTAAAAGTTAACATTATTCATGGGGGTGTAGGCGGCATAACCGAAAGTGACATTATGTTAGCATCTGCTTCCAATGCAATAATCATTGGTTTTAATGTAAGACCTACACTAAACGCTTTGGATATAGCAAAGGAACAAAATGTAGATGTAAGGACCTATAGAGTTATATATGAAGCAATTGAAGATATTAAATCTGCTATAAAAGGTATGCTAGAGCCAAAATATGTGGAGCAAGTTATTGGAAGAGCGGAGGTAAGAGCTACATTTAAAGTTCCAAATGCAGGTACAGTAGCTGGAATATACATTCAACAAGGTAAAATTACAAGAAATAGCACTATTAGATTATTAAGAAACGATGTTGTTATATTTGAAGGTGACGTGTCTTCTCTAAAAAGATTTAAGGATGATGTAAGGGAAATATCATCTGGCTATGAGGGTGGTTTGGGACTTGAGAATTATAATGATATCAAAGAGGGAGATACTTTAGAAGCTTATGTATTAAAAGAAGTAGAAAGGTAAGAGGTGAACCTTTATGAATATTAAAAGGATTAACAGAATATCAGAAGAGGTAAGGAAAATAGTTTCAGAATTATTAACAATTGGACTGAAAGATCCTAGGATAAATCCTATGACTAGTGTTACCAATGTAGAAATTACAAGAGATTTAGGGTATGCAAATATTTATGTCAGTGTTCTGGGAGATAAAGAAGAAAAAGAAGATACATTAAAAGGATTGGAAAGTGCAAAGGGATTTATTAGAAAAGAGATAGCTAGTAAGATAGATTTAAGATATGTTCCGGAATTGGTTTTTCATCTAGATCAGTCCATTGAGCAGGGGATATACATGTCAAAACTAATAGAGAAAGTTGCTAAGGAAGATGCAGAAAAAAAGGAAAGATCAAATGGATAAAAAAATAGATTTTTTAATGGATGATGCTATTAGGCTAATAAAAGAATCTGATAATATATTGATTGCTTCTCATGTACAACCAGATGGGGATAGTATTGGATCCATATTAGCTTTAGGAATGGCCATAGAAAAACTAAAAGGTAAGGTTAGGATATTAAAAGTAGATGATATACCTTCTGATTATCAATTTTTACCTAATATAGAGCTTATTAAAGAGTTTGATGATGAGAATATTGACCTTTTTATAGCATTAGATTGCGGGGATATGGAAAGATTAGGTTCAGGTAAAAAACTGGCGTTAAAGGCAAAACAGATTGTAAATATTGATCATCATATTACGAATGATAATTTTGGTGATTTGAATATAGTATCCCCTTCTTCTGCTGCAACTGGAGAACTAGTGTATAAAATTATAAAAAAAATGGATGTTCAAATTGATAAAAATATTGCAACATGTTTATATACTGCAATAAGTACAGATACAGGCAGTTTTATGTATAGCAATACTACCTATAAGACTCATTTAATTGTAGCGGAGCTATTGAAAATTGGTATAAATATTAATGACATAAACATTAATATTTACCAAAGCAGAAGCATGGAAAGAACAAAATTATTTTTAGACTCTTTAGATACCTTAGAAATACTTTTAGACGATAAAGTAGCTATTGTTACTACTACCCAGGATATGCTTGAGTCTAATGATGCAAAATTGGAGGATACAGAAGGGATAATATCTTTTGTTAGAGATATTGATACAGTGGAAGTAGCTTGTCTTTTAAAGGAGATAGATGAGTCAGAGGTCAAGGTTAGCATTAGAAGTAAAAAAGCAATAGATGTTTCTAAAATATGTAATAAGTTTAATGGTGGAGGACACATAAGAGCGGCGGGATGTACTATTTATGGCAGTATTAAAGAGGCTAAAAAGTTAATATTAAAAGAAATAGAAATGGCATTTAGGTGATTTTTATGGATGGAATTATCAATATATTTAAACCTAAAGGCATAACTTCCCATGATGTTGTAAATAAAATAAGGCGGATACTTAAAATTAAAAGGGTTGGTCACACTGGGACATTGGATCCAAATGCAACAGGAGTTTTGCCTTTATGCATTGGAAAAGCTACAAGGGTAAGTGAATACTTATTAGATCTTGATAAAGAGTATATTGGAGAGCTATGCCTTGGACTAGCTACGGATACACAGGACAAATGGGGAAAAGTATTAAATAGATCATCTAAGAGAGTTACTGAAACTGAAATTTGTAATGTTTTTAATCAGTTTAAGGGGAAAATCAAACAAGTTCCTCCTATGCATTCTGCTGTAAGATATAAAGGGAAAAAACTATATGAAATTGCCAGAGAAGGCAAAGTTGTTGAAAGAAAACCTAGGGATATATATATATATGATTTAAATATACTGAATATAATAGATAATAAAAAAATCATTTTCTATACTAAGTGTTCTAGAGGTACCTATATAAGAACATTATGTGATGATATAGGAGAAGCTTTAGGTACATATGGATATATGTCTTATCTAGTTAGAGTGGGTGTAGGGGATTTTAAAATATCAAATAGCTATAGTTTAGATTATATAGAAAGCTTAGATAAAGAAAAGTTAAAGTCAATTATCTATCCTATGGATGAAGGGCTACATCACCTAGATTCTATAATTATAGATAAAAAACTTTATAAACGCTTAATTAATGGTGCTACTATATATATAGAAAACCAGAGTTCAGAAAATTATAAAGAGGGTATACCATTGAAAGTATATTGTAATGATAACTTTATTGGTATAGGACAGGTTTTTCAAGAAAATGAAATACCATATTTAAAAATGAGTAAAGTTCTTATATAAGGTGATAAAGATGGAAATTATAGATTTAGATAATTATGAAGAAAAAAGGTATGAGACTGCAGTAGCATTGGGTAATTTTGATGGAATTCACATAGGACACAGATATTTAATACAAAGTATGGTTGAGAAAGCAAAGGAAAGGGATCTTAAAAGTTCTGTTCTACTATTTAAAAATCATACCAAAGATATATTAGAAAGCAATAAGGATTTTAAAGTAAATATCATAACTTCCAATGATCAGAAATTTAAAATTCTTCAAGATTTAGGTGTAGAGATTGTATATATAATGAATTTTAATAAAAGTATAATGAAGTTAACTGGGAAAGAATTTGTTGAAAAAATTATTATAGGGAAATTAAACTCCAAATTGGTTACAGTTGGATTTGATTATAAATTTGGATATAAGGCAACAGGTGATAGTCATTATTTGAAAAAACTTGGGTTAGAGAAAGGTTTTTTGGTTAATATTATAAATCCTATATACTCGGAAGAAGATATTGTTAGTAGTACAGCAATACGAGAATTAATAAAATCTGGCAATATAGAAAGAACGAACAAATTTCTTGGTCGTCATTATGCAATAGAGGGAGTAGTGATTGGAGGCAAAAATAGAGGGACAAAGCTAGGATATCCTACAGCCAATATTAAATTGAATCATAACTATATATTACCAAAACCAGGTGTTTATAAAACAAACACTTTTTTAAATAATAGAAAATATTTAAGCATTACAAATATAGGATACAATCCTACTTTTAAAGATAATGAATTAAAAATTGAAACCCATATTTTAAATTTTAGCGATGATATCTATGGTGAGGTAATCGAAGTAGAGTTTATCGACTTTATTAGAGAAGATATAAAGTTTAATACAGTGGAAGAACTGATAAACCAAATAAAAATGGATATTGAATCGATTAAATAATTATTTAATCGATAAAAATATTGATAATAGTCAAAAAATATGATATTCTCAGTATAGAGTTCAAAATAGATATAATAATTATATTAAATATTAGTATCTATTTTTATTTATACCATCAGCTGTGTTCATCGTTTCCTCGGCGATTTACTTAGCTAATGGTGAATTATAAAGAAGAGGAGGTATGGCTATGACATTGACTAAAGAACAAAAAGCTCAAATTATTGATGAGTACAAGATACACGAAGGTGATACAGGATCACCAGAAGTGCAGATTGCAATTTTAAGTCATAGAATCAATTATTTAACAAATCATCTTAAAACTCACAAAAAGGATCATCATTCCAGAAGAGGATTGTTTAAAATGATTGGTCAAAGAAGAGGTTTATTAAGATATTTGGAAAAAAATGATATTGAAAGATATCGAGCTTTAATTGAAAAATTAGGACTTAGAGGCTAATAAGAGCGGGGGACTTTTCCCGCTCTATTAATTTATTAAGTGATTTTATTCATTGAACAGGTTATAATAATACTATTATACAAGAGGAGGTAGAACATGGAAAGACGATATCAATATGATTTAGCTGGTAAGCAACTTTCTGTTACAGTGGGAAAGGTAGCAGAGCAAGCTGGAGGGGCTTGTTTAGTACAACATGGGGATACAGTTGTATTGGTTACAGCTACAGCTTCTAAGCAACCTAGAGAAGGAATAGATTTCTTTCCTTTAAGTGTTGATTTTGAAGAAAAACTATATTCTGTTGGGAAAATACCAGGTGGATTTATAAAAAGAGAAGGTAGGCCTAGTGAAAAGGCTATATTAACTGCTAGGCTAATAGATAGACCCATAAGACCGCTTTTTCCTGAAGGATATAGGAATGATGTACAGGTTATAGCAACAGTTTTATCTGTAGATCAAGATTATACTCCAGATATAGTTGCAATGATAGGTTCATCTATAGCGTTATCTATATCTGATATTCCATTTAAAGGACCTACAGCGTCCGTGCTAGTGGGTTTAATTGATGGTGAATTCGTGATAAATCCTAATTGTGAAGAACGTGAGAGATCAGATATACACTTAGTAGTAGCAGGGACTAAAGATGCTATTATGATGGTTGAAGCTGGTGCAAACGAGGTTTCTGAGGCCAAAATACTAGAAGGTATATTGTTTGCTCATAAATATATTAAAGGGTTATGTAAGTTCATTGAAGATATTTCAGCTGATATAGGAAAAGAAAAACAAGAGTACATGGTATTTAAACCAGACGCTGAAATGGAAAAAATGGTTAGAGAGTTTGCTGCAAAAAAACTTGTAGATGCAATACAAACTTATGAAAAGCAAGAGCGAGAAGATAATATCAAAAATGTAAAGGAAGAAACTTTAGAGAACTTCCTAGAAGAATATCCAGAAGAGCAGGATAATATCAAGCAAATATTGGATGATATAGTAAAAGAGGAAGTTAGAAGATTGATTTTAGAAGAGGGTATAAGACCTGATGATAGGAAAGAAGATGAAATACGCCCCATAAGTTGTGACGTTGGTTTGCTTCCAAGAACTCATGGTTCAGCTTTGTTTACTAGGGGTCAAACCCAAGTGCTAACTGTAGCAACTTTAGGCGCATCAGGAGATGTTCAAATTATAGATGGGATAAGCGAAGATGAATCTAAAAGATATATGCACCATTATAATTTTCCCCCATATAGCGTAGGAGATACTAGGTTTATGAGGGGTCCAGGTAGGCGTGAAATAGGACATGGAGCTTTGGCAGAAAGAGCATTGGAGCCTGTGTTACCATCGGAAGAGGAGTTTCCATATACTATAAGATTAGTATCAGAAGTGTTAAGCTCTAATGGTTCTAGCTCTCAAGCAAGTGTATGTGGTAGCACCTTAGCATTACTAGATGCAGGTGTACCTATAAAAGCACCAGTAGCAGGAATTGCGATGGGACTTATAAAATCTGAGGATAAATTAGCAATACTAACAGATATCCAAGGTATGGAAGATCATCTAGGAGATATGGACTTTAAAGTAGCTGGTACTGAAAAAGGTATAACAGCAATTCAAATGGATATTAAAATTTCAGGGATTGATAAATCCATATTAGAAGAAGCACTAAATAGGGCTAAAAAAGATAGGATATTTATATTAAATAAAATGAATAGTACTATATCTGGTCCAAGAAAAGAGTTATCACCATATGCACCAAGAATACTTACAATGCAAGTTGATCCAGATAAAATAAGAGATATAATTGGACCTGGAGGAAAGATGATCAATAAGATAATAGATGAAACCGGTGTAAAAATTGATATAGACGATGACGGAAAAGTATTAATTGCTGCTGAAAAATTTGAAAATGGAGAAAAAGCGGTAGAGTTAATAAATCAGGTAATAAAAGATGTAGAAGTTGGAGATATCTATATGGGCAAGGTGGTAAGAATAGTAGCCTTTGGAGCTTTTATTGAGATTTTAAATGGCAAGGAAGGTTTGGTGCATATTTCAAATATTGCTCATGAGAGAATAAGAAAAGTTGAGGATGTCCTATCTGTAGGAGACGAGGTCTTGGTTAAGGTAATAGACATAGATGGCCAGGGTAGAATAAATTTATCTAGAAAAGCCGTTTTACCTAAGGAAGAAAACCAAAAAAATAATAAAGATAAGAAATAAATGCATGAACCAAGAATAGGTTCATGTTTTTATTTTTATATTAAAAAATAAAAAAAGAATATAATTTTTATTTCTCTGAATATAAATAACTATAGAAAGAATATTTGGAGGGATAAGTATGAAGCTTTTAATTATTAACAAAAAAACCATATATACCATATTGATAATTATTTTTATTATTATTGTAGCGAGTATATATATATCTACCTATAGCAGAATAGATGAAACTTTTAATACAGATATATACTATAAAGGTAATGTAGATGAAAAGGTTGTTACATTTGCTTGTAATGTAGACTGGGGCAACGAACATATACCACCTATGTTAGAAATATTTAAAGATTATGATATAACAATAACATATTTTGTTACAGGGAAGTGGGCAGAAGAAAATCCCGAATTATTGAAAACTATATATGATCATGGTCATGAAATTGGCAATCACGGATATAGACATGTGGATTATGATAAATTAGGCTATGAAAAGAATAAAGAGGAAATTATAAAAGCCCATAACATTATTAAAAATACCTTAGGAATTGAATCCACTTATTTTGCACCTCCATCAGGAGCATATAACGATGATACTATTAAAGCCGCAAAAGATTTAAATTATGATATAATAATGTGGAGTATTGATACTATAGATTGGCGCCAAGATGCAACCAAAGATAAAATAATAGACAGAGTAATAAACAAGATACACAATTCAGCTATTATATTAATGCATCCTACTGAAGAAACTTTGTTAGCTTTACCAGAGGTAATTAAATATCTATTTGATAAAGATTATGAAATAACAACAGTAGGTAATGTGGTAAAATAGATTAATCAAAAAAACAAATTGCAAATAATAAATGAGGTGAAAAAATGATAGTAAAGGTAATGAATAGAAGCTCTTTTAATCTACCTAGTTCTAAAACGTCTGGTTCATCTGGTTTAGATCTATATGCTAATATTAATGAATCTATTTCATTGAAACCGTTGGATAGAGCATTAATTCCAACGGGTTTGCATATAGCCATACCTGAAGGATATGAAGGACAAATAAGGGCAAGAAGTGGACTAGCTTTAAAACATGGTATATCTTTAGTTAACGGTATAGGAACCATAGATAGTGATTATAGAGGAGAAATAGGAGTAATATTAGTAAATTTAGGCAAAGAAGAATATATAATAAATAGAGGAGATAGAATAGCCCAACTGGTTATTATTAAGTACGAAAAAGTAGAATTGAAAGAAGTTGAATATTTAGATGAAACAGAAAGAAATTCAGGTGGTTTTGGACACACTGGTTATTAGATGAAAAATAGCATCATATCAGACCTTATCATAATTGATAACGAATATTTTTTAAATTTAATCATAGTATTTAATAAATAGTGATAAAGGGGAGGATATTATGATGCTTAATGACCTAGGTGGAAAAGAACTAGTAAATTTAAATAATGGAGAAAGGCTTGGAATTATTGCTGATTGTGATATCATTGTCGACATAAAAACTGGAAAGCTTTTAACTTTATTAGTACCTGAACGAAGACTGCAATTTAGTATATTTGGACAAAGCGAACACAAGGAAATACCATGGGATTCTATAAGAAAAATAGGTAACGATATGGTTATAGTCGAAATATAATTGTAGAAAAATTTACTTTAAATTATAAAGAGTGTATTATAGACTATAGATAAAATACTAGGGGTGAAATACTAAATGAAAACGATAGTTCAAAAGTTTGGAGGAACCTCCATATCCTCTAAAAAAAGCAGAGAAAAAGCATCTAATAAAATTATTGAAAAGTATAATATGGGATACAATGTTGTTGTTGTTGTATCTGCAATGGGTCGTAAAGGAGACCCCTATGCTACTGATACTCTATTAGATTTAATAGATCCAGAGTTAGTATCTGGCAAGGAAATGGATTTACTTATGTCCTGTGGAGAAATTATTTCCTCTGTGGTATTAGCTAACCATCTTTGTGAAAAGGGTTATGATGTTGTAGTTTTACCAGGTTATCAGGCAGGAATTTTAACTAATAATAATTTTGGAAATGCTGAAATCATTGATATTAATCCGATAAACATTACAAAATATTTAAATGAAAATAAAATAGTAATAGTACCTGGATTTCAAGGTCATAATGAGCAAGGTGAAATTACTACATTAGGCCGTGGAGGAAGCGATATATCAGCAGTAGCTATAGGCAAGGCCCTTAATTCTAAACATGTGGAAATTTTTACCGATGTTGATGGAATAATGACTGCAGATCCTACAATAGTACCTGAGGCAAAAGTATTGAAAAAAATGGGTTATTCCGAAGTATATCAATTAGCGGAAGATGGAGCAAAAGTTATTCATCCAAGAGCTGTGGAACTGGCTCAACAATTCAATATTCCTTTGATTATAAAAAATACTTATAGTGATAACGATGGAACTTCTATTGAAGGAGTAAATGGAACTTTTGGCAATGATAAAAAGGAATTACTCCATAATAAAATAATTACGGCTATAACCTATAAAAAAGGGAGAGTTCAAATAAGTATACCGATAAATGATTATAAGGATGAAGATAAAATAGATAGGTTAATGGATGAAATAACTTCACATCATATAAGCTTAGATTTAATTACCTTTTTAGTTGAAAGAAAGATATTTACAATTAGCAAAGAAGATAAAGACAAACTTATATCCATTTTAAAAAAAGAAGATTTAAGTTATGAAGTAATTGAAGATTGTTGCAAAATTAGCGCAATAGGATATAAAATGCAGGGTGTTCCTGGAGTGATGGCCAAAATTATAAAAGCTTTGTCAAAAGAAAATATACAGGTTCTTCAAACCTCAGATTCTCATAATACAATTTGGTGTTTAATTAAAGAAGAGGATATGGAAAAAGCATTATCCGCTCTTCATAAAGAATTTAAGTTATATATGTAATCTTTTAGCCTGATTTTAATATCAGGCTTTATTAATTATCCGATAATAGAAAGCATATAATTATCAAACTTGTAAAAACTATAACATAGAAAAATATAAAAAAGGTGGAGGTTATAGAATGTTCAATGATACAGGTGATGATAATAGAAATACCAGTAGTATAGATAACATAAAAGAAGTAGGAGTTTCTAAGGTGCCAGAAATTAATACAAATATCCAATTTTTAACCATTATCGGAGAAGTAGAGGGTCATACACTATCCTCATCGGATAAAAAAACCACTAAATATGAACATATAATACCAATGTTAATAGCATCTATGCAAGATCCTAAGATAAAAGGAATTCTTATTATATTGAACACTATAGGTGGTGATGTGGAAGCAGGGTTAGCATTAGCTGAAATGATTAATTCTACGGATAAGCCGAAAGTATCTTTAGTATTAGGTGGAGGACATAGTATAGGTGTTCCATTAGCTACTGCTTCAGATTATTCTTTTATTGTTCCAACTGCTACTATGACAGTACACCCCATTAGGACTACGGGGTTAGTAATTGGGGTACCTCAAACTTTTAGGTATTTTGAAAAAATGCAGGAGAGAATTATAAAATTTATCTTACGGACATCTAAAATAGATAAAAATATTTTAAGAACCCTTATGTATTCTACAGATGAATTAGCTAATGATGTTGGCACAATTTTGATTGGTAAAGAAGCTGTTGATTATGGTTTAATAGATGAAGTTGGAGGGTTTAGTCAGGCATTAAACAAATTAGAAAGCCTTATAAATGAAGAATATAAATAGGATAATAATTTAAACTATGCTATAATAGCATGAGTATATAAAATATGATAAAGGGGGTGACTTGGCTTTTAGTCCAAGTCATTTAATAATGTTATAAAGATTTTTCTATCTCAAGAGAAAAGTCTATTTTTAATGGTATAATAGATATATAAGATAATACTATTTTTAAAATTTTTATAAAAGGGTGATACCTTTGAGAGGAAACAATAATATTAAGGATAAAAAATATAATAAAGAAATACTGGGTATAATCATTATCTCTTTTGGAATATTATCTGCTATTAGTTTATTTAGTAATAAAACAGGTATAGTTGGAGCTTTTTTGAAAAAGATTTACTTTACCTTAATGGGCTTTGGAGGATATATCTTTCCCTTAATTATTATAGCTATAGGAGGATTATTTATAATAAATAAATTAAATATAGGTGGGTATAAAAAATCCATTTATTTATTAGTTATATTTTTTTGTTTTTTGACTTTATTAGATATAGGAAATCAAAATTCAGCTACTTTTACTATGAAAATAAAACAATCTATAGATTTAAGCCAAAAAGGACTAGGTGGAGGATTTATTGGAACAATTTTTGGTTATCTATTTTATAAATTATTTGGTTCCATAGGTTCCTATGTAATACTTTTATTCATTATTTTTATTTCTGTACTATTATTTACAGAAATAAAAATAAAAGATTTTTTTAAGCATATAAAGATTAAGATAAAAAACATAAATAGAAGGACTATCAAGAATAATAATATTGAAAAAACTAAGAATAATAGTTTGTTATCAGATAGACACAAGAAACAAAAGAAGAGTAAAGATATAATAATTCGTGACTATACCAAGGAAACAATAGAGAACAATAGTATAATAAAAAATAAAAAAAAGTTCTATGAAGAAGGCATCAAGAATGACTATACATTACCAACTTTAGATTTGCTAAGTGACCATGGAATAGCTCGCGATAATGATAATAAGAAAAACATACTAGACAATGCAAGACGAATTGAAGATACTATGAAAAATTTTGATGTTGATGCTAGAATTAGTGAAATTAATAAGGGACCAACGGTTACATGTTATGAACTACAACCAGCTCCTGGTGTAAAGGTAAGTAGAATTTTAAATTTATCCGATGACTTAGCCTTAAGTTTAGCAACTTCAGATATAAGGATTGAGGCGCCAATACCTGGTAAAGCGGCTGTTGGCATAGAGGTTCCTAACAAGATTAAAGATAGTGTAAGTTTAAAAGAGATTTTACAATCGGATGAATACATAACCTTAAACAGTAAATTACCATTAGCATTAGGAAAGAACATATCCGGTAAACCAATTGTATCTTCAATAGATAATATGCCTCATCTATTGATCGCTGGAGCCACTGGGTCTGGTAAGAGTGTTTGTATCAATACTATTATTATGAGTATTTTATTTAAAAGTTCATCTGATGAGGTTAAGCTTATTCTTATTGATCCAAAAGTTGTCGAATTGAGTATATATAATGGTATACCACATTTATTAATTCCTGTAGTTACTGAACCGAAAGAGGCTGCCTCCGCTCTAAATTGGGCTGTTAAAGAAATGGAAGAACGATATAAGTTATTCGCTAAAAATAGTGTAAGGGATATTAAATCTTATAACAAGAAGTTTCAAAATACAAAGGAAGATAAAATACCCAATATTGTGATTATAATTGATGAATTGGCTGATTTAATGATGGTAGCCGCACAGGAAATAGAGGATTATATTTGCCGATTAGCACAAATGGCTAGAGCAGCCGGAATCTATATAATAGTAGCTACCCAAAGACCATCTGTTGATGTTATAACAGGCACTATAAAAGCTAATATTCCTTCCAGGATATCTTTTGCAGTATCTTCCCAAGTAGATTCAAGGACTATACTGGATATGTCAGGTGCTGAAAAACTATTAGGAAGAGGAGATATGCTTTTCTATCCTTCAAATTTGCCAAAGCCTATCCGTATTCAAGGTGCTTTTGTTAGCGACAAAGAAGTAGAAAAGGTTGTAGATTATATAAAGAAACAAAATATAGCAGAATACGATGAAGAAATCGTTGAAAGTATAAAAAATAAAGTGGAACTGGAAAATGCTATGGAAGACTCAGATGAATTATTTGCAGACGCTGTCGATTTGGTTTTACAGGAAGGACAGGCATCTATATCTTTATTACAAAGAAAGTTAAAGATTGGTTACGCAAGAGCAGCAAGAATTATCGATTCTATGGAAGATAGGAATATCATAGGTGGATTTGAAGGTAGCAAGCCAAGAAAGGTTTTAATAACCAAGGATGAAGTAGGTTCTTTATTTAAGGAGAGATCATGATGGATATAAAAAATGTTTCTGTGATAACATTAGGTTGTTCAAAAAATGAAATAGATTCAGAGTTAATGCTGGCTCTTATGGAGAAAAACAATTTTATAATTGTAAATTCATTGGAGGACGCTGATATTATTATTATAAATACTTGTGGCTTTATAAAAGATGCCAAAGAAGAATCTATAGAAACAATATGGGAAATTACTAGATATAAAAAGGAAGGAAGATGTAAATTTATAATACTAGCTGGTTGTTTGGCTGAGAGATATTCTAAGGAATTATTAGAAGAAATAGATGAAGTAGATGGTGTTATAGGTACGGGCAATATAAAAGAGATTATATCTATGATTACTGAATTGCAAAAAGGTAGAAAAAAACTTGAAAAGACAAAAAATATAGATGAAAATTATTTAGAAGGAATTAATAGATTAGATTTTACTCCTAGTAAATATGTGAAAATATCGGAAGGTTGCAACAATTTTTGTACCTATTGTATTATACCTAGCCTTAGGGGTAAACATAGGAGTAGGAAGATAGAAGATATAATCAAAGAAGTAGAATTTCTTGCCAATAATGGGGTGAAAGAAGTCATATTGATTGGTCAAAATACTACGGACTATGGTATTGACCTTTATGGAGATTATAGCCTTCATAAACTATTAGATGAATTAAATAAAATTGAAAATTTAAAATGGATTAGATTGCTCTATCTCTATCCTGACAATATTACAGATAGGCTTATTGATTCCATAAGAAAAAATAGTAAGGTTTTAAAGTATGTTGATATACCTTTGCAACATATAAGTGACTCAATTTTACAAAGAATGAATAGAAGGACTTCTAAAAAGGATATTATAAAACTAATATCGACTTTAAGAAATGAAATTCCTAATATTATAATAAGAACAACTTTTATAGTAGGATTTCCTGGTGAAACAGAAGAAAATTTTAACGAATTATATAATTTTATAGAAAAAGTTAAATTTGATCGTCTAGGGATATTTACGTATTCTAAAGAAGAGGGTACACCTGCATACGATTTTAAAGATCATATAGATGAACATATTAAACAATATAGAAGAGATCGATTGATGGGATTACAGCAACGTATATCATATTCATTAAATAATCAAAAAGTTGGAAAGGTTTATGAGGTATTAGTAGAAGATATGATTGAGAAAAATCTTTACTCAGGGAGGACATATATGGATAGTCCTGATATCGATGGTCTGGTATTTATAAAGACACATAATGAACTTGAATATGGAGAGTATGTCAACGTAAAAATAACCGATGCATTAGAATACGATTTGATGGGAGAGATAATAGATGAATTTAGCAAATAAAATAACCTTGATAAGGGTTTTATTAATTCCTATTTTTATGATAATACTGTTTTCTAATATAGATAATAGCTCTTATATAGCTGCTTTAATATTTGCTATTGCTTCTGCGACTGATGGTTTAGATGGGTATATTGCAAGAAGTAGAAATCAAATAACTACTTTTGGAAAATTTATTGATCCCCTAGCAGACAAACTATTAGTTTCAACAGCGTTAATTTCCTTAGTTGAATTAGGGAAGGTTCCAGCTTGGATTGTTGTAGTTATAATTGGAAGAGAGTTTACTATAACCGGTTTTAGAATTATAGCTGCATCAGAGAACATAACTATAGCAGCAAGTCCTTTGGGAAAAATTAAAACTATTACACAGCTTGTTTCTATAATAGCTTTACTATTAAATAATTATCCGTTTAAGTTAGTAGGTTTTCCTTTTGATATTATTATGCTATATATTTCATTAGTATTTACAATAGTGTCGGGGATAGATTATATATATAAGAACAAGACTGTTTTGCAAACTGGTGATAAATAATAGGAGAGGATAATAATGAAAGCAGAGATTATTTCTGTGGGAACAGAAATCATCATAGGAAGTACATTAAATACGAATGTCCAATATATAACACAAAGGCTATCAGAAATTGGCATAGATGTTTTATTTCATACCTCAGTAACAGATGATCCAGAATTATTAAAGGATGTAGTGAATATTGGATTAGAAAGAGTTGATTTATTGATCTTCACTGGAGGGTTAGGTCCTACAGAGGATGATATGACTAAAGAGGCTGTTAGTGAAATCCTAGGGTTAAATTTGGTATTGAATTCATTCCTAGAAGCCAATATTAAGGAATATTTTAATAAAATGAATAGATCAATGCCTTCAAATAATATTAAACAAGCCTATTTGCCTGAAGGTAGTAAATTTTTAATAAATAAAATTGGCACTGCCCCTGGAATATATATTGAAAAAGACAACAAAGTTATAATATTGCTACCTGGTCCACCTAAAGAGATGATATCTATGTTTAATGATCAGGTTGTTCCTTTAATAAAACAAAATTCTATTATTAAGATAAAAACAATAAACACAATAGGAATTGGTGAATCTTCTTTAGAAATGATGTTAAAAGATATTATAGAAGAAGAAAAAGATTTTACAATAGCTACTTATGCTCAAGAGGGAAAGGTAGATATAAAAATAATGGCGAAAGGAAATGATATAGAAGTTATAGAGAGCAATCTAGATAAAATCATTAAAGCAATAGACAATAAAGCCTCTAAGTATATATATAGCTATGATAACGAAAGTATTGAAGAGGTTGTATATAAAAAACTGTTAGAACAAAATAAAAAAATTGCTTTTTGTGAATCATGTACAGGTGGCTTGATCGCTAGCATGTTTACTAGAATACCTGGAGCTTCTAAAGTTTTTGATAGGTGTATTGTAAGCTATAGTAATAGATCAAAGATAGAAGAATTAAATATAGATGAAGATATTTTATCTAAATATGGTGCTGTTAGTGAGGAAATAGCACTAGAAATGGCCAAAGGTCTTCTCAAAAAAACAGGTGTCGATATAACCTTGTCTACTACAGGTATTGCAGGGCCAACTGGAAAAACTCGGGAAAACCCCATAGGCCTTGTATATATTGGAATAGCCACTAAAGATAATTCCTATGTTGTAAAGACCACTCTAAGTGGAGATAGAGACTCTATACAAAATAAGGCTGCTTTGATAGCCTTTAATGAGTTAAGAAAGGCCTTATAATATTTATTATATTTAATGTTTGACTAATATCTTAAATTATAATACAATTATATTAGAACTTATGTTCTAATACTTGAAAGGTGGTGTATCCAGTTAAACTGGGTGAAAATGGCGGATATGAAAGAAAAGAAAAAAGTATTAGAAGTAGCTATAGGCCAAATCGAAAAACAATTTGGAAAAGGCTCTATAATGCGGCTAGGCGATACAAAAATTGAAGAAATTGGGGTTATACCAACTGGTTCCCTAGATTTAGACATAGCATTAGGTATAGGAGGACTTCCAAGAGGAAGGATAATAGAAGTATATGGGCCGGAATCATCGGGTAAAACCACGGTAGCACTCCACGTAATTGCAGAAGCTCAAAAATGTGATGGAATTGCAGCTTTTATTGATGCAGAACATGCTCTAGATCCCGGATATGCAAAGAAACTAGGAGTAGATACGGAGAATCTAATTATATCTCAACCAGATACTGGAGAAGAAGCACTAGAAATTGCGGAAGCATTGGTAAGAAGTGGGGCTATTGATATTGTGGTTGTAGACTCAGTTGCTGCACTGGTACCAAAAGCAGAAATAGAAGGTGAAATGGGAGATAGTCATGTTGGATTACAAGCGAGATTGATGTCCCAAGCACTTAGAAAATTAGCTGGTGCAATAAACAAATCCAATGCAACTGTAATCTTTATTAATCAATTAAGGGAAAAAGTTGGAATAATGTTTGGAAATCCTGAAACTACCACAGGTGGTAGAGCATTGAAATTCTATTCAAGTGTACGATTAGATGTAAGAAGAATTGAAACAATTAAACAAGGCGATAATATGATAGGTAACAGGACAAGGGTTAGAGTTGTAAAAAACAAAGTAGCTCCACCATTTAAAGTTGCCGAATTTGACATTATGTATGGTCTTGGGATATCAAAAGAAGGCAATATACTAGATACCGGTGCAAATGCAGATATTATCAATAAAGCAGGTTCTTGGTATAGCTATGGAGAACATAGACTTGGACAAGGAAGGGAAAATGCTAAGGATTTTTTAAGAGACAATCCTGATATAATGGCAGAAATAGAGACGAAAATAAGAGAAAAATACAATTTGGCTCCTATAAAAAATAGCTCTATTAAAGATAAAGAAGAGAATATAGAAAAGAAAACCAAATAAACCTCCTATGTGGGAGGTTTGTTTATAAGGAGTGTAATTAATTGAGAATACTTTTTTTAACTGATACACATATAAGGGGTACAACTCCTAAAAATAGAACGGATAACTTACCTATAACATTGATGAATAAATTTAAAGAAATAGTGAAAATTGTAAAAGATCATAATGTTGATTTTGTACTTCATGGGGGAGATTTATTTGATAGACCAGATATATCTGTTTCCATTGTAAGTAGCTTTGCTTCAATATTAAACGATATAAAGGTACCTGTTTATATTGTATGTGGAAACCATGATATATATGGACATAATCCTGATACAATAAATAGAACTATGCTAGGGTTATTAGATTCTTTAAATATAATAAATATAATCAATAGAGATGATACTATTTTCTTACAAAAAGATGATATAAAAGTACAACTAACAGGCTATCCTTATACATATAATATAGATGATGAGAACAATAGGGATAATTACATTGTAAAATATGTTTCTAAAGACGTAAACTATGCAATCCATATGGTTCATGGTATGTTGTTAAACAAACCTTTTATAGAAGATATACCCTATACTTTAATAGATGATATTAAATCTACCAAGGCCAATATTACCTTATCGGGACATTATCATTCTGGTTTTGGGATAATAAATATTGATGAAAAGTACTTTATAAACCCAGGAAGTCTTATACGTGTCACTAATAGTTTATCAGAAATAAATAGAATACCACAAGTGGCCTTGATAGATTTGGATGAAACTATTAATATTAGACTTATGAATTTACAAGTTGCATCTAGGGGTGAGGACGTATTAGATAGACAGGAAATTGAAAATCATGTATTTAAAAGCGAAAGATTACTAGAGTTTAAGCAATCTGTTGATGAAGCTATTAATTTTGAAAAGTTAGAAATAAATGAAATTCTAATGGAAATCTCTAGTGTGGAAGGAATATCGAATGAAGTAAAAGAAGAGGCTCTTAGAAGAATAGCTCTATCCCAAATGAAAGATTTAGGAGATGGATTATAATATGAAGTATATTAAAAAGTTAATTTTAGAAAACTTTCAGTCTCATAAATATTCAGAAATAGAACTTGATCCATATTTAAACGTTATTGTAGGTCCTTCTGATCAGGGCAAGTCTGCAATTATAAGAGCATTAAAATGGGTTTTATTCAATGAGCCTGCTGGAGACTTTTTTATTAGAGAAGGGGAAAGCGAATGTAGTGTTACCGTTATATTTAACGATAATGTAAAGGTAAAAAGGTTTAGAAGTAAAAGTAAGAACACATATTATCTGTATAATGCATCAGGGGACGAAATGATTTTTGAAGGATTTGGCACCTCAGTTCCCCAAGAGATTAAAGATATAACCTCTATAAGAAAAGTAGAACTAGATAGCAATCAGTCTAATTCAATTAATATTAGTGAACAATTAGAGGGACCTTTTTTAATTTCTGAAAAAAATTCAACTAAAGCCAACGCAATTGGTAGAATAGTTGGGGTTCACATAGTTGATGATGCTTTAAAGGATACACTAAAAGATATTAGAAATTTAAATATAAGGAAAAAAAATCATGAAGATACGTTAGAGAAACTAGAAAAAGATTTGAGCGAGTATGATTATTTAGATAAATTGATAGAAGACTTCAATAGGCTTAAAGAAATAAAGCAGATTATTTACAATAATGAAGTAAGGCTTAAAAAACTAGAAAAATCTCTAACTCTTTTAAAGAAAATAGAAGAAGATTCGACATTGCTAAAAAAGGACTTGGAAGATTTAAATAATATCTATCAAATCATAAAAATTGAAAAGAGTTTAAAAGAAAAAATTGAAAAATTTAATTATATTAATAATAGATACACTATTTTAAAAAATGTTAAAACTCAAATAGGAAATAATAAGAAACTTTTATTTTATCTCCAAGATCTTAATGAAGCCGATAGGATTGTTAAAGATATAACTGATTTATATAATAAACTAAATAGATTAAATAAGTTAAACATAAGGTATAAATATACTATAAATAAAATTAATAGCCATAAAAAAATATTGGTAAACTTAAAGGAAATTTATGATATAGATAAAAAAACCAAATTAATAGAAAATAATCTTTTAAAACTTTCAAAACTTTCAAATTTGAAAAATAAATTAGAGCAAATAAAGAAAAGTCTTTCTATTGGTACAATTTATGTAGGTGAATTATCTAAAACAGATTCTATTTTAGCAATAAAAGAATCATTAGAGATGAAAACAAACCTTTTGGAAAGATTGATGGATTGCAAAAAAAATTATTATTATATAAAGAATAATAAGCTGGAAACAAAAACTACTCTGGAAGGCATTAATATACAAATGAATAAACTGCTAAAGCAATATAGGCTCATGTTAACTAAAATAGAAGTATGTCCCATATGCTTTGGTAATATAGATAAGTTAAAGATAGATGAGATTATAAATAGCTATAAATAAGGAGGAATATTGCTATGGACTATGAAAAGGATTTAAATATTTTAAGAGAGGACTTAGAAAAAGCTAAAACTTTGAAATATAAGGCTGAAGCACGATTGGAGCAGCTTAACAATCAAGAACAGGAAATAATTAAAGAATTAAAAGACTTAGGGGTTAACCCTTTGGAATTAGAAAAAGAAATAGATATTTTAACTAAAGAAATAAAAAATCTATTTAAAGAAGCTAATGATTTATTACCAAAAGATATTTTAGAAAAGAAGTGATTCTATGATCGATAATTATGAAACTTTAGATAATTGTTTGTCACAAATTGATTCTTTTATTTCCAAAGAAGAAGGTAAGAGAGAAAAGTTAATAGAACAAATTAGTGAAAATAAAGAATTAATAAAATCAATTTATAAAAAAGTTAGTTTAATTGAAAAGGTCAGTTTGTTATTACAAAAAACTTCTGAATTTGCAAGAAGCCAAGCTAAGAATCAAATAGAATCTTTAGTAACCAATTGTATTCAATATATATTTGAAAACAATGTAGAATTTGAAATTGAAATTGAAGAACTGTATGGAAAACCAAGTGCAGAATTTTATGTTATTACAAAAGCAGAAGATGCCACAATTAAAACAAAACCAGAACAGTCTAGAGGTGGTGGAGTTGTTGATATAATATCTTTAGCTTTACGTATAGCTTTTCTTCAAGCTCATAAACCTAAAATAGAAGGGCCTCTTATTTTAGACGAGCCAGCTAAACATGTAAGTGAAGATTATATATTTAACGTAGCAGATTTTTTAAAAAGAACATCTGAGATGTTTGAAAGACAGATTATTATGGTAACTCACAACAATCACCTTTCCTCCATTGGTACAAAGGCATATAGGGTATCTTTGAAAGGAACTGAAAGTCACCTAGACCAAATAACATCTGACTAATCTTCTTGACATATCTCGTTAAAAGTAATAAAATGAAATCGTACCTAGTTGTACAAATTTATATGTGTAGACTCTATAAGCCGGGACTACTCGGTTTATATTTTTATTCAATGTTTTAATTACAGAAATATGTATTATGAAACTTGAAAACTAAATAGAATAGGAGGTGCATCGTTATTGAAACTGTTTATGTAATTTTAAGTGCAATTGCAGGAATTTTAATTGGTTTTTATACAAGAAAAATACTTGCTGAAGGAAAAATTAATAATGCTGAAGAATTGTCAAAGCGAATTATAGAAGATGCAAACAGGGATGCTGAGACTCATAAAAAAGAGCTTCTCCTAGAAGCGAAAGAGGAGATTCATCGAATAAGAATTGACAATGAAAAAGAGAATAGAGAAAGAAGGACCGAAATTCAAAAATTAGAGCGACGTCTCTTAAATAAAGAGGAATCCATCGATAGGAAAAGTGAAGCGCTTGAGAGAAAAGAGGATATAATTGCTAAAAGGTCCAAAAATCTAGATGAAAAAGAAAGCATAATTGATGAATTATATAAGAAGCAAGTAGAAGAATTAGAAAGACTCTCTGGCTTGACGTCTGAAGAAGCAAAACAATTGTTATTAAATGATATTAGGAAAGAAATAACACATGAATCAGCTTTGATGATCAAAGAGATGGAAAACAAAACCAGAGAAGAAGCTGAAAAGAAAGCAAGGGAAATAATATCATGTGCAATTCAAAAATATGCAGCTGAACATGTTATTGAATCTACTGTAACTGTAGTTGTTCTTCCAAATGATGAGATGAAAGGTAGAATTATTGGACGAGAAGGTAGAAATATTAGAACCTTAGAAACCTTAACGGGTATTGATTTAATTATAGATGATACTCCAGAGGCTGTAGTTTTATCTGGCTTTGATCCTATAAGAAGGGAAGTTGCAAGACTTGCTCTTGAAAAATTAATAGTAGATGGAAGAATTCATCCAGCACGAATTGAGGAAATGGTTGAAAAAGCTAAAAAAGAGGTAGACAACATTATAAGAGAAGAGGGAGAACAAGCAGCTTTTGAAACTGAAATTCATGGGCTTCACTCAGAGTTAATTAAATTATTAGGTAGATTAAAATACAGAACAAGCTATGGACAAAATGTGCTTAAACATTCTATTGAGGTTGCTCATCTTGCAGGTATTATGGCAGCAGAACTTGGGGCTGATGTAAGGATCGCAAAGCGAGCAGGTTTATTGCACGATATAGGTAAGGCTGTTGATCATGAAGTGGAAGGACCACATGTAGATATTGGTGTTAATTTAGCCAGGAAATACAAGGAGTCTAAAGAAGTTTTACATGCAATCGCAGCACATCATGGAGATGTGGAAGCAGAAACAGTAGAGGCGGTATTAGTACAAGCAGCAGATGCAATTTCTGCAGCAAGACCAGGAGCCCGAAGGGAAACTTTAGAGGCATATATTAAAAGGTTAGAAAAGCTGGAAGAAATCGCTAATTCCTTCGATGGTATAGAAAAATCTTATGCAGTACAAGCAGGACGTGAGCTAAGAATTATGGTAAAACCAGAAAATATCAAAGACGATCAAATAGTTCATACTGCTAGAGCGATTGTAAAGAAAATTGAATCTGAACTAGATTACCCTGGTCAAATAAAAGTAAATGTTATTAGAGAAACTCGTGCCATTGAGTATGCAAAGTAGAGCATTTATATAATCCTAAATATTTTATTATGTTTAAATAATACAAAAAATAATATTTTTTATATTATTTTTGAAATAAAAGAGGGTTTTTATGTTATCTATAGAATTAATACTATAACCACAAAGCATATAAAATAATATAGAGGGGGATTTTTTAATGGATATATTAAAAGTATCAGCAAAATCAAGTCCAAATTCTGTAGCAGGAGCACTAGCTGGGGTTTTAAGAGAAAAAGGAAACGCTGAAATCCAAGCTATTGGAGCAGGTGCTTTGAATCAAGCAGTTAAGGCAGTAGCTATAGCACGAGGATTTGTAGCACCCAGTGGAATGGATTTAATATGTATACCTGCCTTTACAGACATTGAAATCGATGGCGAGGAAAGAACGGCAATTAAACTAATTGTTGAACCAAGATAAGTCTAAGAAAATAAAAAAACCTGTTTATATAGCAGGTTTTTTTATTTTATATTGTTTTTATACATATTTTATACATACTAATCCTTTTAATTTATAATGATTTGTATATAATATATAGTAATAGAATAGGGGATGGGTAAAGTGATTTTTGATCTACATGTACATACTAACTTTTCGGATGGGATATTTGCTCCTGAAGAAGCTGTATATTTAGCATTTAATAAAGGACTTAATGGTATGGCTATTACTGATCATGATACCATATTTGGCATAGAACCAGCTATTCAAGCTAGCAAAAGTCTAAACGATTTTATTATAATACCTGGTATAGAATTTGGTTGCGTACATAAAGATGAAGAAGTACATATATTAGGATATTTTATTGATTATAAATCATCTGAAATAATAAATATCACCAATAAATTAAGGGAATCTAGATTAAAAAGAGGAGTACATATTATAAACAAACTAAACAATATGGGGATAAATATATCGCTAGACCAAATTAATCAGACTTTATCAAATAATGATTACATTGGAAGACCTCATATAGCAAGGGCTTTAATAGAAAATGGCTATGTTAATAATATTCAGGAAGCATTTAATATTTACCTTGATAGAGGTAAACCTGCCTATGTGGAAAGATATAGATTGAGTATAAATGATACTATTAATTTGATTCATAGATCTAATGGATTAGCTGTTCTTGCTCACCCTGGAATACTCAAACAGAAAGGGATAATAGCTTATTGTATTAATATGGGAATTGATGGGCTAGAGGCTATACATCCAAAACACAATAAAGAAAATGTATTATATATGCTAAACCTAGCTCAAAAACACAATTTATTTACAACTGGTGGTTCAGACTTCCATGGTGATAAAACTAATGGAGAATCACCATTGGGTAAATATTATATTAATTTAAACGATATTTCAACCATGAAAGGAAGGGTATAATTGACAAATTATCAAGGTGCACGAAGTAGACAATTTCCCTCTAAGATCAGCACAACCTCTTTTGTTAAACTCTATATATTGCATTTATTAAAAGATAGAACATTTTATGGAAATGAAATTATAGAAGAAATAAAGAACAGATTAGATGGAAAATGGGAACCAAGCCCAGGAATGGTATATCCCTTGCTTCGGAATTTAGAGACAGAAGGATATATTGCTGGATGGTGGGACGAGCCAGACAAAAGATCTATAAGAAGATATCGTCTTACTGATGATGGTTATAAACATTATCAAACAATACTATTGCAAAACAAATCTCTTTTTCAAGACTCTCTAAGCATTATTCAAAATGTATTAAAGGATATATATAAAATAAACTTTTAGTACATCTTTGATAATTGAATAGCCATCAGTAAGTAAATTTAAAAATATTGAATGGGGGTTATTAAATGAAGTTTGATTTATCGAAAAAAGGATTAAATATATCGCCATCTGTAACGTTGGAAATTACAGCAAGGGCAAAGGCTATGAAAGATGAAGGAATCGATGTAATAAGTTTTGGTGCAGGAGAACCTGATTTTATTACACCTAAAAACATTAGACAAGAAGGTATTCGAATTATTGAGGAAGGCTTAGTAAAATATACTCCAGCATCAGGAATTATTGAACTAAAAAAAGCTGTTTGTGAAAAGTTAAAAAAAGAAAATGGCCTTGAATATTCGCCTAGTAATATTATTATATCAAGTGGAGCTAAACATTCTATTTATAACGCATTAATGGCTATTATAAATCCAGGAGATGAGGTCATTGTCGGAGTACCCTATTGGGTAAGTTATCCTGAATTAATAAGAATTTCAGGTGGTAAACCTGTATATATCCATACGAAGGAAGATAGAGATTTTAAGTTCAATGTTTCGGATCTGGATAAGGTTTTAACTGATAATACTAAGGCAGTTATTTTAAATAGCCCAAGCAATCCAACAGGTTCCATATATAATGAAAAAGAATTAAAGGAAATTGCTAATTGGGCTGTAAAAAATAATATTTTTATAATCTCCGACGAAATATATGAACAATTAGCTTATGATGAAAAACATAAAAGCATTGCTTCTTTTAATGATGATATTAAAAATTTAACTATTGTAATAAACGGTATGTCTAAAGCTTATGCAATGACTGGATGGCGAATAGGTTATGCAGCTGCTCATGAAGATATTGTGAAAGTAATGAGCAACCTTCAAAGTCATACAACTTCCAATCCCTGTTCTATCTCTCAGTACGCTAGTGTAGCTGGTCTTCTAGGAGATCAAGGCAGTGTACTAGAAATGAAAAAACATTTCGAAAAACGGAGAAACTATATGGCAAATACTATAAATAAAATAGAGGGCTTAAGTTGTAGAAAGCCTGGAGGAGCCTTTTATATAATGGTGAATATTACCAAAGTGAAAGGAAGAATTTTAGACGGTGTAAAAGTGAACAACTCTTTAGATTTTGCTAAGGTACTTCTAGATAAGGGTAATGTTGCAGTTATACCTGGAATAGGATTTGGAGATGATGACTATATTAGACTATCTTACGCGACTTCAATGGAAAATATTGAGGAAGGTCTTAAAAGAATTAAAAGTATAGTTGAAAGTAATTAAACGGAAGATAGATGTTATAATTTCCTTATGGGATATATAGTTTAATTTTATAAGTTCTAGAATAAAGAATAAACAGAGATGGTTTGCATATTTTTATTATGTAAACCACTTACTCTTTCTTAGAAATTGGATCTACAGGATTTATACATAAACAACTATAATATTTATCTGGAATTTAATTTAAAAACTATGCTTTATTTGAGTTATTTTTAAAAAAATTATAAAAATATTAAAAAACAACCTCTAAGGCTCCACGGTTGCCTTTAAGGAATGATTACTGCCTTCTAGTCCATTTGGATAGCTATGTGGTTTAAAAGTCGATATAGGCCAAAATAAGAGGTTGCGTTTGCTGGTTTTATAAAAAGTATATTTTATAATTAATTTGTTTTAAAGTAGGATGACTATTGATATATAAAAAACGAATTGGAACCAATGGGGCTTTTTAAAAATAGAATATCTTAGGCTAGTAATTTTATAATGGTTTTATGACATTGTTATTTAAAGTTATTTAAAGCTGGGAAAATTTTAAAAACGACAATATAAAAACATATAAAAAATAAAAAAAAATATAGAAAACTTTTTAGTCATAAATAAAGGTTTTTTTAAACTTATGGCGAAACATATAATTAGTCACAAAATAAATATTTTGTGACTAATTATAACAAAATATAGAAAAGAGGGGTCAAATTGCATGCAATGCCGTTAATACTTGAAGATTATTTGAATTATATGGATACTATCAAAGGAATTTCTCCAAACACTATAAGAGAGTATTTCTTTGATTTAAGAACCTTTTTTAGGTTTCTAAAGATTCGATATAAACTTGTAGATAGGAATACTCCTATTGAGGAGATTCAAATCGATGATATAAGCATGGAGTTGATTAGCAAAATCAACATACAGGACTTACACGCCTTTATATCTTACGCTGACAAAAATCGAGAAAATGGTAATTTTGCTAAATCGAGAAAAGTAGCTAGCTTGAAATCATTTTTTGACTATCTTCATAATAAAGTTGGCGTGATTTCCAAAAATCCTGCAGCCCAATTAGAGTTTCCAAAGACTGATAATAGGCATCCTGTATACCTAACTTTAGAAGAATGTGAAAAATTATTAAATACTATACTAAAGAATAAAAACAAGATCTTTAGAAAACGTGATTACGCAATAGTTATATTATTTTTAAATTGTGGATTAAGATTATCAGAGTTATCTAGTATTAATTTAAACAAAATCAAAGATGATACTTTGACTGTTGTTGGTAAAGGAAATAAAGAAAGAACTATTTATTTAAATGAATCTTGTATATCTGCAATAAATGACTATATAAATGTAAGACCTAAAGATGCCTTAGATGACCAAGCTCTATTCTTAAGCATGAGAAAACAACGAATGAGTAATAGAGCTATACAACATATGATAGATAAATATCTTAAACAAGCTGGATTTGATACATCTATTTATTCAACTCATAAATTAAGGCACACTGCTGCTACTCTAATGTATAAGCATGGTAATGTGGATATAAGAGCATTACAAGAAATACTTGGACATGAAAGTGTTTCAACTACCCAGATGTATACTCATATTGATGATGAAAGATTAAGACAAGCAGTTAATAGTAATCCATTATCAAATGTAAAACCTAGATTAAATAAAGATTAAGGGAGCTTCCGAGGAAGCTCCCTTAATCTTTATTTTGAGTTGTACTTGATGGGTACCTTAATTAAATCACCAGGATAGATGCTAGCACCTTCTATATCGTTAAATTCTATTATTTCGAAGACCATCTTTCTTACATCATATCCTTTCGGCATATAATTTATTGCTATGTTCCATAATGTATCTCCTTTTTCTACTTTTACATTTATATAATTTTCTTCGTATGTAGAACTGTAGACCTTATTATCCCTCATAAGTAAAAACATAGTAGATATAGTAATTATAGTTAATATTAGTGCTAAAAAAGAAATGAATTTTCTTTTATTCACTATTCTATATCTTTTTTTCATATAACCACCTCGCACATAAGTTCTAAACATTTGTTCGTGTTTGATTATATTATATACAAACATTCGTTCTTTGTCAACGGTTTTAAGAAAAAAATATGATTATTCTATGATAATGTCATATTAAATTTAATCT
>JAAYRD010000167.1 GCA_012518955.1 Tissierellia bacterium | reverse complement strand
TAGATGCAAGCCTTGAGCAAGTTCTATCTGTAAGGGCCGAAGTGGGTGCCAAGATGAATAGACTAGAGTTAACAGAAAAGAAACTAGGAGTCCAAATTGAAAGTGTAACAGAACTATTATCCTATAATGAAGATGTGGATTTAGCTGAAATATCCATGCATATTGCTGCAGCAGAAAATGTATATATATCTAGCCTTATGACAGGAGCTAAGATTATACAGCCAACTTTAGTTGAATTTTTAAGATAATGTAGCTTCAAATTTATTCGAAGCATTTCAGGAAAGAGGTGCAAAACAACCAATGAAATTTAATACCACCAACTTTGGTGAAATAGAAATAGACGAACAGAAGATCTTAGACTTTCCAGAAGGATTGTTGGGATTTCAAGAGGAAAAAAAGTTTATTATAATAAACAATGAAGATACAGAAAATCCATTCCAATGGCTCCAATCCTTAAATAATCCTGATCTAGCCTTTGTGATAATCAATCCTTTCATCGTATATCCAGATTACGATATAAGGATATCTAAAACCGTTAGGAATAGATTGGAAATAGAGGATGAAAAGGATGTAGCTATATATGCAATAGTAGTGGTTCCTGAGGATATGGAGAAGATGACTGCCAATCTATTAGGGCCTATAGTAATCAATATAAATAAAAAGTTAGGCAAACAGATAATATTAGATGATAATAGATATTCTACGAAACACTATATTTTCTCTCAAGAGGAAAATATAGAAGATAGGGGTGTGTAGATATGCTAATATTATCTAGAAAAAAAGGTGAATCCATAATCATAGATGGCAATATAGAGGTAAAAATATTAGCCATTGAAGACGGGAGGGTAAGTATTGGAATAGATGCCCCAAGGGATATGGATATTTTTAGACAAGAACTATATAAATCCATACAGGAAGAAAATATAGAGGCGGCAAAATTGAAACCAAATATTGAAGTAATGAATCAACTTTTCAAGACAAAAAAATAGATTAGGGGGCTGTAATATGGTGGGAAAGGAAGATGGCAAAGGCTGGTTTAATAGCCATAATTGTTGGAAAATTTTAATAATAGATAGAGATAACTTTACCCATATAATGGCTAGAGAAATGGTCAAAGATATTAAGTTTCAAAACAAATCTTTCCGCATACTTAGTGCTTATTCTAGTGCTGAGGCTTTGGAGATTCTATCTCAGAATAAGGGTGTAGCATTGATAATAGTGGACCCTTTTACTGATGATGATAGCCACGGTCTCAAGATAATAAAGGACATAAGGGAAGTAATGGGTAATTCAGTAACTAGAATAGTTATAATAACCAATATAAAAAGCAACAAGCTCAAAAAGGAAACCATGTTAAACTATGATATAAATGGATATGAGCAAAAGACATCAGTATTATCTGAGAAGTTTTTAACTATAGTGATTCCTGCTATTAAATCCTATAGGGATATTATACATATTAATAATAATAAAAAGGCAATGGAGCAAATAGCATCATCGTCAACAAATCTAATTGAAGTTCATTCTATAAAAGGGTTTATGAAATCAGTATTCTGTCATATTAGCACCATTATAAATCTATGTACAGAAGATGATGAATGCAATATCAATGGTATATCAGCTATTAAATCCTTAGACGAAAAAGATTTTTTGGTGACAGCTGGATTTGGAAAGTATAAGGACTGTACCGACAATTGTATAAGCAAAGTTTTATTGGGGAAGGACTTTGATATATTTCAAAAGGCCTATATAAAAAAAGACCAAATTATATTAAAGGATAGATATGTTGCCTATTATGGTAGCTCCAGCGGAATAGAAGGAATAGTATTTATTGAAACAAAAGGGGAAATAAATCATATAGATATAAAACTACTGGATGTATTCCATAAAAACATATCTGCTGCCTTCGAAAGCCTATGCCTAAATAGAGAAATAGAAGAAACCCAAAGGGAGGTATTATATACATTGGGAGAGGTAACGGAAGCTAGATCTGAAGAGACAGGAAACCATGTAAAAAGGGTCTCAATGTATAGCAAGATATTGGCAGAAAAATACGGACTATCCAAAAGAGACACCAGATTAATCACAATGGCAGCGCCTATCCACGATGTAGGGAAGGTAGCTATTCCAGATAGCATATTGATGAAACCAGGAAGGCTTTCTTCCGAAGAATTCGAAACCATAAAAACTCATACAACTATTGGCTATAATCTATTAAAAAGATCCAATAGAGAAGTGTTAAAATCGGCAGCCATAATAGCCCATGAGCACCATGAAAGATATGACGGAAAAGGCTATCCTCGAGGGTTGAAGGGAAAGGAAATTCATATCTTTGGTCGTATTGTCAGTATAGCAGATGTATTCGATGCCCTAGGGTCCCAGAGAGTATATAAAAAAGGCTGGGCAACAGAAGATATACTAAACTACTTCCACCAAGAACGGGGCAAACACTTTGATCCAGATCTAGTAGATATACTATTCGACAATTTAGATGAATTTATAGAAATAAAAGAAAAATATTCTGATAAAAACCCTAAAGTTATTCGACAAGTATCCGATAATAATAATGAAAGATAAAAAACCTTTGGCCAAAGGTTAAATTTTAGGCAAGGATGCCAAATATAAAATTTCAAGGAGGAACATATAATGAGAATTAATAACAACATGATGGCTATGAATACTCATAGACAACTAGGAATCAATACGAATGCAGGAGCTAAGTCCATAGAAAAGCTATCATCAGGATTTAGAATTAACAGAGCAGGAGATGACGCAGCAGGATTATCCATCTCAGAAAAGATGAGAGGTCAAATCAGAGGACTTAACCAAGCAAGCAGAAATGCTCAGGACGGGATTTCATTAATTCAAACAGCAGAAGGTGCATTAAACGAAACCCATGCAATCCTTCAAAGACAACGTGAACTTCTTGTACAAGCAGGCAATGCAGGTACTCTTGAAGCGGACGACCTACAGGCTATCCAAGATGAGATAGATGAGTTAAATAACGAGTTAGATGGTATAGCTGAACGTACTCAATTTAACGAAAAAAATTTATTAGATGGTACTTTTTCAAGTGATTTTCAAATTGGTGCAAATGCAGGTCAACAACATAATTTAACTATTAACTCAGGTGAAGACAGCGAAGGATTTAGTGCCACGCATTTAACTGTCAAAGATATAGATGTTACTGCTGATGACTTTGATTTCGATACTGAAATAGCTAAAGTAGATGTGGCAATTGGCAAAGTTTCTGCTGCACGCTCTAATCTAGGAGCAAATCAAAATAGGTTAGAACATACAATTAAAAACTTAGACAATGCATCTGAAAACCTACAAGCTGCAGAAAGTAGAATAAGGGATGTAGATATGGCAAAAGAAATGATGGAATTCACAAAGCAAAATATATTACAACAAGCTTCAACAGCTATGTTGGCTCAAGCAAACCAAGCACCTCAAACTGTATTACAATTATTAAGATAATTGAGGAACAGTTAAGAGTTAAAAGTGAAAAGTTAAAAGCTAGAAATATAAAAAGCTGGAGAGATATTCTCCAGCTTTTTATTTTACTGATAATATGGAAACAATTAAAAGCTATTCCATAACTATAAACCCTCAACTTTCAACTAAAAAAGGGTAATTATTCCAATTTTAGCTTATCCAAAAAGCAAAATATGATTATGTTATAATATAGAAGAATGTGAAAGTGGATATGAAGATATCAAATTTTAAACAAAGTTTAATTATAATATATTGAGGAGGGTAAATCTTGGAAGCGAATGAAAACAAAATGGGTACTATGCCCATTAAAAAACTTTTAATAAATATGTCATTGCCCATCATGATATCCATGTTGGTGCAAGCCCTTTACAATGTAGTAGATAGTATATTTGTAGCTCAAATCAGTGAAAATGCATTGACTGCAGTTTCTTTAGCTTTTCCTGTGCAAAACCTTATGATAGCCATTGCTGTAGGAACTGGAGTGGGAACTAATGCACTTCTTTCCAGGGCTCTTGGGGAAAAGGATTTTAAAAAGGTCAATGATTTAGCCAGCAATGCAGTTTTATTAGGGGTATTTAGTTATGTAGTGTTTTCAATACTAGGTCTTTTATTTTCAAAAGCTTATTTTAGATTTCAAACCAATGATGCACAAATTATCGAATATGGAGTTGCCTATTTAAGTATAATTTGTATAGGGTCCATTGGAAAGTTTCTTCAAATTGTATTTGAACGATTATTACAATCGACAGGCAAGACAATTTATACCATGATAACTCAAAGCACAGGTGCTATTATCAATATAATTTTGGATCCTATATTAATATTTGGACTCTTTGGAATGCCTCGAATGGGAACGGCAGGAGCGGCTATAGCTACAGTTATTGGTCAGATAGTGGCGGCCATACTTGCGATTATCTTCAACCTTAAAGTAAACAAGGAGATTGAGATAAATATGAAAGGCTTCAAGCCCAATCTAGAAATTATTAAAAGTATCTATGCCATAGGTATTCCGTCTATTATAATGATGTCTATCACATCTGTTACTACCTACGGATTAAACAATATTTTGAAGAAGTTTTCTTCCACAGCTATTGCTGTACTTGGAGTGTACTTTAAATTGCAAAGCTTTATATTCATGCCTGTTTTTGGTTTGACCAATGGTATGGTTCCTATTATTGCCTATAATTATGGAGCAAGGGAGAAGGAGCGACTTATTGAGACCATTAAATTGAGTATGTTATATGGCCTTGGGATTATGACTTTTGGTATAGTAATGATCCAGCTTTTCCCTGAAAAGATATTGGCACTTTTTAATGCATCGAAAAATATGTTGAGCATTGGTGTACCAGCTTTGCGTATTATTAGCTTAGGCTATCTATTTGCAGGCTTCAGTATTGTGGCCAGTTCTGTATATCAGGCCTTAGGTAATGGGGTATTAAGCTTAACTAATGCTATTTCAAGACAATTAGTGGTATTGCTACCCGCTGCCTATTTATTATCCTTATTGGGAAATGTAAACCGAATATGGTGGTCATTCCCAATAGCTGAGATCATGTCCTTGGTACTGAGTATAATATTTTTAAGATATATATATAATCAAAAGATATTGCCAATTGAGGATAGCAATTTATATTGAATATAATCCATTAATATGAAATAAGAATAGGAGGAATTTTATTGATAATAGATTACCATGTGCACATAACACCACCGGATATTATTAAGGATTGGAGAAGGATTGCTGAAAAGGAAGATTATTTTAAACTATTAAGTGAAAGTCCTGTAAATAAATTTGCTACTGCTGAGGATATAGTGGAGGAACTGGATAGAACCAGGGTGGATAAGGCTGTTATATTCGGTTTTGGATTTAAGGATATGGGTCTTTGTAAATATGTAAATGATTATGTAATAGAATCGGTTAAAAAATATCCAGATAAGCTTATAGGCTATATGTCCATTATGCCTAAATCCAAGGATTTGGAAAAGGAAATGGATAGATGTATGGATAAAGGTCTATGTGGAGTGGGGGAACTATTCCCCTATGGCCAGGAATTTGATATTACCAATCCAGTAGAAATGAAAAATTTAGCCCATCTGTCCATAGAAAGGGATTTACCAGTAATGCTCCATGTAAATGAACCAGTAGGCCATTATTATGCTGGAAAGACTGATACTACACCAGTTAAAGCCTCTGAATTTGCTGCCAATTTCCCAGATTTAAAAGTAATATTTGCTCATTGGGGTGGTGGCCTTATATTCTATGAAATGATGCCAGAAATAAGGGCTCAGAATAAAAACGTATATTATGATATAGCAGCAACTCCCTTTTTATACGATAAGGCTATATACAGGGTGGCTAAGGAAATGGGCTTATTGGATAAAATACTATTTGCAACAGATTATCCATTAATTCCAATGGATCAATATATTAAAGATGTGGAGGATTCTGGATTAAGCTTGGAGGATCAATATAAGATATTCGGAGAAAATGCCCAAAGGCTATTAGGAGACAATATATTATCTAAAGCTAATGCATAATAGGAAGAGGTAAATTTATT
>JAAYRD010000166.1 GCA_012518955.1 Tissierellia bacterium | reverse complement strand
CTGCTTTTTGGTCCAGTCTTATCACCTTCCATCTCCCCCTAAAAAGTTATTCATAGGGGTATTATATTTTAAAGGTGGACCAGTTTTCAACTGAAATGGTGGCCTACTTTTAGATTAACATAAACATTCTACAATAGTTAATCCATCTATATTTGGTATTTCTAGATTTAGTATCACAATATCCGGTACAGTGGCCTTTATCCTGGTCAAAGCCACTTTTCCATCGGTTTCTTCCCCGATTACTTCTCCTAGCTCTTTATCTTCTATTATTTTTGTTAACTTATAAATCACATCTATATTTTGATCTACTAAAAAAAATCTCATTAAATAATCCCCTCCAATCATCAAGTTGGAACAGATCTACTAATTAATACTTCTTAGGACTTTAAACATTCACCCCTTTCTATTCCCATTATATTTATTATATTACATATTTAAATAGATTTCCTGTTAATTTAAACATATTAATCAGTAACCCTTTCTTTTTACATTAATATAATGATATTACTACTTATAATACAGGTGATTTTATGTATAAAAACTTGGTTTATGGAGTAAATACTTTGGTTCCTCTAGCAGATGAAAGTAAGGTACCATATATAAATTTTGATAATGCAGCTACAACTCCTCCTTTTATCTCCGTGATGGATAAAATTAACGATTTCTGTCCCTATTACTCTTCTGTCCATAGGGGTACTGGCTATAAATCCATATTATCAACCCAATTGTATGAACAGGCTAGAAATATAGTATTGGATTTTGTGAAAGGGGACCCTAGTTATCATACAGTCATATTTCTTCAAAATACCACTCAAGCTATAAATAAACTTTCCTATAGGCTTATGGACGAAATACAAGATGATATAGTGCTTTCAACCTATATGGAACATCACTCTAATGATCTACCTTGGAGGTACAGATATAATACAGATTATGTTGATTTAGATAATAGCGGAAGATTATCATTGGAACATTTAGAATATCTATTAAAAAAATATAAAGGTAAGGTAAAGCTATTAACAGTGACTGGTGCCTCCAATGTCACAGGATATATTAACCCAATACATGAAATGGCAGAATTAGCTCATAGATATGGTAGTAAAATATTGGTCGACGGAGCTCAACTAATTCCTCATCATCCAGTAGACCTTAAACCAGTAGGTCATCCGCAACATATTGACTATATTGTTTTTTCTGGCCATAAAATGTATGCTCCTTTTGGTACTGGAGTATTGATAGCTCCCAAAAATAAGTTTGAAAAGGGAATATCTGAATATATAGGTGGAGGTACAGTAGACCTAGTGACACCAAAAGAAGTCCGATGGCTTCCACCCCCTTATAGGGAGGAAGCAGGAACGCCAAATCTTTTAGGAGTAATCGCTCTGATTGAAAGTATCAATACATTACAAAGGTTGAACATGGAAAAGATATCTAAGTATGAAAAAGACTTGACTAGATACACCCTTGAAAATATAAAGACAGTACCTAATCTAATATTGTACGATGATGAGGATATAGAAAATAAGGTGTCTATCTTATCTTTCAATATCCAAGGATTGTATCACGAAACCGTGGCAATAGCTCTTGCCCTTGAGGAAGGTATTGCGGTGCGAAATGGATGTTTTTGTGCCCAGCCTTATATTCAAAAATTACTTAACATATCAATGGATAATATAGATAAATACAAGGAAAATGAAGATTTCCCTAGGCCTGGTACGGTCAGAATAAGCTATGGCCTCTATAATAATCATAAGGAAATCGACAACTTTATAGATTTGTTAAAGCGCATAGGAAATAATATCGAATATTATCATTTAAAGTATAGAAAACCCTCTTTCTAATCACAATAATATAGAGGAGGGTTTTTATGAATAAAAAGATGAATATACTTATGTTCAGTGGAGAATATGACAAAGCCTTAGCTGCTCTTATCCTTGCCAATTCCGCTAAGGAAATAGATATTGATGTAACTATGTTCTTCGCTTTTTGGGGTCTTCTTTTAGTAAGAGATCCTGAGAGTATGTCTAAACAGGATAAGACTACCTATGAAAAGATGTTTGCAAATATGACACCTAGATATATAGAAAATCTCCCACTGTCTAAGATGAACTTTGCAGGAATAGGAAAAAAGATGTTAACAGATATGATGGAAGAAACCGATACCCCTACTTTAAGTGACTTTTTAAACGGAGCAATAAACAAAGGTGTAACCCTGGAAGCTTGTAAACTTTCTTGTGAAGTCATGGGATTTGATGAAGAAGAACTTATTAAAGAAGTTAGTATAGTTACAGCTGAAGATTATTTAAAAGATGCTATGGAATCAAATATTCAGTTGTTTATTTAATTGGTACTGATATCATCCCGGACAAGGGGACGGTTCTCTTGTCCGGAATCCAGCTTATTGCTTTTGGCCTGCTATCTTTCTTGCCTATTGTTTGGTTAACTAAATCATTAAAATTCTTTATTCCCATATATAATCTTAGATATTTGTAATGATATATAATAAATTATAATGGAAAGTATTAGCAAACTTATATTGATTTTCCTAATATTCATTTGCATTAACACATTGACCACCTTGGTCCCTACTAGCATTTTCCCAAATCTATTTAATATTGCAGGAGTTAAGATAATTAACATATAGACCAATTGATTAAATGTCGCCAATCCATTTTCAGATTTAAAATATATAGGATAATATATAGAATAAAATATAAAAAGCAAATTAATAGCAAAAATTACATCCCAAATATCTGCTGGTTGACCACCTTTTCCAATGCCTAGTAAAATGAAAACATTAGTTATTGCTATGACAGATATAGAATAGATTATGGAAAATATTAGTAGTAGCAAATATTTGCCCCTTACTATATCCTTCTTATTGATTGGAAAACTATTTAAAATTATATCGGATTTGTTTTTCTGATCATATCCATTAGAATACATAATTGAAAAATAGGTTATCATGAATATAGCCAATACATACATTATATTTACTTGAAATGCTGGCATACTGGTTTTAAGTCCTGCTAGAGATGTAAATACGGGAAAGAAAAAGCCAAAAATACTCATCATGACCGAAAGTTTTAAGTCCTTTATTACTAAATTAAACATCTTATCACCTCCTATAAATCCTTATGTTCATATAATCGTATAGATAAGATCATAGATAGTATATAAACTATAATAGCTATTATAATGAAATTAGAACTTCCTAATAGTTTTACAATTATATCTGAAGACACCCCTATGCTCCTTTGAGCTAGATTGAATGCAAATACTATAGTTCCTGAATAAAGAAAAGCATTTATTATTTGAGCTAATCTAGGCTCAAATCTAAAATTTGCTGGAAACATTATACTGACTATCATCATAATATAGGGAATAGCCCTTTTAATCATGGATATATTAAAATAATCCACATTTATTAAACCACTTTTATTGATTATCCACAAATAAACCCCAGCATACACAATTGCTATCAATATATATACGAATACAGACAGATATCTATAAATGACAATCTCCTTCCTTTTTATGGGAAATGAATTTATCATACTAGTAGTTTTATTGGTGATATCGAAAGAAAAGGGCGTCATAATTAATATATAAGTTGTGCTAACAAGAATTAGAAAATATAGCCAATCCATATGCTGAGCCTCTATAATCACCAAAAACATAGGCACTATAATGAGCATTACAATCTTTTGCATATTATTTGAAAACATCAATGTTAAATCCTTATTTATAATTCTAAGCATCACTCTACCCCCTTACACTATAAACCATGATATCTTCTAAGCTAGCTTTTTCTATCAATATCTGGTTACCAAAGGTTTTCTTCATATGATCTACACTATTCGTCAAACCTTCAAAGCCAACAGGAGTCTCTCTTAGACCTATAAATTTCTTTCTTACATCTCTATTCAGTAGATTAGTTCCACCCTTTACTATAGCGTAATTTTCCAATACCTTATCTTTAGACTCAGAAAATACTATCTCCCCTTTATTGATGAAGGTTATATAATCTGCAATCTTTTCTAAATCCGTAGTTATATGAGTAGAAAAGAATATGCTCTTATTTTCGTCCTGAATTATATCATATAAAATCTCTAGTATTTCCCTTCTAAATACTGGGTCTAGACCTGAAGTAGGCTCATCCATTATAATTAATTCTGCATTATGGGATAATGCTATTGCCAACGAAAACTTCATCTTCATACCTTTGGATAAAGTTTTAATCTTTGCTTTTGGATTCAAGTCGAATTTATCTATATAGTAATTAAACCTATGGTCATCCCATTTTGAATAGAAGGATGCTACTATGTTTTTCATTTTGCTGATGGTCAGATCCTCATAATAATAATTTTCATCATATACAAAACCTATCCTATCCTTTATTTCCTTTTCATATTTTATGTGGTCCTTACCAAATACCTTTATCTCTCCACTGTTCTTCTTTAGTAAATTCATTATAAGTTTTATAGTAGTACTTTTTCCTGCCCCATTTGGTCCTATAAATCCCATAATATATCCTGGCTCTAATCTAAAGCTAATATCATTTAGGGTAAAATCTTTAAATTCTTTTCTTAAATTGCTTACCTCTAAAATATAATCCATATCTATGCCTCCTTAAATAGAATTCTCAATATTTCTTTTATTTCTTCATAGTTCAGTCCTAGTAATTTACTCTCTTCTACTACTTCCAATAGTTTTTCTTCTATAATCCTAAGCTTTTTCTCTCTCATAAGCTCCTTATTTTGTCCTGCAACGTAAGAACCCTTACCTTGCATAGTCTCAATAAATCCTTCCTTTTCCAATTCATCATAAGCCCTTTTAGTGGTAATAACAGATATCTGAAGATCTTTTGCTAATCTTCTAATAGAGGGCAATACATCCCCTTCTACTAATTCTCCTTTTAGAATCATTCCTTTGATTTGCTTTGATATCTGCTCATATATGGGCTCATTTGAAGAATTAGATACTATAATCTTCATAAACATCCTCCTAAATAAAAGTATATGGTGTTAAATGTGTATATAGTGTTTATGTTATCTATATACAGTATAGTTTTTCTTAATCAGTTTGTCAATAGTTCCATTAATTTATTTTGAAAGATATAATCGGCTACTTTGTCAACCATTTTATTATATTGGTTGACATTCATGTTGAAATTGTTTAAAATATAATTGTCAATCTGATTTAATATTTAGTCTGCATAAGGGAGTGATTAGATGAAATTATCTATAAAAGAAATGATTTTAGTATCTTTATTTACAGCCTTAACAGCTATTGGAGCCTTTTTAAGCATACCCATTGGAGATGTACCTATTACCTTGCAGAGTATGTTTGCTTTGTTGGCAGGACTGTTACTTGGCCCTAAACTAGGTAGTCTATCTCAGCTAATCTACATTTTATTAGGGCTTTCTGGGGTGAGGATTTTTGCTGGATTTTCCGGTGGACCTCAGGCTATGCTTAAGCCAAGCTTTGGATTTTTGATTGGATTTATCTTTGCAGCTTTTGTGGTAGGTAAGATTACACACGAAGAAGAGTTTGTTAGTCTTAAAAGGATATTTTTTGCTACTTTAGCGGGAACTTTTATTATATATTTATTCGGTATCCCATATATGTATTTGATTTTTAATAATGTAATGAATAAAGCTCTTTCCTTTTCTATGGCTATAAAAACTGGATGCTTAGTTTTTCTACCAGGGGATATAGTGAAAGCTATAGTTTCATCTTTAGTGGCATTTAGGGTATTAAGAAGAATAAAAATTGCTAGGGTATAAAAATATTAGGCTATATTGATCAAAACCCATCTACTAGCCAACTATAGATATCCTTCCATCCCACGAATAGACACTTCACCTGAAAATAATTCTTCTATGCTACCATCCCCATGCTCAACTATCAGCTGACCTTCGTTATCTATACCCAATACCTTTCCACTTTTTTCTGTATCTCCATTTATTATTCGAACTTCTTTGCCTATTAGAATTGATTCTCGTCTACATACTTGAATGGTTTTAGATATATCTCCACTTTCTTTAAATGGAATATATAATTCTTCAAAATGGTTTAAAACATATGCTAATAATTTCTTTCTATCTATTTCTTCGCCTACAACTTCCTTTAAAGATGTGGCTTTGTCTATTAATTCATCATCAAAATCTTCTCTACCTAAATTCACATTTATACCTATGCCCATAATTACATAGTTTATCATATTTAACTCACAGCTCATCTCAGTTAAAATACCACATACTTTTTTACCATCTATGATTATATCGTTTGGCCATTTTATATACGATTTGATTCCAATATCCTTTAATCCTTGATTTACCGCTGCCGCTCCTATTAAGGTTATTTTAGCAACCTTTGCAGGATCAACCCTCGGCTTCAATATAATACTCATCCATATGCCTTTACCCTTAGGAGATGTCCAACTCCTTCCCAGCCTTCCCTTGCCACGGATCTGCTCTTCGGCTACTATTATAGTACCTTCCTTTGCCTGTATAGCAATTCCTTTTGCCTTTGTATTTGTGGATGAAAGACTATTAAAATAGTGTATATTTCTACCTATAAAATTTGTATTCATATATTCTTCTACTTCCTCAAGGGTAAGTATATCTGGAGAAGATATGAGCCTATATCCTTTTCTAGGTACTGATTCAATTTTATATCCTTCTTCTTTTAAAGTATTCATATATTTCCATATGGCCGATCGACTTACACCAAATTCATCGCTAATATTTTCTCCAGATAAAAAACCATCGCTATTTTTTAATAATCTTATAATTTTTGTTTTCACTGGAACACTTCCTTTAATATTATATTATTCAAAGAACCTTTTTTACCTCTCCCCACTATTTATTCTCTATTCAACTAAATCCTTCAATACCCCTTTAATCTTATAGGGAGTGTTTTTTAATTCTTCTATATTTTTACTTCCCGTCAAAGCCATCAATACCTTCAATTTATATATTAAACCTTCCATATATTTATCTGCCACTTCGTATCCATCTTCTATTAGCTTTCTTAAAATCATACCTCCTATACCTACCATATGGGCACCTAAAATTAAAGATTTTAGTATGTCTAGACTAGTTTTTATGCCGCCACTAGATATGATTTTTAAATCTTCCCCAATATCCTTACATTGAATCAAGCTTAAGGCTGTTGGAATACCCCAGGAATAAATATCACTAAAATCCATTTCATCATTTCTTCCGTCTTCAATTTCTATGAAATTGGTGCCACCCTTTCCGGATATATCCACATATCTTACCCCTACTTTATGTAGTCTCTGGACCACATCTCTTGATATGCCAAAACCTACTTCTTTTACTATGACTGGCTTTTCTACACTAGTAATCATATTAGCAATATTCTCTAAAATACCTTTGAAATCCCTATCTCCTTCTCTCATAACCAATTCTTGGGCTGGGTTTAAGTGGAGTTGAATACCATCTGCATCTAATATGTCCATAGCGTATTTTGCTTCCTCTACGGATGCGTATCCGCTTAAATTAGCTATTATAACCCCATTATTTCCTATGGTTTCTCTTACTATTTTAAAGGACTTATGGCTATCTTTGTTTTTCAATGCTATAGTTTGAGAACCTACTGCCATAGGAATATTGTATTTCTTCGCTATTTTTGACAATTCTCTATTTATTTCCCGGGAAAATTCTGTTCCTCCTGTCATAGCATTTATCATTATAGGATATTCGACAACCTTGCCTAAAAAGTTAGTTCTTGTATCAATTTCGGCAAAGTTTAGTTCTGGCAATGAATTGTGCTCTATATATATATCTTCAAACAGGGTATAGTTTCTATACGTTGATTTTAAATAGTGTTCAATATGTTCCTTTTTTCTGTCCTTCCTTATTATATCTTTCTCCATAGACCTCAATATCCTCCTATATTCATATAATCTAAATAATACTAGATGTTAAAGCCTTTTGCAATTAAATAAAGTCTATACTTTAGATACATACGCATTTCCCTTAATATAATACCTGTAAGGAAAATACCTAGCCTCTTCTGCATAGTCTATGCCTATTCTTGTAGTCTCTATAATATTAATTTCTTCTTCTACTCCATTTTCCAAATATAATATATCACCACAAAGATCTACTGCATTCAAAGTTTTGTCTATCTGAAATGCTATGGATAATTTTCCAGGACCATTAGTTAAATTTTTCTTTTGATTTTTTGTTAGACTTTTAAAAGATTTTTCAAATCGATTAATTGCCATCTGGTCTACACCTTCTAAGGGTTCTATTCCTCTTATAAGTACCCCTTCTTTAACCGTAAGTATATTAAAACAGTAATATATCCCATATATTAGATATACATAGGCAGTCCCCGGAGGACCATACATGGTCTCTACCCTTTTGGTTTTCCTTCCTCCATAGGAATGAGCCGCCTTGTCCTGAAGTCCTAGATAAGCTTCCGTTTCCACAATCTTTCCTTTTAATACATTTCCATTCACATTATGCACTAATATCTTACCTAGCAATTCCTTTGCTACGGTTATGGTATCCCTGCTATAAAAGTCTCTATTCAATTTCATCTTTTCACCCCATTACTAATTCTATACCCAATTGATAGTTCTATATAGTATATCCATAATAACAAAGAATAAGGCATAGTTCAGTATGTTAAAGAGCAAAGAACCATGCCTAAGTAATCTTTTTTTATTTTTTTAATTCATCTATAACCTGATTTTTAAGGTTCAATCCCTCGGCTAATACACTGCCATCAATCTTGTTCTCATTTTCATCTATAATAGCCATATATTTAGTTACCACTTGGGATGTTTTTGTATCTTTCCCTCTTATAATCTTTTTATAACTATTCAAAACATCATCAGTTATTATTTTTGTTTCATGGTCATATATAGGACTATTGTCTAAACCACCAATGTAAAAGCCTAGATACGTTCCATATAATCTTAGCAATTCCTCATATTTTTTCCCGGACGGATACTTTAGAATATAGTTTTCTGTTTCAATAAGTCTTTCCGATAACTCATCAAATGTTATCCTTAGTTCAGCATCCAGTGCTGTAGGTTTGTTTGAATCCATAGACCTTATATGGATATAGTCCCTTATTTCCTCCGATATATATTCATCATAGTCTTTTAATGCTTCATAATCTATAATTGGATAGAATCCACCCTCTATATTTATCAATTTGTACTTTCCATCTATCAATTTTTGTACCAATTCTTTCAAGTCACCATTTTTTATTTCTTCTATATTCTCTTCATCAAATAATAAATTATTTGGTTGGACAACTTCACTTAGCCTCAATAACTCCATTTGATAACCTTCTGTAAATAGTTCGTCTGTATAGAGCTCTTTATATCCTTCCTGAATTTCTTCTAGTCTCATAATCATTTCTATAGCTTCTTCTTCTGTTACTCCCTTTATATTTTCATCTATAAACTTTACTAGGACAAAAGGTTCATTATCACCTTTTACTATATTATTGTAATCAGTCATAGTACCCTTTTTAGTATCATAGATAGTTTTTTCCACCTGATTTACCGAAGATTCCTCTTCTGATTCTATATCAAAAAAATGTTCATCTTTTAACTCTACTTTTTTTGATTTACATCCTACAGGAGAGCCAATTAGAATTATCCCTATTGCAAGTAAAAAACCTATGGTTTTAATTTTCATATTAGCACCCTTTCTCCATTAATTTCTCCTATAATATAATCTCCTATATATAATATATCTATAACTCATTAAAAAGTCGTTACAAAGGAGTTACATATAATTGTCCAAAAATCTAAAACCTGAACAGAGTATTAAATCTGTTCAGGTCATTTATTAGTTTTTCCCATCATAAGTTGATAATAGTGATTCCTTCTTCTCGTCTACATTGTCATGAGCTGTGGAAAGCATAAGTTTTAATCTATTTAATTGGTTTACCTCACTGGCACCTGGATCATAATCAATAGGTACTATGTTTGCTCTTGGATATTTATCCCTAATTGCCTTTATCATGCCTTTTCCAGTTATATGGTTTGGCAAACATCCGAAAGGTTGAACACATACTATGTTCTCTGCTCCATATTCTATTAGTTCTAGCATTTCTCCAGTTAATAGCCAGCCCTCTCCATATTGATTACCTATGGATACTAATTCCTCAGCCTTTTCAGCTAATTCATATATTGTTAATGGTTCATGGAATCTTTTACTACTCCTTAAAGCCATCCTTATATGCTTCCTATAGTTTTCTATATATTTTATGGCAATATCTCCGCCTATTTTAGGTAGAATACCCTTAGATAAATATTTATGCTTAAAGGTAGCATTATAACAGCAATATAATAGAAAATCTGTTATGTCTGATACCACTACCTCGGCTCCCTCACCCTCTAAAATATCCACTATATTGTTATTGGCCGTAGGATGGTATTTCACTAAGATCTCTCCGACTATTCCTACCTTGGGTTTTACCAAATCTTCATCTATCTCTATCTCATCAAAATCCCTTACCATTTTATAAACATTTTCTTCAAACTCTTTTTTGTCTCCCATTTTAACAGATTCTGCACACTTTTCCATCCAATTCTTACATAATATATTTGCAGAACCTTGTATCTTTTCATAAGGTCTTACCCTATATAGAAGTCTCATAAGAAGATCTCCATATAGTATCGACATAACACCTTTTCTTGCCATCTCTAGTGAATAGCTAAATCCTGGATTAGTCTCAATGCCTTGGGCGGATGTAGCAATAACTGGTATATGCCCAAATCCTGCATCCTTAAAGGCTTTTCGCATAAAACCAATATAATTAGATGCTCTACACACTCCGCCTGTTTGACTCATCAATACAGATGTATTATTTAAATCATATTTTCCAGACTTTAATGCAGTTATAAACTGGCCAACAGTTATTATAGATGGATAACAAGCATCATTATTAACATATTTTAATCCTTCATCAATAGCCTTAGTATCCACAGAGGGTAAAAATTCAAGTTTATACCCACAAGTGTTTAAAGCTGCCTCTAATATATGGAAATGAATGGGTGCCATTTGAGGTACTAATATGGTATGTTTCTTCCTCATTTCTTTAGTAAAGATAATTCTTTTTTCTGGCTCAGCTTTTTTCCCTAGTTCAAAACCTATTTTTTCTCTTTCCTTTAAGGCTGCATTCAAGGATCGTATCCTAATCTTTGCAGCTCCTAAATTACTAACCTCATCTATTTTAAGTACAGTATATATCTTTCCATAATTATGAAGGATTTCCTCCACTTGATCTGTGGTAACTGCGTCTAATCCACACCCAAAGGAATTTAATTGAATAAGCTCCAGATTTTGCTGCTGAGATACAAAAGTTGCCGCTCTATATAGTCTAGAATGATAGGTCCACTGATCTAAAACCCTTAAAGGTCTATCAGTCTTAGTTAAGTGAGCTATAGAATCCTCTGTCAAAACAGCCATATTCAAAGAGGTTATTAATTCAGGTATACCATGATTTATAGCAGGATCTATATGGTACGGTCTTCCCGCTAGTACTATCCCCTTTAATCCTTCTTCTTCTATTATCTTTAAAGCTTCTTCTCCCTTTCGCTCCATATCTCTTTTATATCTATCTGCCTCATTCCAAGCTTTATCAACTGCTCTTTTTATTTCATCATAGGGTATAGAAAATGGAGCCAACTCATCTCTAAGCCTTTTTGTTAATCCTCTTTTATTGTCCATAGAGATAAAAGGGTTTAAAAATAATATATCTTCTCTATTCAATTCTTCCACATTGTGTTTTATAACTTCTGAATAGCCTGCCACTACAGGACAATTCAAATGATTATCTGAATCATCATCCTCTTGATTCTCATAAAATACCGCAGGATAAAATATGAACTTAACATCCTTTTCTATTAGATCCATAATATGTCCATGGGACATCTTCGCTGGGTAACATGCTGTTTCACTTGGTATAGAGCTAATCCCTTTTTCATAAGTATCCCTAGTGGAATCCGAGGATAGTTCTACCCTAAAACCCAAATCAGTAAAGAATGTATGCCAAAACGGATAGTTTTCATAAATATTCAATACTCTGGGTATTCCCACTCTTCCTCTTTTAGCCTTTTCAATATCCAACGGGGTATAGTCAAAAGTCCTATTGTATTTATATTCATATAGATTGGGAATATTGTTTTTCCCTTTTTCTATTCCAGTACCTTTCTCACACCTATTACCTGTTATATATTTTTTCCCATCAGAAAATATATTTATATTCAACAAACAATTGTTGCCACATCTGCCACATCTACCTCTTCTTGTAGAATAGCTAAAGTCTACTAGCTCCTCTTTTCTAAGGATGGTAGATTCTTTTCCTTCTTCATACCTTTCCTTAGCTATTAAAGCTGCCCCCAAAGCTCCCATTAGCCCAGGGATATCCGGCCTTATAACCTTTCTTTCAGATACCAATTCAAAGCTTCTAAGAATAGCATCTCCATAGAAAGTACCGCCCTGAACCACAATGTTTTTCCCTAACTCTTTAGGGTCTCTTATTTTTATTACTTTTTGTAATGCATTCTTTATTACCGAATATGAAAGGCCAGCTGCAATATCTCCCACAGTATAGCCTTCCTTTTGTGCTTGTTTTACCTTAGAATTCATGAATACAGTACAACGGGATCCTAAATCTACTGGATTTTTGGCTAAAAGACCTTCGTTTAAAAAGTCCTCTACAGACATATTTAACGAATGGGCAAAGGTCTCCAAAAATGAACCACACCCTGAGGAACACGCCTCATTTAAGAGTATACTATCTATCACTCCATCTTTAATTCTCATACATTTCATATCCTGCCCACCAATATCCAGAATAAAATCTACTTCCGGCTGGAAAAACTGAGCAGCTTTGTAATGGGCCATGGTCTCTACTTCACCTATATCGATATTCAATGCAGCCTTCATAAAATCTTCCCCATAGCCAGTAACTGCAGAATAGGCAATCTTTTGGCCTTTTGGCAACCTATCATATATTTCCTTAACTATTTCAATTACCAAATCCAAAGGTCTCCCTTTGTTATTGCCATAATAATCATACAATATATTGTTGTCCTCATCTATAAGAATAGCTTTTGTAGTAGTAGAACCTGCATCAATACCCAGGAAAACTTTCTTGTTGTTATTGGTTATATCTTTATATAGCATCTTGTAAGTTATATGATTTTTTCTAAACTGTTCCAATTCATCCTCGTCTACAAACAACGGCCTTAAACCTTTCATTTCCGATTCAATAGGTTCTTTCCTATCTGTCAACCTGTTTTTTAACTCTCTGAAACTAATGGTTTTTTCTTTCACTGAAGCCACTGCTGCACCTATAGCCACAAACAATTGAGAATCCTTTGGGAATATCACTTCTTCATCTTTCAAACCTAGAGTTTCTATAAACCTATCCCTTAATCCCGATAGGAAGTGAAGAGGTCCACCAAGGAAAGCTACATTGCCCCTAATAGGTCTTCCACAAGCCAAAGTTGATATGGTTTGATTTACTACAGATTGAAATACAGAAGCTGCAATATCTTCCTTTGAAGCCCCCTGGTTGATTAAAGATTGAATATCCGTTTTAGCAAATACTCCACATCTTGAAGCTATAGAATATATGACATTATGCTTTATTGCCAATTCATTTAATCCAGAGGCATCTGTTTCAATTAGAGAAGCCATCTGATCTATAAATGCACCAGTTCCTCCAGCACATATGCTATTCATCCTTTGCTCTACATTCCCTTTTAAATAGGTAATCTTGGCATCTTCCCCGCCCAATTCAATGGCCACATCGGTTTCCGGAATAAACTTTCTAATACCTGTGGTTGATGCAACTACCTCTTGTATAAAAGGAATGTTCAACCATTTATGAACAGATAGTCCCCCTGATCCAGTAACCATAATAGTTATACTTTCATTCTTAAATCTTTTATAGGCTTCCAATATCACCTTTCTTACACTATTTCTAACATCAGAATAGTGTCTTTTGTAGGTAGAATATATAAGGTTATATGAAGAATTTAAAGCCACTAACTTTACAGTAGTGGAACCAACGTCTAAACCTAAATGTAATTTTGTCATATCAATGCAGTTAAACTGCCCTACCTCCTTATATTGTTTTGCTTAATAGAACAGAGTTTAATTAACATGATGCTATAAATTATATGGATTATAGCACAATAAGTGTCCAAATACAATTATTTTAAATCAAATCGCCATTATATTTTTATAAAATCCACTCCTTTATCTATGTATATTATATCATATAAGAATATAATTCAATCTACATAAAATACTCATATTATCGCTAAAAGAAAGCCCCCCAAATAAGATATTTGAGGGCTTTCTTTATTAAATAATGATATACTTCTTATCTATTCTGTTTTCAACTCTAACTTAAAGCTTTCCACCGCATTTTCTAAATCATGGGCCATTTCATTCAAACGTTGAGTCATGTTAGCTATTTCTTCTATGGTAGCCAACTGTTCTTCCATAGCTGCTGACACCTCTTCTGTAGAAGCAGAGGATTCCTGTGCAATTGATGTAATGGATTCAATAGATGCGACTACTTCATCCTTCTGTACTCCTACACTATCTATACTTGAAGTTAAATTGTTTATTTGTCCCAGTGTATTTACTACTGCTTCTTGTATAGTATCGAAGGAGCCCAGAGCCTCTTCTACTACATAATTGGATTTCTCCAGGGTAGAGTTGGCCTTATCCATCTCAACCCTTGTTATATCTATCTCTTCACTTATCTCTTCAATTATATTTTCTACTGTACCTGTTGCCTCATGGGTTTGTTCAGCTAGCTTTCTTATCTCATCTGCCACCACTCCAAACCCCCTGCCAGCATCTCCTGCTCTTGCCGCCTCAATGGCTGCATTCAATGCAAGCAAGTTGGTTTGTTCAGCTATTTCATTTACTGTATTTACTATATTTTTTATAGAATTAGATTTCTCCGACAAGGAAAGTATCTTTGTAGATATCTCTGATATAACTGAATTGTTATTGGATATACTGCTCTTTAATTCTGTCAAAATTTCCACATTCTCTTTATTCACTTTAGAGGTTTCTTCTGCATATTCTTCCAATAATTTTGATCCACCTAATGCCTCTTCAAACTTGTCTGCCAATAGGTTGATCTTCTTAAATCCATCATTGGATTCCTTCGCCTGTTCATAGGCTCCATTAGCCAACTCTTCCATTACCCTTGTTACCTCATCTATTGAATGACTTGTTTCATTAGTACTGATAAATATATCCCCTGAAAAATCAAGGAGATTTGCCGATTGTTCAGTAATTCCTCCAATTATCAAATTAAGATTTTCCCTCATCTCATTGATATTTTTAGCCATATAACCTAACTCCGTTTTATTCTTTGCCAACTCATTGTAATATGGATCTTCTGTTAAATCCAATTGGGATATTTTGCCCACTAAGGAATTTAGCGCCAGTATAGGGTTTGTAATTTCTCGTTTCATACTCATAGCCAAAGATAGAAGTGAAGCTAGCAAGATAATCCCACCTATGATCAGCCCTTGAACTTTCATTTCCTTAATTGTCTGATTTACATTGTCTAAAGAAAGTGAAATACAAAATATCCCTCCTAAATCACGGGAATCTCCTTCTATATCCTTACCTTCTTCATTAGTAAACTCTGCAAGTTCCCCCTTATATGGAATATATACATTATATGTTTCTTTATTAAGCTCATCACTCCAAGCGGTTTCCCTATAGATTTCTTGATTATTCAATCGTTCTTTAGCTTCATCTGTAAATATAACTTCTCCATCTTTTCCTCTACTATCGTATTTAATATTATAATCTTTGTCCATATATACTATATGGTGAACAGAATCCCTGCTTACCATTTCATCTATAACCCTCTCAAGTTCCAGGTTCTTCTTCATTTCTAAAACATTCTCGGCTCTTAGTCCAACTTGGACCACACCAAAGTCTGATTTGATTTCCCCATATTTATAATAAAAATCATCATGGATACTTTGCCGTATATTTTCAATTACCTTATCCGTATCTCCAGCCAGTATTCTCATTACAGGATGCTCATCATTATATGTATCATTTCTATTTCCTTCTAAGTTAGAATAGACTATTATCCCATTTTCATCTACAATATTTATCTCTGCTACCCCAGTTTCTTCAGAAAGTGCTTCTAACTCTTCGTTGGAATAGCTTCCTTTGCTTTTAAGGAAATAAGCCAGGTTCTCTATATATTGATCCAATATAGCATCTACATCTTTCTCTATCTCAGTCATTGTGTTCAATTCATGTATCAATGTTGCAGATATTCGATCTGCACTTTCATCCAATTGCTCATACAATGCTCTTCGTCCGTTATGAATAGAAAAATATGTAATGGATACTATTGATATGCTTAAAAATACGATCAATACTATCAAAATCCTACTATTTATAGACCTAACCCTAAAATCATCAGATACCCTATTTTTGTTACCGCTTTTCCTATGTTTGGACATAAAACCCCTCCCCCTTTGAACTCAAATAGTAATAATGAGTTTTAGAACGTCTATATTTAATTAGACCTATTTAATTAATCTTGATAAAACTTTAAATTCAGGTGTACCAGCCTTCTTCAATAAATCGAAAAGTATTGTTTCAGTATTGCTAATCACTGCCCCCATATCCTTCATCAAATCTAGTCCATTTCTATGATTTTCCTCAAATCTTGATGATACTCCGTCACATACTACAAATACCTCATAGCCCAGTTCCAATAGATCTCTTACTGTTTGAAATACGCAGACATGAGTTTCCATGCCTACCACTATAATTTTTTTCCTTTGCTCCTTATTTAAAGCTTTAATAACTTGATCCGTACAAGCTGAGAATAAGATTTTTTCAAACCTTTGTGCATCATTTAATTCATCATTGATTTCAGGTACCGTTGGTCCCAATCCTTTTGGATACTGTTCCGTAACCACTATAGGTATATCCATTTCATTAGCCGTGGAAACTAAAACATTTGTGTTTTTAATAACCTTATCTTCATATTTCATAGCTGGAGCCAGTCTTTCTTGAATATCGATTATCAATAGAAGAGACTCCTCTCTACATAAAGTAAACTTGTCCATAATTAGCCCTCCTTAATAAATAATCTTGTTATCTTCAATTATATCCTACTTAGGTAATTTTAGAAAGCCCAGGGAACTGGGCTTTCTAAATAATAGTCCTATTTTAAAATATTAGAAGCAATATATAACACATTTTCTAGGTATACATATTACTTGCCCTACTTGTAAATTATTTGGATCGATTCCTGGATTAGCATTTATAATTTCCTGTACGTTTACATTAAAATGTTGCCCAATTGTATATAAAGTATCCCCTGGTTTTACTGTGTAGTAAAATCCGTTTGGACATGGTGGCATTGGTGATGCCATCTGTGGTATACATATTACCTGACCTATTTG
>JAAYRD010000165.1 GCA_012518955.1 Tissierellia bacterium | reverse complement strand
TAGTAGCTACTAAAAAAGGTGTGATAATAAAGACAATTGCAAAGAATGGCAATTCTCTAGTACGAAAAGGGGATGTGGTAGAAAAAGGTGATATTTTAATTGCTGGGATTATATCCGATGAAGATCCAGAGATTGAAGATATATACGTCCATGCAGAAGGGGAAGTTTTGGCTAGGACTGTATATACCCATAGTATGGAGGAACCAATAATAAAGACTATTAAAGAAGAAACAGGAAGGGTATATGAGACCTATGAGCTAAAAGTGGGCAAGAGAGGAGTCCAATTTTCCAAAGATGATATTCCATTTAAAAACTATATTGAGGATGTAAGGGAAGTGAAACTATTTGACAATAAGCTTGACCTACCTCTGAAAATACTGGTACATGAATATAGAGAAGTTGAAGCGAAGGAAATAAAGCAAAATATAGATTTTTTAAAGAAGGCTATTCATATTAAAGCAATAGAAGAGATAAACAAACAATTAGCAGAAAGCGTAGAAATTGAGTCAAAGGATGTGAAATATACTATTGATGGGGATGTACTTTCTATTCATATCGTTGTAGAAGCAGTTGAAGATATTGGGAAAAAACAGATTATCAATATAAATTAAAGGGAGGTCAAATTTTGACAAAAGAAAATTATGAAAGACAATTGACTATTGAAGATATTCAGCTTATTTCTATATTGTTTGGAGAATTGGATGAAAATATAAAGATAATTGAAGAGAAATTAAATATCAAAATAGCTTTAAAACAGGATAAGATAACCATAGTAGGGGATGAGGTATCCGTTACAATGGGGGAAGAGCTTATTGAGGAATTGTTGAAGATCATAAAGGTTCAAAAAAGATTATCGAAACAGGAGCTAAATTATACCATTCAATTGGTATTAGAAGGCAAAGGGGAGAGGGTCAAAGACCTTCTAAACGATGTCATATGTATAACTTCTTCAGGAAAGAGTATCAAACCTAAGACATTGGGGCAGAAGAGATACGTAGACAGTATAAAGAATAATGATCTAGTCTTTGGAATAGGTCCTGCAGGGACAGGGAAGACCTATTTAGCCATGGCTATGGCGGTAAATGCTTTTAAGAACAAGGAAGTGAATAGGATTATACTGACTAGACCAGCGGTAGAGGCAGGGGAAAGTTTGGGCTTCTTGCCTGGGGATTTAAAGGATAAGGTGGATCCTTATCTTAGACCAATATATGATGCTCTATTCGATATATTGGGATTTGATACCTATTTAAGGCTTATGGAAAGAGGCCTTATAGAAGTAGCTCCCTTAGCCTATATGAGGGGAAGAACATTGGATTCTGCTTATATAATACTGGATGAAGCTCAAAACACTACCAATGAACAGATGAAGATGTTTTTGACTAGAATGGGATTTGGGTCAAAGGCTATAATAACTGGAGATATTACTCAAATAGACCTATCTAAAGGCCAGGTCTCTGGATTGGTTACAGCATCAAAGGTTTTGGCTCAGGTGAAGGGGATAGGGATTTGCAATTTAACAAAACATGATATTGTGAGACATCCATTGATACAGAGGATAATAGAAGCTTATGAAAAGTATGAGAATAAAAAATAGAATTAGGGAGAAATCCATATGAAGGATAGGTTTAAAAGATTTAAGGATAAAAAAATTTTACAGGATATTGGAAAGAATGAGGGATCTAAAGCTATATTTATATTTATATGTTTTGCCCTAGCCCTTTTTTTTATAATTGTCCAAAAAGTTGAGACCAAGAAAATAAATGTGAAGGCTGGAGATAGAGCTCCAGCTGAGATTAGAGCAACTAGGGATATAGTGGATGAGCGGACAACGGAAAGATTGAAAATAGAGGCCGCTAATAGGGTGGAACCTATATATAGATTGAGCCCTTCTGTCCAAGTAACTATGAAAACCACTATTAGAGACTTTTTCAATAGGGTTAGAGAGCTACAATCCTTGAAGGATATGGGTATAGATGAAAAGGCTAGAATATTAGCTGAAGAATCTAGAATACATCTTTCTAGAAATGAGTATCATATAGCTTTAGGATTTGATGCCGATGAAATCCATTCCTTTGAAAGTAGTATCAACGATTTAATCACCCAAATAATGGGAGTTGGTATTAAAGAAGAAGATCTAGAGTATGAGAAAGAGAATATTGAAAAGATTTTTGAAACCATAGATATGAAAGAAAAAGAAAAACAACTAGGAATATCCATATTAACCAACACCATTCAGCCAAATAAATTTGTGGATGTGGAGGCTACTCAGAAGAAAAAGGATGAAGAGATAGGGAAAATAGAGCCAGTTATAGTGAAGGAACACCAGGTGATAGTAAGAAAAGGGGATATTATAGACAACAATTCCTTGGAATTAATTAAAGAATCTGGGTTATTAAAGGATAAGAATGGCTATGATAAACCTATGGTACTAGGTATTGTTATGTTGGTTATACTATTGGAGATGATTATATTTGGATATCTGTACCTGTTCAACGATAAAGTTATATATGGGAACAAACTGCTGGTACTGTTCCTAGTAATTATATTTGTAATTCTAATATCCCAGGGAATATACAATATATCACCTTATATAATGCCCATATCTACTACGGCTTTATTAATAGCTCTTCTAATAGATATAAGATTGTCTTTAATAGTGAATGTTATGGTAGTATATATTTTAAGTTTTACCTTGAAGCTAGAGAATACTATGGTAGGTATGTATATAATAAGTGGGAGTATTGGGGCTTTTTTGGTATCGAGACAACAGAGATACAATATCCTATTAAATGGACTATTGGTAGGCATCGGAAATGTGCTTACCATCATAGCTTTTGCATTGATTAAAAAAATAGAACTGGCAGATGTATTTATAAGAAGTGGATATGGTTTAGCTAATGGATTGTTTTGTGGTATATTGACCATTGGAACCTTGCCAATTTGGGAAAATATATTTAAAATTTTAACTCCTCTAAAACTATTGGAATTATCCAATCCTAATCAATATTTATTGAAAAGATTGCTTCTAGAAGCTCCAGGGACCTATCACCATAGTATAATAGTAGGAAATCTAAGTGAGAGGGCCGCAGAAGCTATAGGAGCAGATCCTCTTATATCTAGGGTAGGTGCCTATTATCATGATATAGGAAAACTTAACAGACCCTACTTCTTTAAGGAAAACCAGATAGGGATGGACAACCCCCATGATAAATTGCAACCTAATATGAGTACTTTAATAATAACCAACCATGTAAAGGATGGGGTAGCTTTAGGTAAAAAACATAAGTTGCCAGAGGAAATAATAGATATTATTAAACAACACCATGGAGATACAGCGGTTATGTATTTTTATCATAAAGCTAAGCAGATAGAAGAACAAGAAGTGAAGTTGGAAGACTTTAGATATAGTGGACCAAAACCTCAAACTAGGGAAGCTGCAATAGTTATGTTAGCAGACTCTACAGAAGCTGCTGTTAGATCCATTAAGGAGCCTACTAAGAAGAATATAGAAGAGATGATAAGAAATATTATACGGGGTAAATTAGAGGATGGACAATTGGAGGAATGTGATTTAACGTTGAAGGATTTAAATACCATTGCCAATGCTTTTTCATCCATTATGATGGGTATTTTCCATGAGAGAATAGAGTATCCAGATTTGGATTCAATAGATGATGGGAGGGTTGAAAGTGGAGATATACGTTGATAATAGGCAGGATAAGGTGGAATTAGGTCAGGGGATATATGAAATAATAGAGGATGCTATAAAGGAAACCCTATTATTGGAAAGAAAATCATTGAATTATGAGATAAGCATATCCTTTGTTGATAATGAAGAGATTAAAGAATTGAATAGGGATTATAGAAATGTGGATAGAGAAACAGATGTCCTATCCTTTCCCCTAGAGGAAGAGTTTATGATATCAACTCCTTTATTGGGTGATATAATAATATCGGCGGAGAAAGCTTTGGAACAATCCATTGAATTCAATCATTCTTTAACAAGAGAAATCGTATATTTAACTGTTCATAGTACTCTTCATCTATTAGGATATGATCATATGGATGAGGATGAAAAGGTGAATATGAGAAACAAGGAGAAGGAAGTTATGAAAAAGTTGAAAGTATTCAAGGATAGAAGGGAAGATTAAAATACAAAATGAAAACAAAAAGTCTTATAGAAAGTTTCAATTATGCAGTTTCGGGGATTATGTATACATTGAAAACGGAAAGAAATATGAGGATACATTTTATAATGGCTGGTTTGGCTACCCTTCTAAGCTTGTTTTTTGATTTTACTAGGGGAGAACTATTATTGCTTTTCTTTACTATAACCTTCGTATTGATGGCAGAAATGTTCAATACAGCTATAGAAAAAACAGTAGACCTAATAACGGAGGAGTTTCGTCCTTTGGCTCGATTGGCAAAGGATATAGCTGCAGGAGCTGTACTAATAGCAGCTTTGAATTCTTTGGTAGTAGGATATCTATTGTTTTTCCATAGACTAAACCCATATACCAATTTAGTACTGTTTAAGATAAAGAAATCCCCTATCCATCTAACCTTTGTGGCTTTAACCTTGGTCATAATACTGACTATTGGTTTGAAGGCAAAATTCTATAAAGGTAGAGGAACACATTTTCAGGGTGGAGCAGTAAGTGGTCATGCAGCCATATCTTTCTGTGTTGCTACCATAATAGCATTCATAGCAAATAATATGTTGGTATCTACTCTTTCCTATTTTATAGCTTTTTTAGTAGGGGAAAGCCGGATAGAAGGACGGATCCATACCATATTTGAGGTGGTATCTGGAGCTTTGCTAGGTATTTTGGTAGGTATTCTAGTGTTTCAAATAATTGGATAATGGAGGATGGAGATGAGTATAAAAAAGATTGGGATTATCATTATGATTTTTTCAACCATGGTGTTAATAGGTTGCAATAAAGATGTTGGAAGGGAAACAGAGGATGAAATTTTAAAGGGGTCAAAAGAAAAGGTGGAAAAAGAACAAGATGAAGAAGGGGTTGGAATACCTTCACCTATAAGTGGACTTTATGCATTGGAAGAAAAGGTAAAAAGAAGACCTATGGCTATAATGTTTGACAATCATCCGAAGGCCCGTTGGCAATCTGGGATATCCCAAGCAGAGATTGTATATGAGTACTTGGTAGAGGCGCCATATACTAGATATATGGGTATATTTTTAATAAATGATCCAGAATCCATTGGTCCTATTAGATCGGCAAGACCTTATTTTATAAGTAGCTTATTGGAGTATGATCCTATATATGTAAGGGTTGGAGGAAGTCCTCAAGCCAAAGATGATGTATTAGCCTTTAATATTGATGATATAGATGGGCTGGTTGCTCCCAAGGGGGTGTTGTGGAGAAATACCAAGGTGAATAAAAAATCACCTCATAATACCTATACATCTATGGAGGCTTTGAGAGCCTATCAAAAAGAAAATGGTTATAAGGAGACAGGAGATTATGTAGGCTTTAAGTTCAACGATGGAGATAGGGACTTGGAAGGATTTGACGCCAACAAAGTGATTATAAATTATAATAGCCAGAATACCACCTCATATATATATGATCCAAAGGAAAAGGAATATAGTAGAGAAAAGGATGGCCAGCTACATATAGACGAGTTGGATCATTCTCCAATTAGAGTGAAGAATATTATAATACAGGAAGCAGAAACTAAGATAATAGACGATTCAGGAAGGCTTTTTATAGATGTAATAGGAGAAGGTAGGGGAAAGTATATAACCAACGGAAAGATGGTTGACATCAAATGGGTTAAGCAATCTAGGAGTAACAAGACCTATTATCATGATGAAAATGGTAGAGAGATAATATTTAATCCAGGAGCTACTTGGATTCAAGTTGTTAAACCAGATACTATTATAGATATAGAGTGATTAGGAGTGATACCATGTATAGATCAGGATTTGTGACAGTTGTAGGAAGGCCCAATGTGGGAAAGTCCACATTGCTCAACCATATAATAGGGGAAAAGATATCCATCATATCGGATAAACCTCAAACTACTAGAAATAAAATACAATTGGTATATACCGAGGAGGAATTTCAGATTGTATTTTTGGATACACCAGGAATCCAAATGCCTAAGAATAAGCTAGGAGAATATATGCTAAAGGTTTCTAGGGGAACCCTAGATGAAGTTGATATAATAACCTTCATGGTAGATGAAAGTATGGAGACAGGAAAACTGGATAGTTTTATAATTGGTGAATTAAAAGATGTAAAGACCCCAATTATACTGGTTATTAATAAAACGGATAAATTGACTAAGGATGAGGTAGATAAACTGATATATAAATATAGAGAGATGGATATGTTTGAGGATATTATTCCAATATCCGCATTAAATGGGGAGAACATAGATAGATATATAGATAGTTTAGAAAAATTATTGCCTCAGGGTCCTAAATACTTTCCAGAGGATATGATTACAGATCAACCGGAAAGGCTTATTATTTCAGAGATAATCAGGGAAAAGGCATTGGAAAATTTGGAGGAAGAGGTGCCCCATGGTATCTTTGTTGAGATAGAGAAGATAGAAAAAAGAAAAGAGAAGGATTTAATAGATGTCCACGGGGTTATCTATTGTGAAAGGGATTCTCATAAGGGAATAGTAATAGGAAAAGGTGGAAGAATGTTGAAGAGAATTGGAAAGAATGCCAGAGAGGATATTGAAAAACTATTGGGAAGTCAGGTAAATTTACAATTGTGGGTAAAGGTAGATAAAAACTGGAGAGAAAAAGAGGCAAGGGTACGACGATTTGGCTATAAATAGAAATGAGGCAGTATAATGGAGACAAAAGTAGAGGGAATAGTAGTTAAGGAGCTTCGGTTTAAGGAGACTAGCAAGATATTGACCATATATACCAATAAATATGGAAAGATTAGTGCCATGGCAAGGGGAGCTTATAACCCTAAGAGTTCTTTGATAGCTAGTACTCAATCCTTTTCCTATAATGAATATAGCCTATATAAAGGTAGGAATTTTTATTATATAAATCAGGCAGATGTTATAGATTCATTTTATTCCATAAGAGAAGATATCAATAGGATGATGTATGGGTCCTATCTACTGGAGCTGATAAATTTATCTACTGTGGAAGAGGATAGGAATGAAAAATTATTCTTCCTTTTGTTAAAGGGGCTAAGCATTTTATCCAAAACTAAAAAAAGCTTTTTAAAGCTAATATTATCCTATGAGCTAAAATATATTTCTTTTTTAGGTTATAGACCATCCTTAGATAGATGCATAGTATGTAATAGGGAAGATTTTAAAAAAATTAAATTTAGCATAAATAAAGGTGGAATAATTTGCCCTAGTTGCCAAAGTATAGAGCCTTATTGTGAATATATGGATTTTGATATGTATAAAGCCATGAAAATGTTGTTATATACACCATTAGATCAGGTTTTTGCCATAAATATATCTGGAGATACTATGTTTAAATTACATGAAATTATGGTAAAATACATATTAAATAAGATAGAAAGAAAACAATTTAACTCTTTGAAGATGTTAGGGTCAATGGAGAAAAATGGAGGTGTCTAAATGGATATTTCACTAGAAAAAATCGATACAGTAGTTGCTAGAACCAATGCTACATTTGCCGAAGCTAAGGAAGCTTTAGAAAAAAATGATGGCGATGTGGTAGAAGCTATTATCTATATAGAAAAGCATGAAACTTCTTGGTCTGATAATGTCTCCGATAAGGGAGAAGAGATGATAGATAGGTTGAAAGAGATACTCAGAAAGGGAAATGTGACCAAGATTACTGTAAAAAAAGATGATGAAGTTATACTAAATATTCCAGTAACTGCAGCTGCAATAGGTACGATAATGGCGGCCCCCTTGGCATTGGTAGGATTGGGTGGTGCCTTAATATCCAAATGTACCATAGAGGTACTGAAGGAAGATGGGGAAGTGATTAAGATCAATAATTTAATAGATAGGAATAGAAAAGAATAGAAAAGCATTGGTAAAATGTCGACATATTGACAATTTGTCATTTTTTTGTTAAATTGTAAATTATATAATAAGTATGCGCCTTTCATCCCTATAGGATTCCTATAGAGATGTAAAGGTTTTCTATTTTACTTTTTAATTGAGGAAATAAGGAGGTAAACATTATGTATTTTCAGGATTTAATGCTGAAATTACTTGAATTTTGGGGCAATAAAGGATGCATAATACTAGAACCCTATGATGTAGAAAAGGGTGCTGGAACCATGAGTCCTTATACTTTTTTAAGAGCCTTGGGACCAGAGCCTTGGAAGGTAGTCTATGTAGAACCCTCTAGGAGACCGGCAGATGCAAGGTATGGAGAAAATCCCCATAGGGTATATCAGCATCATCAATTGCAGGTAATACTAAAACCATCCCCAGAGGATGTACAAGACCTCTACTTAGATAGTCTAAGAGCCATAGGAGTGGACCCTTTGAAGCATGATATTAGATTTGTTGAGGATAACTGGGAAGCGCCTACATTGGGAGCTTGGGGCCTGGGCTGGGAAGTTTGGCTAGATGGTATGGAGATAACCCAGTTTACTTATTTTCAACAGGTAGGAAGTATTGACTGTGATCTAGAGTCAGCGGAGCTTACCTATGGTCTGGAAAGAATAGCTATGTATCTTCAAGATGTGGACAACATATTCGATATAAAATGGAACGAGGATTTCACCTATGGAGATATATTTAAAAAGGCAGAATATGAGCATTCGGTATATAGCTTCGAAAAAGCTAATATAGAAACCTTGAAGCATTTATTTAATGTATATGAAGAGGAAGCTAAAAAGAGTATTGAAGAATCATTAATAGCTCCAAGTTATGATTATGTGTTGAAATCATCTCACACATTCAATGTACTAGATGCAAGGGGAGCTATAAGTGTAACGGAAAGAACCCACTATATAAAAAGGGTTAGGGATTTGGCTCGACTTGTTGCATCGGCATACATAGAGCAAAGAAAAGAGTTAGGATATCCTCTATTAAAAGGAGGAGGTATAGAAGATGAGCAATAAATATTTATTGGAAATAGGCACAGAAGAATTACCAGCTAGGTTGATAGAAGGTGCTCTGAAACAGCTTAGAGACAATACGGATAAGATGTTAAAAGAGGAAAGAATTGGCTATGAAAGCATAAAGACTTATTCAACACCTAGGAGATTGGTTCTTATAATAGAAGGTTTAAAGGATGAACAGGATACCCTAGAAGAATCTATTAAAGGCCCTGCTAAGAGGATCGCCTATGATGACGATGGCAATCCAACTAAAGCTTTACAAGGATTTATGAGAGGAAAAAATATTACATTAGAAGATATATATTTAGAAGAGCATAATGGAGAAGAATATATATATGGTAATATAGTGAAGGAAGGAAAAGATACAAAAGAGGTTTTATCCAATAATATGGCTAAGATAATAAAATCCATAGTTTTCCCTAAGTCTATGAAATGGGGAGGTAAAAACCTAAGGTTTGCTAGACCTATAAGGTGGCTAGTGTCAATTTTCAACGATCAGATAGCACCTTTTAACCTAGAGGGTATTGAGGCTAGCAATATTACGAGAGGCCATAGATTTTTAGGTAGGGGGTACATAGAGATAAAATCTATAGATGAATATTTTGATATTCTGAAGGATAATTATGTTATAGTGGATCAAAACAAGAGAAAAGAGATGATAAAATATGCCTCAGAAAGATTGGTCAAGGAAAAAGGAGGCAATATACTATCGGATGGAGGATTATTAGACGAGGTTACCAATATTGTAGAATATCCAACTCCCATAATCGGAAGAATAAAGGAAGAATATTTAAGGCTGCCAAAGGATGTAATAATAACTCCAATGAAAGAACAACTTCGTTTTTTTCCTGTAGTGAGTGACAAGGGAAGGCTTCTTCCTTATTTTATTACAGTTAGAAATGGAAATGAAGACCATATAGATATAGTAAGGAAGGGAAATGAAAAAGTCCTAGGAGCTAGGCTAGAGGATGCTAAGTTCTTCTATTATGATGATATAGAAAGACCTTTAGAGGATTATATAGAGCCTTTAAAGACCATAGTATTTCAAGAGGAACTAGGTACCCTATACGACAAGACCATTAGGGTTCAAAAGTTAGCAAAGAAAGCTGGGGACTATCTAGAAGTTGGTGAAGAAACCCAGAAGAATATAAATAGGGCTGCTTATCTAGCTAAAGCGGATTTAGCTACTAAGATGGTCAATGAATTTACAGAGTTACAGGGTAGGATGGGTATGGAGTATGCAAAGCAATCAGGAGAAAATGAGATTGTAAGCACGGCCATATATGAACAATATCTACCAAGATATTCAGGAGATGAATTGCCAACTACTACTGCAGGAGCTTTATTAAGCATTGCAGACAAATTGGATACCATATCTGGAATATTTGCTATAGGAATACAGCCGACAGGATCTCAAGATCCCTATGGACTTAGAAGACAGGCATTGGGCATAATCAATATAATACTAGATAAAAGATGGACTTTGAACCTAGGAGAATTAGTAGATTTTGCATTATATATATATGTGGATGAGAACAATTTAGTATTTGATTATAAGAGTGTCAAGGAAGAGATTATGAAGTTTATCCAGGGAAGGGTAAAGAATATGTTCATGGATATGGGCATAAGATATGATATAGTTGATGGAGTAATAAGCACTGGAATCGATGATGTTTATGATTTAAAGATAAGAGCAGATAAGCTAAACGATTATTTAAATAGAGAAGGCTTAGCAGATGTGTTGTTTGCATTTAATAGGGTGGTTACTCTAGCCAAACAAGCTGCCACAGATGAGGTTAAAAGGGATTTACTAATAGAGGAAGAAGAGATAGAACTCTACGATGCATTCAATAGTGTGGAAGAGAAGATATTGAATAGCTTAGATGATAAGGAATATGATAGAGCATTAGAACAATTTATAGTTTTAAAGGATCCTATTGATAATTTCTTTGACAATGTAATGGTCATGGTAGAAGATGAAGATATAAAGGAAAATAGATTAAATCTTTTAGGAAAAATATCTAAAACCATGCTTATGATTTGCGACCTATCGAAACTGGTTAAATAAGCTCAAGGGATGAGCTTATTTTTCCAATTATAAAGGGGCGGTGATCCAGATTCAATTAACGGAAAGGCAAGAGAAGATAATAGATATAGTCAAATATAATGAACCTATTACTAGTGAGAAGATTGCAAAAAAACTGAAACTTGCAAGAGGTACTCTCCGACCAGATCTAGCTATACTAACCATGTCAGGAATATTGGACGCAAGACCAAAGGTAGGATATTTCTATACTGGGAAAACAACCTTTAGCTTCATATCGGAAAAAATTGAAAGCATAAAGGTTTCTGAGAGGAAATCCATACCTATTGTGGTGGATGAAGAGGTTACAGTATATGATGGAATAGTGACCATGTTTTTGGAGGATGTAAGTAGCATATTTGTTACATCAAATGGCTATCTTACAGGAGTAGTATCTAGAAAGGATTTTTTAAAAAATGTTATTGGAGGGCTAAACCTACACAAAACACCTATAGCTGTTATTATGACTAGAATGCCTAATATTATAGTGACCACTTTAGATGAAAGTGTTTTAGATGCAGCAATAAAGATAATAGACCATGAAATAGATAGTCTCCCTATTGTGGAAGAAGTAGAAGATGATGAAGGGAAAAAGGCTTATAAGGTTGTAGGCAGAATTACCAAAACCAGTATTACTAGATTATTCGTTGAACTAGGGAAAAATGAATAGGGGGGGATATTATGGATAATAGTATTACAGTATATATATTATCAGACTCCATTGGGGAAACAGGAGAGCAGGTAGCTAGAGCTGCTATTAGTCAGTTTAATCCAGAAAAATACGATATACGAAGGTTTCCATATATTACAGAGAAAAACCAAATAGTGGAAGTTTTCCAAGAGGCAGAAAATGAAAATAGTATAATTATATATACCATGGTAATTAGGGAGTTGAGAAATTTTATCATTCAAATGGGGTCGGATTTGAATATACCTGTGGTGGATTTGATGACACCTGCATTGGATGCTTTGGAAAATGTACTAGGATATGAGCCAAAAAGGGAATCCGGATTGATTGGAAAACTGGATGAAAAATATTTCAAAAAGGTAGAAGCGGTGGAGTTTGCTGTAAAGTATGATGATGGAAAGGATACTAGGGGTATAAAAAAGGCAGATATAGTGTTGGTGGGAGTGTCTAGAACTTCAAAAACTCCTCTAAGCATGTATCTGGCTCATAAGCATTTCAAAGTGGCCAATGTACCCTTGGTGCCAGAGGTGCCTGCACCCTATGAGATATTTGCTAAAGATGTAAAAAGGGTTTTTGGTCTTATAGCTAATCCATTTAAACTAAATGAGATAAGACAGGAAAGGCTTAAATCCTTGGGGCTAAGTAACAATGCTAACTATGCAAGTCTAGATAGAATAAAATTGGAACTAGAATATTCTCAAGAAATAATGAAAAAATTGAATTGTACTGTTATAGATGTGTCCAATAAAGCGGTAGAGGAAACAGCGGGAATAGTACTAGAACATATGAAGAGAAATTTTGGAGATGAAATATAGATTAGAGGTGTTAGACTATAAACATCTCTCTTTTTTTTATAAAGCTAAATTTATTTTTCTAATATTGGAGATAGTATTGATATATTTTAATTTTAATGTATAATTGTTTACCGGAAGTTTATAAATTTTTTCAAAATAATAAAGGAATATGAGAACTTATGTTGTATATATATATAAGTGCCAATTATTTATATGAGGGGTATATATTATGAATATACGTATACACTTGGAAGAATTGGAGGAAAATATTTTATCCCAGTATGCTGCTTTAAGTAAAAACACAAGGGGAAGAATAATAGAGGAAGAAAAGTGCAACATAAGAACCGACTTCCAGAGGGATAGGGATAGGATAATCCATTCCAAATCTTTTAGAAGATTAAAGCATAAAACTCAAGTATTTATAGCCCCTGAGGGGGATCATTATAGGACTAGGCTAACCCATACCTTAGAGGTGGCACAGATATCTAGGACATTGGCAAGGGCCTTGAGGTTGAACGAAGATCTAGTAGAAGCTATAGCCCTAGGACATGACTTAGGACATACTCCCTTTGGACATACAGGGGAAAATGCACTAAATAAACTTCATCCCAATGGATTTAAACACAATGAGCAAAGTTTAAAGGTAGTAGATTATTTAGAACATAGGAAATCAAGACAAGGGTTGAACCTAACCTATGAGGTTCGAGATGGAATCTTAAACCATACAGGTAGTGGAAAACCTGCTACCTTAGAGGGAAGTGTGGTAAGGATTGCAGATAGAATTGCCTATATAAACCATGATATAGATGATGCAATTAGGGCAAATATAATAAAGAGGGAAGAGTTGCCTAGAGATTGCTTGGATGTGCTGGGGGAATATCATGGTGAAAGGATTAATATCATGATATTGGATGTAATTAAAAATAGTTTGGATAAAGATAAAATATCCATGAGTGAGGAAGTAGGATATTATACAGAAAAATTAAGGGATTTTATGTTTAATAGGGTATATTTAAACAAACGTGCAAAAACAGAAGAGGAAAAAGCTGAGTATATAATAGAACAATTGTACAATTACTATATAAATAATTATTTTAAGTTGCCTAAGGAACATAGAAGGCAGTATAAGAAAAGCAATATTACCAGGGAGGATATAGTCTGTGACTATATTGGAGGAATGACGGATAGGTATGTGGTAAATTTAGTTAAGGAAATATTTATTCCAAAACCGTGGCAAAAATACTAAAAAAGAAGGATTTTTTAAAAATTTGTCGAATAATATGTAAAGTGTTTTCTTATTTTTATTGAGATGAGAAAAGCTAGGTGATGATCTATGTCAGGTATGATAAATGATGATATAATTGAAAAAGTTAATGATAGCAGCGATCTGGTGGATATAGTATCTAAGTATTTATCCTTAAAGAGAACTGGCGGTAATTATGTAGGACTATGTCCCTTTCATAATGAAAAAACACCATCATTTACCGTATCTAAAACAAAACAACTTTTTCATTGTTTTGGATGTGGTGAAGGTGGAGATGCAATATCCTTTATAATGAAAATGGAAAACCTATCCTTTATAGATGCAGTTAAATTTTTAGCAAGGGAACAGGGTATACCATTGGAAGAGGGTAGTAGTATAGATAAGGAATTAATTTCACAAAAAGAAAAAATCTATGAGATAAATCGAGAGGCAGCCAGATTCTACTATTATAATTTAATCAACAATGAAAAAACTTTAAAGTATTTAAAGGATAGAAATATTAATAGGAAAACATTGAATAGATTTGGTTTAGGGTATGCAGTAGATAGTTGGAATAGCATATATAGATATCTACAGGGAAAAGGCTATAGTGTGGAGGATATAGAGAAAGCAGGATTAATAGCTAGGAGAAGGGATGGCTCTGGTTATTATGATAAGTTTAGGAATAGACTTATGTTCCCAATAATAGATACTAGAGGGAGGGTTATTGGATTTGGAGGTAGGGTATTGGATGATTCCATGCCTAAATATTTAAATACCCAGGACACTATAGTATTTACAAAAGGCAATAATTTATATGGATTAAATTTGATTAAAGACCATTCAAATAGGGAAAGGATAATATTGGTAGAAGGCTATATGGATGTTATAGCGTTGTTTGGAAATGGAATAGACTATGGGGTTGCCGGTTTAGGAACTGCCTTTACACCAAATCAGGTTAAGTTGTTGAAAAGATATGGAAAGGAAATCTATATTTGTTATGACTCAGATACAGCAGGAATAAAGGCAACTATGAAAACCTTAAAATTAATAAGAAAGGAAGGAGTAGAACCTAAAATAATAGTACTACCATCGGGCAAGGATCCTGATGATTTTATAAATGAATATGGGTTAAAGGAATTTCAAAAGCTTTTAGATGAATCATTAAACCATATAGAGTATGAAATATATATATATAAAAAGAAATATGATCTATCCGATGTGGAAGACAAGATCAAGTTTACCAAAGAGATTGCCAAAACTTTGCGAGGGTTGAAAAGTCCCATTGAAAAAGATGTATACATAGACAAAGTATCTATGGATACAGGGATATCAAGGGAAGCAATACAAAAGGAAGTATTAGGTAAGAAGTTTAACAGTAGTACAACTATTCGTAGGGACAAGTATATTAATGGCAAATATAGGGATAATAAGAATGAAATAAAACCAATAAAAACTGTACTAGAACCGGCACATTTAACTGCAGAAAAGACATTGGTAAAAATGATGATTAAAAATAGGAATTATTATAATATAATTAAAGAACATTTGACAATGGAGGATTTCTTTAACTATGAATGTAGGACTTTGGTAGGCATTATATGCGATGAATATGGAAACAATCAAGAATTAGTGGAGTTGGATAGTTCCAATCTATTAGAAGATTTAAAAGGGTATGAGATGGATGTCAATATTTTAGGCCAAATAATAGATGGGAATACTGAGTTTTTGCCTGAAGATAGAATCAAGTTAATTGATGACTTAGTTAAAACCATAAAATATTATAATTTGAAAATTGAAAGAGAAAGAGTTACCAAAAGAATTCAAGAGATTGAATCCAGCAGGGATTCGGAAGAAGGAGTTGTAGAGGAATTTAAATTGCTATGTTTGAAACTAACGGAATTAGACAAAAAACTAAAATCCCATATATAAGTACTTGGAGAGGAGGGGCTTAAATGACGCAAAAAAATAAAAACACCAAAAAACAACAAGAGGATAAAATAGAAGCTGTAAAAAAACTAATGGAAAAAGGTAAGAAAAATGGTATGTTAACATATAAGGAGATAATGGATTCCTTAGAGCAAATCGACCTTGACGTAGAACAGATTGATGATATTTATATACGATTAGAAGATATGGGGATAGATATAGTAGGGGAAAAAGATGAAGATATGTTGATGGATGCAGACGAAGAAGGGGACGAGGCTGAAGATGAGAATGAGATGATTGCAGCACCTAAAGGTATAAATGTAGATGATCCTGTTAGGATGTATCTAAAGGAAATAGGTAGAATACCTTTATTGGAAGCAGAAGAAGAGGTTGAATTGGCAAAGAGAATGGAAGCTGGAGATGAATTAGCAAAACAAGAGTTAGCAGAAGCCAACCTTAGACTTGTAGTAAGCATAGCCAAGAGATATGTTGGAAGAGGAATGCTGTTTTTAGATTTAATCCAAGAAGGAAATCTGGGACTTATGAAAGCAGTTGAAAAGTTTGATTATAAAAAAGGGTTCAAATTTAGTACCTATGCAACTTGGTGGATACGCCAATCCATTACGAGGGCAATTGCTGACCAAGCTAGGACCATAAGGATTCCAGTTCATATGGTGGAGACTATAAATAAGCTTGTAAGAGTTCAAAGACAGCTGGTACAGGAATTAGGTCGAGATCCAACTCCTGAAGAGATTAGTCATGAGATGAATATGGAGGAGGATAAGGTTAGGGAGATAATGAAAATTGCTCAAGAACCTGTTTCATTGGAAACGCCAATTGGAGAAGAAGAGGATAGCCATTTAGGCGACTTCATAGAGGATGATAATGCGTTGGCCCCTGCAGACGCAGCAACCTTTACCATGCTAAGGGAACAATTGGTAGAGGTGTTGGATAGTTTGACTCCAAGGGAGCAAAAAGTTTTACGATTAAGATTTGGATTAGATGATGGAAGAGCAAGAACTTTGGAAGAAGTGGGCAAAGAGTTTGATGTTACAAGGGAGAGAATAAGACAAATAGAAGCCAAGGCTCTTCGAAAGCTAAGGCATCCAAGTAGAAGTAAAAAGTTAAAAGACTTTTTGGAATAGATTAAAGGTTCGCTGTGGCGAATCTTTAGTTATACATAAATATTATTTAAAAGGAGAAAAATATGAGGCTGTCAGATAGATTACAAACAATAGCAAACTTCATTCCAAAAAATACAATAGTGGGAGATATTGGGACAGACCATGGTTATATACCTATATATTTGATAGAAAACAAGATATCTAAAAAGGTTATAGCTACGGATATTAGCAAAAATTCTTTAGATAAGATAATCAACAGTGTAAAGGGAACTAAGTATGAAAAAGATATAGATATGCGTCTAGGAGATGGACTAGATCCTATAAAGCCTTTTGAAGTGGATACGGTGGTTATAGCAGGTATGGGAGGACTACTTATCAGGGATATCCTAGATAAGGATAAGGATAAAAGGGACTCCATAACCAACTTTATATTGCAACCTAATATTGCTACTGAGGAGTTGAGGAAGTATCTATATGAAAATAATTTTGAAATAGTAGATGAAAAATTGGTAAAAGAAGATGGTAAGTTTTATGAGGTTATATGGGCTAAAAAGGGAAAAGCTTATGTAGATCAGGATATATATTATGAAATAGGAGAAAAACTATTAGCCAATAGGGACCCATTATTAGAGGAATTTTTAAACAATAGGATTCAGATGAACGAGGAGATATTAAAAGAATTAGAAGGCAAAGAAACTCAAAGAACCATGGATAGATATAGGGAATTGACAGAAAATATAAAGGAGCTAAAGGTGGTGTTAAAGAAAATTGAAAGCAATTGAGATTATGGATTTGTTGGATAGATGGGCTCCACCTTATTTAATAGATGAGTGGGATAATACAGGTTTTCAAATAGGAGATCCCGAAAAACAGATAGAAAAGGTAATAATATCTCTGGATTTGGATAGGGAAGTATTTGAACAAGCAGTGAGAGAAAAGGCTCAGATGATAATTACTCATCACCCAATAATATTTAAACCTTTAAAAAGCTTAACAACAATAGACCCTAAGGAAAGACTAATCTATGATATTATAAGAGAAGGTATTGTAGTTTATAATGCCCATACCAATCTAGACTTAGCAAAGGGAGGAGTAAACGATGCCTTGGCAGAGGCTTTAGGCATTGTCGATACAGAACCATTAGCAGTTGTCCATGAGGAAACTGGCCATGGCTATGGCAGAATAGGCAAGATTGAAGAAACGTATCTATCTATTTATTTAGATAAAATAAAGAAATCTCTAGATATAGATCATCTAATTATCTATGGTAGTAGGGAAAAGGTAGTTGGTAGAGTGGCTGTATGTGGTGGAAGTGGGTCTTCATTCATATATGATGCATATTTAAAGAAGGCCGATATATATATTACAGGAGATGTAAAGTATCACGAAGCACAATATGCCAATGAGCTGGGATTGACCATAATTGATGCAGGACATTATCATACGGAGAAGGTGATATTGCCAGTAGTAAAGGATTATTTGGAAAAGGAACTACCAAATAAGGTTGAAATGAAAGTCCATGATCAAAGTAGTCCGCCTTATGTAGTTTACTAAACTTAACGGAGGTGGGTAAATGAAAAATCTAGATTTATTATGGGAGCTTCAGAAACATAGTAATACTTTAAATGATATAAAGAATAATTTTCAACAGATGGTCAATGGAAAAGAGATAGAAGCGTTAAAGATAAAGCTAAATCAAACGGAATTAGAACTTATGGAGCTGGAAAAGAGAATAGACAGGAATGAGAAAAGGCTTAATGAAGATAATTCTATATTGAAAGAATATGATTATCATTTGAAGAATATAGAAAGGGATCTATATGAAGGAGATATTACTGATTTAAAACAATTAAACTTCCTAGATAGCGAGAGAAAGTCTATGATTAAGAATATAGAGGGTAAGGAGATAGAAATACTAGAACAATTAGAAGAGATGGAAGATTTAAAGAAGGAGTTTATAAGAATAGAGGATGATTTTAAAAAATTTAAAAAAGAATATAGTACTTCGGTAAAAAAGTATAAGATAGCTGT
>JAAYRD010000164.1 GCA_012518955.1 Tissierellia bacterium | reverse complement strand
TGAAGAAACCCAAGGAATACCAGATTTAGTTAAAAAAATATATGCAACTTCTCAGGCAGAGGCTATTAATAGTGGTAAGGAAGAAGTCACCTCTAAAATTATTAGGAAGGTTGCAAAAGAGAAATTTAAATTAGTTAGACCAATGCTAAATGCATTAAAAACTAATAACTTAAGGGAAATTGCTAAGTTTGATGATATCAATTTAATGGAGATTGATTTTAAAGACACATTAACAAGGACAAAAGAATCAATAAAATTGGATTTAAAAGCAAAGGAAATGATAAATAAGGGGAAAAAGCAACAACAAGATAATGTAAATAAAGATAGAAAAAAACCAGTTAGAACTAACCTTATAAGCGAGATAAGGCCTTTACAAGATGATAAAGCAGTAAATCAATCAGGTGGAAGAAAGGATAGTAAAGATGAGTTTAGTAAGGAAGATATTCGATTTGTTGTAAAGCAAGGTAAAGGTGATAATAAAAGTCCTTATGAGTCATTAAAAGAATCAGGATATATTATTTCTTTTGATGATGATATTTTTTCTAAGGAGGTGGTATCTTGAACTTCTTTCCAACTCCCTATGCTGATGAGATTCTATATAGTACACTTGCACGTTACTGTATAAGAAGTGGTAATGCACGGGAGATACATAATTTTGAGGATTTGTTTGGAACTAGAAATTGCATAGCATCGTTGGAATTACCTACCCATCTTGATGCTTTAATTAACAACATGCCTGTGGGTGCAAAGTATACAGCGGAGGATTTTATATACCAACAAACCTTATTTCCGTTTCTTGCAGCATTTATACCACAAGATAGGGCTGAAAAAATAATAGAAACAATGAGAAACGGTGAAGGAGCAGTTTCCTATATTAGAATAGGTTTAATATCAAATTCTATTACCCTAAATCAGTATTTTAGATTTTGTCCTGAGTGTTTTAAAGAAGATATAGAAAGATTTGGGGAACCTTATTGGCACAGAAGCCATCAAGTAACAGGGGTATTTATATGTTCAAAACATAAAATACCCCTTTATAATAGCACTGAACTTATAAGAGCAGGAAATAGGCAGAGGTTTATTAGCGCATCTCATCACAATTGTATAGTAGAAAAAGAAATAAATTATTCCAATGACTTGATGGGGAAGATGCTCAGGATGGCAGAGGATGTAGAAGTACTTCTAAACAATCAATTTCAATTTAGGGAGCCTGAATGGTTTAGAAGCCAATTTAGAGTTAAAGTAATAGAAAAAGGCTATGCAAGGATGAACAACTATATTCATCAGAAGAAATTAAAACAAGGTTTTATAGATTTTTATGGTCATGAATATTTAAGACTTGTTCAATCTACTGTACCTGATAAAAGTGGAGGTTGGCTATCTGATATTGTAAGAAAAAATGATAGGACAACCTATGCAATAAGATATTTATTGTTAGCGAGATTTCTTGGTATTCCCATAGTTGATTTATTTAATACAAAACTTGGGTTTAATGGTGAAGATGAAAACAATATTGATGCTTATCAGGAATTGTGGGATGAGAGGTTGCTAGAACTTGCTAAGTCTGGGCTATCTATTCGAGAAATAGCAAATATATTAAAGTCATCTACAAAAACAATCAGAAAGGCTATTGATAGACTTGAAATAGAAGAATTCTGGAAGTTTAATGGTGGTGGAAAATATCTTCATAACAAGTTTACTGATACAGAAGAATTTAAAATAAAGAGGAAAAAGTTAAGAGCAAGGTGGATTGAACTTCACTCCCAATACCCTGATAAAAGTAGCAATCAAATTCGAAAGAATAATGATGGAGTTTATGCTTGGTTAAAAAAATATGATAGTGAATGGATGGAAAAACACTATAGAAGAATTGATAATAAGGTTAATTATGTAGATTGGTGCAAAAGAGATGCTGAACTGCTTCCACAGGTAAAAAAAGTAGTAAAAGAAATGAAGGAAGGCAAGCCTGAAAGAATAACATGGACAACTATAGGTAGTAAATTAGGTATTAGCGGATGGTTATCAAAGAGAAAAGAAAAACTCCCTTTGACTAAGGCGTATATAGAGTCAGAATTAGAAAGTCTGGAAGAATATCATATAAGAAAAATAAAATGGGGAATTGCAGAATTAGAAAGGCAAAGAAAAGAAATAACACTATGGAATCTAATTGAAACAGCAGGAGTAAGACCTAAATATATGAAAGTAATTTTAAAAGAAATACAAGATATATTAAGTGAGAGAGGGTATGAAGTCAATTTTCTAAAGTACTAACCTAAGGAATGTTAGTTTTAATATGATTATAAAATATTAATAACAAAAACAGCAAATATAGAAGTCACATGATATAATAACATAAGTACCAAAGCGATTAATAATTATTCTAATATATTTTTAATAGGCATTTTAATCAATAATATTGAGATATGGGAGATACT
>JAAYRD010000028.1 GCA_012518955.1 Tissierellia bacterium | reverse complement strand
GTTCTTCTTTTATATCATCAATGGATACCCCTTCATTTACCATCAAGACCAAAAGATGATATATTAAGTCACTTATCTCATATACTAATTCATCCTTATCCTTATTCTTAGCCCCAATTATCACCTCAGAGGTTTCTTCTCCTACCTTTTTAAGTATCTTATCAATACCTTCTTTATATAGATAGTTTGTATAGGAACCTTCTTTTGGATTAACTTTTCTATCTTCCAATAAGGAATATAATTCTTTAATTATATCTACTTCTTCACCTTCCCAGTTTAATAACTCATTAAAAAAACATGAGTATTTTCCTGTATGACAAGCTACTCCTACTTGCTCTACCATAACCAAAAGACTATCGTTGTCGCAATCAGAATAAAATCCTTTAAGAATTTGGATATTTCCTGATGTTTCTCCTTTCTTCCATAATCTTTTTCTGCTTCTGCTATAATAATGAACTATACCTTCTTCAAAAGTTTTTTCAATAGATTCTCTATTCATATAGGCTAACATCAATACCTCTTTACTTTTAATATCCTGTACAACGGCAGGAACCAAATCTTTCTCATCAAAGCTTATTTTCTTGAATATATCTTTTACATCCATAGTCATCCTCCTAGAGTTTTACATCAATTCCTCTATCCTTTAAGTATTTTTTCAGGTCTTTTATTTCAATCTCTCCAAAATGAAATACCGAAGCTGCTAACACCCCATCTACTTTGGCTGATACAATAACATTATAAAAGTCCTCTAATTTGCCAGCTCCTCCCGATGCTACTATAGGTACATTCACAGAGTCTTTTATCTTTTTCAACAATTCTATATCGTATCCTTCCTTTGTACCATCCCCATCTATACTATTTATTACAAGCTCTCCTGCTCCTAGCTTTACTCCTTTTTTAGCCCATTCTATAGCATCTAAACCCGTATCTTCCTTACCACCTTTTAAGTATACATTCCAAGAGCCCTTATTTTTCTTTTTTACATCCATAGCCAAAACTACTTTTTCACTTCCAAACTTTGTAGACATATCCTTTATCAGATTTGGATTTCTAACGGCAACAGAGTTTATGGATACTTTGCTAGCTCCAGCTTTAATACAATTTTCAAAATCTTCTATGGTCGATATTCCTCCTCCTATACAAAAAGGTATGCTTATATTAGAAGTTGCCCTTATTATGGATTCCAAGTCCGTCTTTCTCTTTTCAATAGATGCTGTTATATCATAGATTACAATTTCATCCGCCCCTGCCTTACAATATTGTTGAGCTAAATACTCTGGATTATCTACATCCCCAATATTGTCAAACTTCTTTCCTTTTACTACTCTGCCATCTATCATATCTAAACATGGAATTATTCTTATACTAGACATTCCATCACCTCTTCAAACTTCAATAAACTATCGTAGAAGGCTTTGCCAATTATTGCTCCATAGATATCCATTTTTTTAAGCCTCTTTATATCTTCTATAAAGGATATTCCTCCAGAGGCAACTATATCTAGATTGGTTTTGTCCATTAATTCCTCATATATACTAAAGTTAGGCCCTTGTAGCATACCATCCTTTGCTATATCCGTATATACTATTGTTTCTACTCCAATCTTCTCCAGTTCCTTGCATAGACTTAAAGAATCTATTTGGCTAATAACTTCCCAACCCCTAGTAGCAACCTTGCCATCTTTGGCATCTATTCCCACTACAATTTTCTCCGACCCATATTCAGCTATTAAATCTTCCACTAATTTTATATTTTCTACCGCTGCCGTTCCCAATATCACCCTGGTAACCCCTAGATCTAAAAGATTTTTAACCTTCTCTTCATCCCTTATACCTCCACCTATCTGTACAGGTATATTAATATTTTTAACTATTTTCTCTATTGACTCCCTATTGATCAAAGCTTGGCTTCTAGCTCCATCTAAATCTACTAAATGTAGATATTCAGCTCCCTTTTCTTCCCATTTTAAAGCCATCTCCAATGGATCAGAAGAATATACAGTAACCTTATTGAAATTCCCCTGAGATAGTCTGACACATTTATTATCTTTAATATCTATAGCCGGTAAAATTATCAAATAATCGCCTCCTATTTATTTTTTTAATTATAGAATACCTTTGGAAGACGGTATCTCTTCTGATATTATCTTCGATGCATCCCTTAAAGCTCTTGAAAAGGCTTTGAAGCCTGATTCAATCTTGTGATGGTCATTTTCGCCATATAATAAGTTTATATGCAATGTAATCCCTGCATTGAATGCAAAGGCTCTAAAAAACTCTTCAAAGCTTTGAGTGCTCATTTTCCCTAATCTTTCCGATTTAAAATCCATATTGAATACACAATATGGCCGATTGCTTATATCTATAGTAGCAAGACATAGCGCTTCGTCCATAGGTATATAAATACTTGAATATCTTTTAATTCCTTTTCTATCACCTATTGCTTTATAGAATACTTGTCCAAGACAGATACCTATATCTTCTACAGTATGATGATCATCTATATGCAAGTCTCCACTACAATTAACCTTTAAGTCAAAAGAACCATGAAAGGCCATTAAATGGAGCATATGATCTAGAAACCCTATTCCCGTATCTATTTCATTTTTTCCTGTACCATCTATATTCATTTCTACCAATATATCCGTTTCACTGCTTTTTCTCTCTATACTAGCTATTCTCATCTTTTAATATCTCCTTTAGACTTTTTATAAACTCTTTATTTTGCCATCCTTCCCCAACGGTAACTCTATAAAAATTGTTTAATCTATCAGAAAATGCTCTTATAAGTATTCCTTTTTCTTCTAATTTAGCATCTAGATCTTTAATATCTGACTTAAAGAATATAAAATTGCCATTAGGTTCATAAACCTGGAAAGATAGTTGAGTTAAACTATTATATAGAAACTCCCTCTCTATTTTTACATCTTTCACATATTCTGCTATCCTATCTTTGTTTTTTAAAGCATTTATTCCTATGTATTGACTTATGGAGTTTAAATTATAGGGAGATTTTACCTTATTTATTGTTCTTATAATATCTTCATTTGTCACCATGTACCCTAGTCTAATGCCAGCAAGACCCAATGCTTTAGATAAAGTTCTAAGTACTATTAAATTCTCATAGTTTAAAATTTCATCTACCATAGATCCTTCTGCAAACTCTATATAAGCCTCATCTACTACTAGAATACAATCTATATTATCCAATAATTTTTTTATTTTATCCTTTTTTACTAAGTGTCCAGTTGGGTTGTTTGGATTACATAGGAATATCACCTTAGGATTTATCTCGTCTACCTTTTGAATTAATTTATCCATATCCACAGAAAAATCTTCATTGCTCTCCACTCCAATAAAATTAGCAGAATAGATTTGGCTAAATATCATATACATACTGAATGTAGGCACAAAAGATACTATACTGTCCCCCTCATCTATATAGGTTTTCATAATTAACTCTATCAATTCACTAGATCCATTCCCCGCTACTATATTCTTAGGATCTACATTTATATATTTTCCTATTTCATCTCTAAGTAAGGCAGCATCATTATCTGGATATACATTTATATCAAATCCCTCTGGAAATTTAATCCCATCTTCTTTTATGGATTTAAATAAAAAATTTCTTCCTTCATTAGCATCTAGTTTTATTTTACAAGTATCTTCATTAGGTTTGTACTCTTGTAATTTTTTGATATTATCTCTAACTAATTTCATATACTACACCTCTTCAAATCGTATTTTTACTGAATTTGCATGGCCAGTTAGCCCTTCTTCTTCTGCAATCCTTATTATGGATTCCTTGGATTTCATCAATGCTTCCCTGCTATAATATATCAATGAGGTTTTTTTGATAAAATCATCTACGGATAGAGGAGAAGAAAATCTAGAAGTAGAACTTGTAGGCAAGGTATGATTAGGTCCTGCAAAATAATCTCCTATAGGTTCTGGTGAATATTCCCCTAAGAATATAGCTCCTGCATTTTTTATATCTTTATATATTTTAAAAGGATCCTCTGTCAATATCTCCAAATGTTCTGGTGCTATTTCATTTGCTATCTCTATAGACTCCTTCAATGAACTTGTTATAATAATAGCTCCATAGTCCTTTAAAGATTTCTTAATGATATCCTTTCTTTCCAAAAGCTCCACCTGAGATCTTAATTCAACCAATACCTGATCTGCCATAGGCTCCCAATCCGTTACCAATATAGATGCAGCCATTTCATCGTGTTCAGCTTGGGAAATTAAATCAGCAGCTATATACCTAGGATTTGCCTTTTTATCAGCGATTATCATTATTTCACTAGGACCTGCAATCATATCTATTCCTACATATCCGGCTAGCTGTTTTTTTGCTGTAGCTACAAATATATTACCTGGTCCTGTTATCTTATCTACTTTTGGTATAGTCTCTGTTCCAAAGGCTAAAGCAGCTATACCTTGAGCACCACCTATTTTATATATCTTATCTACTCCAGCTATGGAAGCCGCTACAATTAAGGAATCCTTTATTTTGCCTTCCTTATTAGGAGGAGTTATCATTATGATTTCCTTTACCCCTGCAATATTAGCAGGAAGGGCGTTCATCAAAACTGTAGAGGGATAAGCTGCTCTTCCTCCTGGTACATAAACTCCTACCTTTTCAATGGATCTAATTAGTTGACCCAGTAATATATCTTCATCCTCTTCAATAAAATATGAACTTCTTAACTGTTCCTCATGATATCTTTGGATATTTTCCTTAGCCCTTATTAAATCCTCTTTTAAGTCTTGATCTATATTGTTTAAAGCCTTTTCTATTTCTTTTTCTGATACTAAGAACTCTTCTAATAAAACTCCATCGAACCTTTCAGTATATTCTACTAAGGCCTTATTCTTCCTAATTTTTACATTGATCAATATTTCTTCTACCTTTTTATTTATTTCTTTGGATGCTATATTATTTCTACTCATAATCCTTTCAATATAGTCTTGGTCCTTCGAAAGCCTTATAATCTCCATCATATCAATTCTTCACCTCATCTAAAGATTGGACTATATCAACTATTCTGTCATACTTGAACCTATAGCTTATTCTATTGCATATAAGTCTAACACTTATATCAAACATCTCCTCTATCACCTGCAATCCATTGGCCTTCAATGTATTACCTGTTTCAACTAAATCCACTATTACATCAGAAAGTCCTACTAAGGGTGCTAATTCTACAGAACCATTTAATTTAATAATTTCTATCCTCTGTTGTTTGCTGCCAAAATATTTCTTTGTTATATTAGGATACTTCGTTGCAACTCTAAGGGATTTGTCCTTGGAATAAATAGTTTGACTATCCTTTCCTGCTATGGAAAATGTACATTTCCCAAATCCAAAATCAAATATTTCATAGACATCGTTGTCGTTTTCCAATATGGTATCCTTGCCTACTATTCCCAGATCTGCAACTCCATTTTGAACATAGGTAACCACATCCGAGGGCTTTACGCATATATATTCTATTTCTTTTTTTTCATCCTTAAAAACCAACTTTCTAGAATCAAGGTCTATTGAATCTCCTATTCCTGCCTTTTTTAGTACATTATAAGCATTTCTCCCAATCCTTCCCTTTGCCAATGCTATTTTAATATAATCCATTTATTCCTCCCTCCTAAAATATATATCTGTTAACGCATTAAAATCTAAAGAAAATCCTAAGGCTGGTACCCTTTTTCCAAAATCTACGGTAAATGCATCGTACCTTCCACCACTTATAATCTCCCTGAAAAAATTTGGATAATAACCTTTAAATATTATGCCGTCATAATAATCTAATTCAGTCATCATAGATAGGTCAAAATGAACTTGTTTGGAATAACCATTATTTAAAATATAGTCTTTTAATATGATCAGTTCCTCTAAAGCTTCTTCCATAGTTTTGTTCATATAATAGTTTTGAGCTTTATTTATAATTTTCAAAATATCCCCTTGAAGCTCAAAAATATTTAACAAACAATCCCTTATCCCTTCCTTTAAATTTAATGTCTTAATATATTCCAATATCTCAAATTTGTTCTTCCTATAGATTAAATCCTTTAGCCGTTCTTTCTGATCTTTGTCTATATCCATTTCTTCAAATATTCCACGTATATATTTACTATTTGATATTTCTAAAATAAACTCTGAATTAAATCTTTTCAATATATCCAATGCTAATAATGTTACTTCCACATCCCCATCTAAACCTGAATCCCCTAGGTATTCAATTCCTAATTGTTTTATTTCCTTAGCCCCTGTTCTCGGATCATTTCTAAAAACCATAGAATTATAAAATACTTTCAGCTCCATACAGTCCTCCCATTTAGGGATAATATTCTGTATTATACTGGTTGTATTGTCATATCTAAGAGCTAGCACATCACAAAAACCACTTAAAGCCTTGACTATAGATTCTTGCTTTATTCTTCTGTCAATTATTATACTATTTTCTATTTCTTCAAAAGCAGGCAATTCAATATGGATATATCCCTTATTGAGAAACATATCTTCAATATTTCTTTCCAATTCATATCTGATCTTATAGTACCTAATTTCATCTTTAATCTCTAAATATCTCATATTATCACTCCTTTATAGAAAATTTTATTCCTCTAACCTAAGAATTTTTTTATATAAAAAAGGAACCTTATAGATATATAGATACCTACATGGTTCCTTAAAAATATCCCCATCATAGGTACAATCCTAAATTAATAAAGCCTGTTAGGCCAGCAAAATTAGGGATTGCACCTATGAACGATTATAAGTTCAAATTGCAACCCTCTACTTATGATGGTGGTGGTGAAATTGTTTATCTGTTTTTACTATATTCAATATAAACATATTACTTCTCCTTTATATAAACTAAATCTTTTTTAGTTTATATCGTTTTATCGTAGTGAAGTGTTAAAGTGTTATATTGTATTATACTACTATTGGAAATTTTTTTCAATAGTTTTAGCTATTTTTAAATATAAAAAAAGCTCTACTTCGACCTACGAAATAGAGCTTTTATACTATGTAACCTGGCAACGTCCTACTCTCCCAGGGCGTCTCCACCCAAGTACCATCGGCGCTGAGAGGCTTAACTTCTGTGTTCG
>JAAYRD010000163.1 GCA_012518955.1 Tissierellia bacterium | reverse complement strand
CTTATATTGGCTCTTATGAGAATTTCAAAGGAAGAAGAGCAAGTTGGTTAAAAAGCAGGTGATGGTATGGAAAGCATAAATATATTTGGAGTCCGAATAGATAATATAAGCATGGATGATGCTGTTAAAGTATTGGAAGATTACTTAAAAGGTGATAGATTAAATACTATATATACCCCTAATACGGAGATAGTTATGAAGGCTAAGGAAGATGAAAATATTAGAGGCATAATAAATTCTGGAGATCTAGTAACTCCAGATGGAATTGGGCTCATATATGGGTCTAGAATAAGAAAAAAACCTTTAAAGGAGAGGGTTACGGGTTTTGATCTATCAATAAACTTACTGGAAATGGCCAATGAAAATGGATATAGCCTATTTCTATTGGGTGGAAAAGATGGAGTAGCTAAAAAAGCAGGAGAGAATATCAAAAAGGATTATCCTAATATAAGAATAGTTGGCCATCATCATGGTTATTTTGAAGGTAGTCATAGGGGAGTCTACGATAGTCAGGAGGAAAGGACTATTATCCATAGTATAAATAAGGTAGAGCCAGATATTATCTTTGTAGGATTGGGATTTCCTGGGCAAGAAATTTGGATATATAACAATAGGGATAGACTTCGTTCTAAAGTAATAATAGGCAATGGAGGCACCTTGGATATATTGGCAGGGAATATGAAGAGAGCACCGGAAATATTTCAAAGATTAGGATTAGAATGGTTTTATAGATTGTTAAGAGAACCTTCTCGAATTAAGAGGCAGATTGCATTGCCTAAATTTATATTATCTGTATTGTTCACCAAGGATGTGGTGGACTAGTTTAGGGAGGAGTTTTATGAGAGCACAAAAATGGTATAAATTAATAGTTTCATTATTAGGTTTGACTATAGGCGTGTTTTTATTAGCAGTAGGATTGGTACTATTTCTAGAACCAAATACCATTGCACCAGGTGGAGTAACTGGATTTGCCATTGCATTTAAGAAAATAATAAACATACCTATTTACATTACTAACTTGCTTATAAATGTGCCCCTATTCATACTTGGGGTAATTATTTTGGGCAAGAGTTTTGGTTGGAAAACTTTATATGCGACAATATTATTATCCTTGTTTTTAAAGATAATTCCAGAGAGAGTAGTAACTACGGATTTATTATTGGCATCTATATTTGGTGGGGTAGTATCTGGTATAGGCCTTGGGTTAGTATTCAAGGCGGGAGGTACTACTGGAGGGACGGATTTAGCTGGATCCATACTTAATAAGTTTTTTCCCTCCCTAAGCACAGCTAATTTTATGATGGCAATAGATATATTGGTGGTGGCTTTTGCAGGAATAGTGGATAGCAAGGTTGAAACTTCCTTCTATTCTATAATATCATTATATCTAACTGTGAAGGTAATAGACTTAATATTAGAGGGTATGGGATATTTAAAGGGATTCCTTATAATTACAAATAAAACTGAAAGAGTTAGTAAAGTACTAATGGAAGAGTTGGATAGAGGGGTTACCCTTTTCAAGGGTATAGGTATGTACTCTAAGGAAGAAAAGGATATACTCCTTTGTATTGTTAATCGACCACAGTTTACCAAGACTAAGGAAATAGTACATAGTATAGATCAGGAGGCCTTTGTCATGGTAATTGATATATCTGAAGTAGTAGGAGAAGGATTTGAAGAAGTTACAAATCAATAGGAGGGATGATATGGGAAATTATGATGATTTAAAACTAGCTACAAAAAACATGAGAATCAATATAATAAAGATGTTAAGCCAAGCAAAATCTGGCCATCCAGGCGGTTCTCTATCGGCCTGTGAAATATTGGCTGCTCTATACCTTGAGGAGATGAATATAGATCCTAAGAACCCCAATTGGGAAGATAGGGATAGATTTGTATTGTCTAAAGGTCATGGGGCTCCAGTTCTTTATGCAGCTTTGGCAGAGAAAGGATATTTTTCAAAGGAAGAGTTAAATCATTTAAGAAAGATAGATTCTATGCTACAAGGGCATCCAGATATGAAGGGAACCCCTGGAGTGGATATGACCACAGGATCTCTAGGGCAGGGTTTATCTGCTGCTAATGGAATGGCATTGGCAGGGAAGTTGGATAATAAGGATTACAGGGTATATGTCCTTATTGGAGATGGAGAATCTCAAGAGGGTATTGTTTGGGAATCAGCTATGCTGGCATCTCATTATAATTTGGATAATATTACTGTATTTTTAGATCATAATGGATTGCAGATAGATGGCGCTAATAGAGAAGTAATGAACATAGAGCCTATAGAAGATAAATTTAAATCCTTTGGTTGGCATATCATAAATATTGATGGACATTTCTTTAAGGAAATATTCGCAGCTATTGAAGAAGCTAAGAACACAAAAGGAAAACCTACCATGATAGTTGCTAAAACCATAAAGGGTAAAGGTGTATCTTTTATGGAAGATGAAGCTGGTTGGCATGGCAAAGCACCTTCAGAAGAAGAAACTAAGAGGGCTTTAGAAGAACTGGGAGGTGGCATTGATGACTAAAATGATAGCTACAAGAGATGCTTATGGAGAGGCATTAAAAGAGCTAGGAAGAATCAATAAAGACGTTGTGGTATTGGATGCAGATCTTTCTGGCTCTACTAAAACCGCTGTTTTTAAGAAGGAATATCCAGAGAGATTTTTTAATGTGGGCATAGCAGAGCAAAACTTAATGGGGACAGCCGCTGGATTAGCAACGGCTGGTAAGCTACCTTTTGCTAGTACTTTTGCCATGTTTGCTTCTGGAAGGGCTTTTGAGATAATAAGAAACTCTATTTGTTATCCTAATCTTAATGTAAAGATAGCAGCAACTCATGCAGGAATAACCGTAGGAGAAGATGGAGCTACCCATCAGGCTCTTGAAGATATAAGCCTTATGAGGTCCTTGCCTAATATGGTGGTTTTAAGTCCAGCAGATGGAGTAGAGGCTAAACAATGTATATATAAGGCGGCAGAACACAATGGACCTGTATATATAAGATTGGGAAGATCTAAGATACCAGTAATATTTGATGAAAATTATAAATTTGAAATAGGCAAGGGAGTAGAGTTAAAGAAAGGAAATGATATAGCTCTAATAGCTACAGGTATAATGCTTGAAAAGGCATTGGTTGCAGCAGAAGAGCTATCCAAGGAAGGTATATCAGCTAGAGTTATAAATATATCCACTATTAAACCAATAGATGAAGATATAATAATTAAAGCCGCCAAGGAAACCAAAGGAATAGTCACCGTAGAAGAACATAGTATTATAGGAGGATTAGGCAGTGCAGTAACAGAGGTAGTGTCTGAAAATGCTCCTACCTATGTGGAAAGAATAGGCACCATGGATGTATTTGGAGAATCAGGAGATGGCAATGAATTATTAGAAAAATATGGATTGAATGTGAAAAATATAATCGATAAATCTAAGAAGATACTATCTAAATAAAGGATAAGGGGCTAGCTTTGCTAGCCTCTATAATATAAAAAAGTATGTCATACTTTTGTGGTGGGTCCTGACATATTTTCTTTATAATAAACATAAAATTCTTTACCCCATAATAATATAGTATAAGAGATTTTTAGTTGGGGGGATGGATTTGAAAAAGAGATATGTAATCCTAGGAATAGTCCTTATATTAATATTAGCAATTGCTTTGATTCCAAAATATTTTGTTAAGGGTGATAAAAAAGTGAAGTATAAGGTTCTTGAAACATCAGAAGTACCAGAAAAGATAAAGGAAATACTTCCAAAATACTTAGCTGATGAAAGGGCATTGGGGTGTAGATTAGATGACGAGATATACGTTCTGGTAACCAGAGGTGAGAAACAAACTGGAGGATATACAGTAGAGATAGAAAATATAACAAGGGAAAAGACTAAAAATGACAAGGTTCAATTAACGGTTCATGCTAAGTTTAGGGATCCAGATGTTAATGATATAGTAGCCCAAGGATTTTCGTATCCCTTTACTATAGTAAAGACCAATTTAAATCAGATGCCAGAAGATATTAAGCTGGAAATTAAATATGAAGAATAGGACTGGGACAAGGGACGGATATATTAAATCTATTTACCAGCCAGGAATGAACTTGGTTGGTTTTTCTTTTATAAGGGAACAAAGTATGATAAAATAGGATAAGCATATATTTAAGGAGGGTACAAAATAGAAAAGAAATTTAATTACTTTAAGTTTTTTGTTGTACTTATAATATCATTTTTAATATGGAAAATAATTAATAGTCCCGACTTTATTATGACCATAAGCAAAGTTATGGAGCCTTTTATATGGGCTTTTCTAATAGCATTTTTTTTGAATGCACTACTAAATGTTTTAGAAAAGCATTTTAAATTAAAACGTTGGGTAAACATATTAATTGTTTATTTGATATTTTACGGAACTATAGCATTGATTTTTACTATAATTACACCTAAGGTAATAGATAATATGAAAAACTTAGGTAGGGAAATTCCCTACTATGCTAGGCAAACCCAGAGGTGGCTATCTCAAACTCCAAGATATATAGAGCAGATAGATAAATATGGTTTTTTCAATGATATAAAGGCGACTATAGATGAATTATTCTATAAACTAGGGGAAAATATAAGCCCTATGATCAATAAAACTATAAATCAAATAATATCCTTAACATCTAATTTTATTAATTTCATATTGGGTTCTATTATATCTGTCTATATATTAAAAGATAAAGAATATTTTGCAAACAATCTTAATAGACTAACCTATGCAATGTTGCCAAATAAAATGGCCGATTCATTTATAGGGGTAATCGGAGAAATTAAGCAGACCTTTTCTAATTTCCTGGTAGGAAAGCTATTGGATTCTTTGATAATTGGAATTCTATGCTTTATAGGTTGCTTAATAATGAGGATAAGATATGCTCTTCTCATTAGTTTGATGGTAGGCGTAACCAATATGATCCCATACTTTGGTCCATTGATAGGAATGATTCCATCTGCTTTAATAACCCTTTTCTATAGTCCATTTAAAGCATTGTGGGTTACGATATTCATATTTTTATTGCAACAATTTGATGGATTATATCTAGGACCTAAGATATTAGGAGTACAGGTAGGATTGAAACCTTTTTGGATTATATTATCAATTTTAATAGGTGGAGGATTTTTTGGAGTGTGGGGAATGCTATTTGCAGTGCCTGTAGCGGCAGTAATAAGAACCTTGCTTGATAGATATATAGATAAAAAGCTAAAAGAAAAAGGAATATCATCTAAATAAAATAAAACAGAGTAGCTTTTAGCTACTCTGTTGCATAATTATCAAAATATCCCTGTATAAGCACTATAGGGGTTCCTTTATCACCACTTCCGCTAGTT
>JAAYRD010000162.1 GCA_012518955.1 Tissierellia bacterium | reverse complement strand
TATCTTTGCTAGAGAAGAAACCTATGTACTGTTGAAGGAAGCTTTTGAAATAGGGGAAGAGTTACCAGCTATAGAAGAGGTACTTAAAATTGATTTACATCCATATGAAAAGGAGATAAATATTTCTACTGATCGGATAATAGTGTCGGGGGTAATGGAGTGTTCCATAATTTATTTTGATGGTAACAAACTTAATTCAATAAATAAAGACATCCCATTTACTCATTTCTTAGAAATGGAAGAGTTGACCGAAAATTCCCAATGTCAGATAAAGATGGAAGTAGTTGAAGGAGAATATGAAATAAAAGAAGATATAGAGGGAGAACTAAAGGTACTAGATATAGAGGCTAAGGTTAAGATGGGAGTTAAGGTATATGAACAAAGGGAAAAAGAAGTAATAATAGATGCCTATTCTACAAGCAATAAGGTAGAATTAAAGCTGGAGGAAATAACCTTAATGGAAAACATTAAGGACTTAGTAGGCAGGGAGAATATTGTAAAAGAAATTAAAGAGAAGGGGTTAAAAGAGGTATATGCAGTTGAAGGCAGTCCGAGTATAATAGATAGCCATTATGTAGATGATAAAATACTTGTAGAAGGCATGTTGTCCTTAAACATATATTGTTTGGAGGATTTAAAGGATGAAATAATTACTTTAAAGGAAGAGGTACCCTATAAATCCTATCTAACCACAGAAGAATTTGATAAAGAGGTAGATATAAATGTAGAAACTAGTTTAGAAGAGTTAAACTATAGCTTAAAAGAAGGTGTTTTAACCATTGATGGAACTATCAAAAATCATATATTTATAAACAGGCAAAGAAATATAAACATAGTAGGTGAAATAGAAGAAACCGATGAAATAATTGATAAGAAAGAGGGACCAAGTATAATAATATATATTGTACAAAACGATGATGAACTTTGGGATATATCAAAACGCTATAATACTACTGTTGAGGAAATAATACTTGCCAATGATATTGCCTCACCTTCCACTTTAATGCCAGGGGAAAAGATAATAATAGAGAAGAAGGTAGATATAGAGTTTTAGTATCTAGTTGGAATTTATGATATAATGTATCCGTTAACTTTATAAAAGGAGAATTGATATGGGGGAATTATTATTAGAATCCTATGGAAAGATAAATTTGGCCTTAGATGTATTATATAAAAGGGATGACGGATACCACGAACTAAATACCATAATGCAACAGATAGATATTATGGATAAGGTTATATTGAGGAATAGGAAAAAGGGAATAAAGATTGAATGTAATGAAGGAGACGTGCCATTAAATGAAAATAATTTAGTTTATAAAGCTTGGGAAAAGTTATCCCAAAAGACAGGCATAGATAAAGGAGTTCATATAATTCTGGATAAGAAGATTCCTGTAGCTGGAGGATTAGCAGGAGGAAGTAGCAATGCAGCTACAGTACTGAAAGGACTAAATACCCTATGGAATCTAAATCTCTCCCAGGGTGAATTAAGGGAAATTGGGGTAGAGATAGGAGCGGATATTCCATTTTGTATAATGGGGGGTACCGCCCATGCCAAGGGGATTGGAGAAAAGCTAACTAAATTGAATAACTTTTCTGGTAAGATGGTTCTATTGGCAAACATAGGGATACCTATATCTACAGCCTTTGTATATGGAAACTTAAAGTTGGATAATAGGAATACTAGAGTAGATATAGATAAGATGGTTAAGTATATAGAGGATGATGATTTACCAAACGTGGCTAGAAACATGGAGAATATAATGGAGAAAACTGTGATAAAGAGATATCCTATAATAGATCAGATAAAGAAAGCTATGATAGAGTATGGTGCTCTAGGTAGTATAATGAGTGGTAGTGGACCTACTGTATTTGGATTATTCGATGATGAAGAAAAAATACATAGATGTAAAGAGAGATTGGAGAACAAGGTAGAAAAGATCTATATTGCAAGAACTATATAAACAAATAGACTATTAAAATGGTCTCTGTGAATAATAAACCCACTTTCTGTTAATTATATTAATAATAACAGGGGGTGGGTTTATTGTATAGGGCTATCAATATTATTAGAGGCATATTCGATAATATTACTATAGTAATGATAATACTTGTAGCGTTATTTACTTTGCTTATAGATGGATCTAAACTTAAAGATAGTAATTTTACCAAAGAGTACAAAATAGTTAAAATCATTTCCTACTCCTATATAGTCTTTGGAATAATAGTATTTATATTTTTGAGGATAGTTTAGGAGGATAAAATGGGAGATAGTATATCAAAAAACTTAAATCAAAATGTTGAAACATTAAATAGCATATTTAAGGATTGTGATGATGTAAACTATAGATTTATAGAAATAGGGGACAATAATAAGACAGAGGCGTGTCTTGTTTTTTTGGATGGACTTATAGATAAACATTTAATAAGTGAATATGCAATACAATTACTGCTAACCAATAGTAAAGGTGATGATTCAAGTATAATTAGTTTGAAATCAAATTTATTAGATACTTTAGCTAAGGAATCAATTGCGGTACCAGGAGTAGAAGAAGCAGAAAGCATGGATGAGATTGTAGATGCTATATTATCTGGAGAAACAATTCTTTTTGTAGACAAGGCAAGTAAAGCTTTAATACTTTCATCAAGAGGTTGGCCAACAAGAGGAGTGGCAGAACCAGAAACAGAAACTGTAATTAGAGGACCGAGAGATGGATTTGGAGAAACCTTAAAGATAAACATGACCTTGGTAAGAAGGCGTATCAGGGATCCCGGACTTAAGATAAAAACCACCAAGGTTGGTAGAAGATCTAAGACTGAAGTAGCGGTTATGTATATGGAAGACATAGTGAACGATAAAATATTAAAAGAAGTAAATAAAAGGTTAGATGAAGTGGATATAGATAGTGTTTTAGATAGTGCTATGTTGGAACATCTAATAGAAGATAATTATATATCAGCTTTTCCTCAAATGGACAGTACGGAAAGACCAGATTCGGTAGCAGCTTCTATATATGAAGGAAGGGTTGCTATTTTAGTGGATAATTCTCCCTTTGCATTGATAGTTCCTAGTACTGTGGGTACATTGTTACAATCACCAGAGGACTATTATAGTCGGTGGACTATTTCAACGGTTGTTAGACTGTTAAGAATAATAGGCATATTTTTATCTGCACTAGCACCTGCTTTATATATAGCCATAACATCCTTTCATCCGGGACTTATACCTACTCGATTAACCTATTTTTTAGGAGCCAGTAGAATAAATGTACCATTTCCTGCTGCTGTAGAAGCTTTTTTAATGGAAATCACCATTGAGCTATTAAGGGAGTCAGGGACTAGGATAGCAGGGCCAATAGGAAGTACTATAGGTATTGTAGGAGGGCTTATAATAGGGCAAGCGGCTGTAGAGGCGGGAATAGTAAGCCCTCTTATGATAATAATAGTGGCTATAACCACTATATCAGGTTTTGCTCTTCCTAGTTATGAACTAGCTTCTGGGTTAAGGGTGTGGAGGTTCATATTGATGGGGTTAGCATCTGTATTAGGTCTATATGGGATTATGCTGGGAATTGTAGTATTATCTACCCATGTGGCAAGGTTAGAGAGTTTTGGGATACCTTTTGCCTCCCCTTACTCTGGGTTGGGACTTCAGGAGGGAGATCTTAAGGATACATTGGTAAAGGCTCCTATTCAAAAACTTCAACTTAGACCGGTGTTTACATTCCCGAAAAATAAAAGAAGAATGAGAAAAAGGTGAAAATATGGAAGGAAAGAACCAGATTTCCAATGAACAAATAAAAGCATTATTAATTACTACGGTCATAGGGGTAGGCATATTATCCTTACCGAGCGATGTAGCTATGATACTGGATACTGGAGGATGGGTAGCTATAGTAATTAGTGGTCTATTGATTATACCATTTATTATAATTATAAATGAGTTATTTAAAATGTACCCTGGAAAATCATTTTTTCAAATTGGTGAAGAGGTAATAAATCCAGTAGTTTTTAATTTATTTTTAGGAATTGTTCTATTATATATAGTAGTTTCTTTATCCTATGGTATTAGGGTATTTGCTGAAGTAATAAAGGCCTATCTACTGGAAACAACCCCTACGGAAGTAATTATAATAACTATGTTGGTGGCCATATCCTATATCGCTAGATCTCAGATAGAAGTGGTGGCTAGGATGGCCGTTATGATCTATCCTATTATAATAGGATTCATAATATTTTTAGTATTGGTAAATCTACCTCATATGGATTATACCAATATATATCCTATATTTAATATAAATTATAAGGGAATCCCCAAAGGAATTTTTACCACGTTTTTCTCTTATACAGGATATGAAATTCTCATATTAACCTTCCATTTATCGGAGGATAGGGATAAGTCCTTGAAGTACAGTCTAAGGGGGTTGTTCACTGTAATGGGAATATATTTAATAATTTTTTTTATAACCTTATCCCAATATGGAATTTTTCAACTAAAAAGAGAGATTTGGCCTTCCATAGCAATTGTTAAAGAGGTAGATTTGCCTGGATACTTTTTAGAAAATCTAGATGGAATTGTAATGGCCGCTTGGGTTATGGTAGTATATGGAACTATGGGTCCCTTTCTCTATTCTTCAGGTATTGTTCTTTCCAATGTTTTAAAGACCAAAATCCATGAGGTATTTATACCTTTTTTCTTGCCTATAATATATATCATTGCATTGTTACCAGATAATTTGGTCCAAGTTGATGAAATTATAGGTCCAACTTTAAATTATCTTGCATTAACATCAATATTTATTATACCTACCATTATTTTCATATCAGCTTATATCAAGAGGAGGAAAAAGGCTTGAGAAAAGGAATCCTTATAATATTATGTCTTTCCATATTTTTTCTAGTTGGATGCTGGGATAAAGTAGAAGTAGATCAGAGGGCTTTCGTATCTAGCATGGGAATAGATTTAAATGACAAAGATAAAATGAATAGATTTATAGTGACCTATGAATATCCAAATATAAATGCTATAGGTAAAAATGCTACAGAAGACACCAAAACCTTTGTTGTATCTACGCCTTCTAGCAGTATATTTCAGGCGGGACGAAAATTTACAACTAGTGTGGCATTTCCGTTTTACTATAAGCATGCTAAGGTTGTGGTATTGGGGGAAGATTTGGCTAATGAAGGGAAATTGGTTCGAGAGATAATAGATGAATTGAATAGGGATACTAAGATAAATAAAAAGATACAGATTCTAGTATCGGAAGGAAAAGCTATTGATATCTTGCGTGCAAATATTAAACAGGATCAAACTACGGATGGAATTATATATACTGCATTAAAAGGTACAAATAACGCCAGTAGATTCATCCCCCAGACTTTAATGGAAATGATTAAAGATGCAGACTATTCTGGTGTAACCTTGGTTCCTAAGATAGCTAAAAGGGGAAAAGAAGTTGTAATTTCTGGCGGTTGTGTAATGAAGGATTACCAGCATATAGCTTGGATTGGTGAAAAGGAAAGTAGATCCTTAAGTCTAATAAATGGGAAAACAAAATCTGATACAATAGATGTCCCCTATAAGGACTCTATAGTGTCCTATGCAATTACAGATGTTAGTTCTACTAAAGATGTTAGAATAGATGAAGAGATAATAGTAGATATACCTATTAAAATAGAAGGTTATTTACAAGGATATATTGAAGGCGATGATAGAACCGTATATGATGATGAAGTTCTAAAGGATATGGAGAAGGTTATAGAAAAATTTATGAAAAAAGAAATCGAAAGAACATTGAAACTTATTCAAGATGAATATAATGCAGACTTAATAGGAATAGGGGAAGATTTGAGCAAGTTTCATCACAGGAAATGGAATAAGATTAAAGACAGATGGGATGAAATATTTCCGGAAGTAAAGTTTAATGTATCTGTAGATGCTAAGATAAGGAGAACCGGTCTAATAAAATAATTGTATAAAAAAACAAAAGTAGGAAATGATTAATAATGAAAGAAAAAAGAAACCAAGGAGGTATAAATATGAAGTATAGAAAACTAATCCTTAGTTTGGTATTATTAATCATTTCTATAGTATATATTATTCACCCATATATAATAGATAAGGATACTCATGTAGATGGGTATAAGGACAAGGTAATCAGATTCCATGTAAAGGCAAATAGTGATACAGAAGAAGATCAGGCTTTGAAGCTTAAGATAAGGGATGAAATATTAAAGGAGACAAAAACCCAATTTGAAGGTAGTGAATCCATAGAGGATACTAGGACAATGGTTGAAGCCAATCTAAACAATATTAAATCTATTGCCCAAGAGGTAATAGCCAGAGAAGGAAAAGACTTTTCTGTTGATGTATCCTTTGGGCAAAAAAGTTTTCCTACTAGGAAGTATGGAAATATTACTTTTCCCTCTGGAGAATATGAAACATTACAGGTTAACATAGGAGAAGGTCAGGGAAAGAACTGGTGGTGTGTCATGTTTCCGCCTCTATGCTTTGTAGATATGGGTCATGGCAATGCCAATAATATAGAACAAGATTTAAAAGAAACTCTTAATGAAGATGATGTAGATTTTTTATTATCAGATAAGGAGCCTTCCATAGTATTAAAATCTAAGATAATGGAGATGTTGGAAAAAACTAAGACATACTTTGCAAAGAACTAGATGAGATAAGATAAAAAACTGCTACTGGAATTATAAGACAGTGGCAGTTTTTTGTTTTATTGTATAAAATTTCGATTATTACAAAAAATATAGAAACCCCACAAATATGAGAGGAGGAAATTACTTGAAAAGGTTTACTATAATGACTATGGTTTTTGTGTTGTTTTTTCTATCCATAATCATGTTCTATGAACCAAGGAGCAACTTAGGGGAAACAGCAACTAGATACAATATGTTTTTTGCACCCCAAATCCTTTATTGGGGTTCTCAAGGTCAAGATGTAAAAAATGTTCAGTGGCAACTAGTTAAATGGAAGTATTTAATAGGAAAAGTAGATGGAGTATATGGAGCAGATACCTATAGAGCAGTTAGAAGATTTCAAGCTAAAAATGGCCTAAATGTAGATGGAGTAGTGGGGCCTAGTACGGCCGCAGCTCTAGGCATTACCTTATCAGGAACTGGAGCAGTACCGGCTTCTGCCCAAGGTATAAATAGAAAGGGAGATGAGTACCTTCTAGCAAGAACTATCCATGGAGAGGCTAGGGGAGAGCCTTATGTAGGAAAGGTAGCCGTAGCAGCTGTAGTATTAAATAGAGTCAGGAGCCCTAAATTTCCCAACACTGTAGCAGGAGTTGTATACCAACCCTTAGCGTTTACAGCAGTAGCCGATGGACAAATAAATCTAACACCGGATAAGGACTCCATAAAAGCAGCTAGGGATGCATTGAATGGTTGGGATCCTACCTATGGTTGTCTTTACTATTGGAACCCAGCCACTGCAACGAGTAAATGGATATGGTCTAGAAAGGTAACTCTAAAAATTGGTAAACATTGGTTTGGAATATAGGAGGTGATATGATGAATGGCAATAGACGAAGATGGTGGATAGCCCCAAGTATATTGGGTTTAATCCTTATATTAGCAATAGGCTGGGGTTATAGTGAATATAGGGATAAGAATAAACTAGGGGTAGCATTAGAAAATCATTATCAAAGATTATTTTTTGATGTAAAAAAACATGTGGAAAATGTTCAGGTAAATCTATCTAAAGCATTGGTATCCCAATCAAGGGATCAAAATGTATTGTTACTATCCCAGATAATGAATGAGGCTTACTTTGCTCAGGATAAGCTAGGACAGATGCCCATAACCCATGCGGAAACTGCTAAAACAGAAAAGTTTTTAAACCAAGTTGCAGATTATAGCTATGATTTAATTCAATCTCACTTAAAAGGGCAGCCTTTGACAATGGAACAAAGGGAAGCTTTAGCTAATCTTCGAGGAAATTCAGCAACATTTAACCAAGAATTAGCAAAGCTTCAATCAGAATTATCGGATAGAACTTTTTTAATGGGCTCTCTTAATAGAAGACAAAGCAAGAAGGTTCAACAAGCTAATGAAAAGATATTACAGACCAGTATAGGAAATATAGAAAAGAATATGGCAAAAACTCCAGAATTGATATATGATGGACCTTTTTCTGATCAAATGATAAACAAAAAGCCTGTAGGATTAACAGGAAAGAACATATCCAAAGCTGAGGCTAAAAAGGTGGCTAAACAATTCTTTGGAGATAAAAGGGTTAAAAAGATAACCGCTTTTGAAGAAGGAGAAAATGCATCAGAAGTAAGGATACCTTCCCATACATTCAATATAGAACCAACTAACGCATCTAAGGAACTAGCTGTATATATGGGAGTTACCAAGCAAGGTGGTAAGGTATTATGGATGGCCAATGCAAGACCAGTATCTAAGGCTAGTATATCTATAAAAGAGGCTCAGGAAAAAGCCCTCAAATATTTAGATGGTAAGGGGTTTAAAAATATGGAGCCTAACTATTATTTAAAATATGACAATACAGTATTATTTAACCTTGTATATAAAGAAAAGGATGTAACCATATATCCAGATCTGGTAAAGGTGAAGGTGGCTTTAGACAATGGTGAGATAGTAGGGTTTGATGCCTCTAGCTATTATCTAAATCATAGGGAAAATAGGAATATTGAAAATGTGAAGATAACTGCTGAGGAGGCAAGAGATGGAATAAGGGTGGATTTTGACATAGATTCTATAAGATTAGCTCTTATCCCTAAAGGTAAGGAAGAGGTTCTCTGTTATGAATTTAAAGGAAAATATGATGACTCAGATTATATAATCTATATCAATGCTCTAAATGGAGAAGAAGAACAGATACTTCAAATAATAAAAAATGAAAATGGCACATTAACATTTTAAAATACTTATTGTAAATTCCCCCTAATATTAATAGAATATAAAAGAAGGGGGAATTTTTATGGATAACAGACCGATTGGAGTATTTGATTCAGGAATCGGAGGACTTACAGTATTAAAGGAAGTAATGGAACAATTGCCGGGAGAAGATATAGTATATTTTGGAGATACGGCCCGGATTCCCTATGGTAGTAGATCAAAGGAAACGGTAATTAAGTACTTTCTTGAATCCGTAACATTTTTATTAACGAAGAAAATAAAAGCAATTGTAATTGCTTGTAATACGGCATCTGCCTTAGCCATGGAAGAAGCTAGGAAAGTATTCGATATACCTATGATAGGAGTTATAGATCCAGGGGCAAGAGCAGCTGTTGGAGCAACTAGAAACTCAAAAATAGGTGTAATCGGTACAGAAGGTACTATAAATAGTCAAGCCTATCAAAAGAAAATAAGACGAATGCTTCCTATGGCGGAAATTATAGGAATATCTTGTCCATTATTTGTGCCGATAGTGGAAGAGGGGTGGGAAAATACAGATGTAGCCTATATAACGGCACAAAAATATCTATTGGAATTGAAGGAACACAATATAGACTCTTTAATTTTAGGCTGTACTCATTATCCTGCCCTTAGATATACCATAGGCAAGGTATTTGAGGATAAAGTAACCATGATCAATCCAGCCTATGAAACCGCTAAGGCAACTAAGATCATGTTAAAGGAACTAGACCTTATATCCAATAAGTTGGATGGAGGTAAATGTAGTTTCTACGTAAGCGATGATCCAGAAAAGTTTAAAAGGATAGGAGGCAATATACTAAGGAAAGAGATAGCTCCTATTGAAAAAGTAGAAATAGAGGATATTTAACTCCCAATGACTTCCTTTTTTGGTACCAGGTACCTGAAAAAGGAAGTTATTCTTATTTAATGGTAAAATATTGTCGACACTTGACTAGGGTAAAGTAAGGTCATATAATTATATAATAGTAATTAAACTATACAGAAAGGAATAGTGATATAAATACAAATAACAATAAAGAATTTAAACCATATATATCAGCAGATAAAGTTATGCCAGAATTTACATTAACAGCTGTAATAATTGGTATTCTGATGGCCGTAGTATTTGGTGCAGCTAATGCATATATTGGTCTTAGGGTTGGTATGACCATTAGTGCGTCCATACCAGCGGCGGTAATATCCATGGGTATTATCCGTGGGATTATGAAAAGAGATTCAATACTAGAAAATAATATGGTACAAACCATAGGTTCGGCAGGTGAGTCCCTTGCGGCGGGAGCTATTTTTACATTACCAGCTTTATTTATATGGTCCCAATGGGGAATTAATAGGTGCAGTGGCTTCGGGTTTAGTAATAGGACTTGTACTATTATTATTAAATAAAGCTTGGGGTTTTGGATCTCAAGAGCTACCAGCTCCACAGGCTACCTTAATGAAGTTGGTTATAGAAGGTGTAATGAATGGTAATTTACCATGGGCTTTAGTATTTATGGGTGTAGGTATAGGTATAGTTGTTGAACTATTAGGAATACAAATACTACCTTTCGCAGTAGGATTATACTTACCCATACACTTAAGTACGCCAATTATGCTAGGTGGTATTATAAGAGGAGTACTTGAAAAAAGCAACGAGGATGAAAAAATTATTAAGGAAAAGGTTGATAGTGGAATATTGTTCTCTTCAGGTCTTATAGCGGGAGAAGGTTTAATAGGAATATTGTTGGCAGTATTGGCTATAATACCTGCAGGAGTAGATTTAACGGTAGCGGATAGGATAGGATTTGGCAATAATATATTAGGCCAGTGGGGATCACTAGCATTCTTTGCAGGATTAGCATATCTATTAATAAAGAAATCCTTCTTTGCTAAGATAGAAAAATAATCAGGGGAAAAATATGTTTAGAAAAAATGAAAAAGGAAAAAACTATCTAGATTATATACCAAAAAAAATGGATAAAATTCATTGGGAAGAAAAACAAGATGGATTAATTCAAATAATAATATATAGGGATTCATTATTCGAAAAAATAGTTAGAAAACTGTTTTTTACCCCAGATAAGTACAGAATAGATTTAGATAGGATGGGTAGTTTCATATGGACTCATATAGACGGTAAAAAAACTGTATATGAAATATCCCAACTAATAAAAGATGAGTTTAAAGAGGACGCAGAGCCTCTATATGAAAGATTAATTCAATATATGAATATTCTAAAAAATAACAAATTTATCGACTTTTTATAAAAAATAAGTTCCTTTTTGGTGGCAGGCACCGAAAAAGGAACTTATTTTTTTGATTATTTATTTAGATCATATCCAGAAATTTTATTTACCATAAGAGCAATAGCTCCGTCTCCAGTAACATTAGTGGCTGTACCAAAGCTATCCTGAGCTACATATAATGCAATCATTAATGATAGCATAGCGGAAGGGAATCCTAGCATGGTTTCCAACAATCCTAAAGCTGCTATTACAGCACCACCTGGTACTCCGGGAGCAGCTACCATTGTAATGCCTAGCATTAAAATGAATGGAAACATAGATGCGAGGCTAAAGGGCATTCCATTTAACATCATTATTGCCATAGAACAACTTACTAAAGTAATGGTACTTCCTGATAGATGAATGGTTGCGCATAGAGGGATAACAAAATCTGCTATCTCATCTTGAACCCCATTCTTCTTAGTTTGTTCCAACGTAATGGGTATAGTTGCTGCGGAAGATTGAGTACCTATAGCTGTAAAATAAGCCGGTATCATGGTTCTAAGAAGTCTAAAAGGATTTCCTCCTGCAAAGGCCCCGGCTATAGTAAATTGTATAATAAGAACAACTATATGAAGCAATATTACCATTACAAAGACTCTAGCAAATACAGATAATATAGTGGCTACTTGACCAGCGTGGGTCATATTTGCAAATATTCCAAGGATATGGAATGGTAATAAAGGTATTATGAGCTTGGATATAAGCATTTCTATTATGGATTGAAATTCACTCATAAATCTTTTTATAACATCACCTTTAATAGCTGCAATCCCAAGGCCGATGGTAAAGGCTATCAATAATGCCGTCATCACTCCAAATATGGGAGGCATCTCTACTTCGAAGTAAGCGCTCAAAAGGGCCTCTTCTGGATTAGCAGCATCTATATTCAGGCTCCCAACCTTTAAAAATGTAGGCAATACTATAGATGATGTAAAGTATGCTAGGGCACCAGAAATTATAGTGGAGCCATATGCAATTCCGGCAGTTATCCCTAATAACTTACCTGCATCTGAACCTAAATCCCCAATTCCTGGAGCTACAAATCCTATTATAATCAAAGGAATAGCAAATCCAAGGAAGTTACCAAATAAACCGTTAAAGGTGGCTAATATTCTAACCATCCACTCAGTGCCAAAAGTCCCTATAATAATCCCTAGAATAATAGCTATTATAAGTTTAGGCAACAATCCCATTTTCTTCATATCAAAATCCTCCTCTATTTTAAACATTCGTATACTCATAGTATGTTACTAATTCTTTGACATAATACTAGTTTTTTTAAAAAATAACTTTCTTTTTTAGTGCCAGACACTTGGAAAGAAAGCTATTGGACTTAAGATTACCAATATAATGAGCTTTGACTTTTTTCATAAGCTCTGATTATAGCGGGTATTAAAATGATCTGTATGATTATACCCGGTAAAGCAGTTAATGTGATTCCTTTAACATATATATCCATAGGCGGTACCGGTATACCTAATCCCATTCCTAAAAGAAGTACAGTTAAAGCCCCGGCTAGTCGGCCAAGGATCATACTAAATATTAAAGAAGGCAATAATGACATTTTGACTTTCCTGTATAAATAACCTGATGTCAACCCATATATGGAAAGCTCTACTATCATAATCCATAGGATTGGAATTGGAGGCATGCCTGTCAACAAATTGCTGACAATGGGAGATAAAACCCCGATAATAAATCCTAAGGGAGAGCCTATCATCAACCCGGCAATTAAAACAGGAATATGCATAGGAAGAAAAACAGCACCGTTGATACCACTTATATGGACTATCAAAGGAAGTAGGATTCCTATAGCTAGTAAGACTGCAGCTGTAACTAAATCCTTTGTCTTTATTCTCATATAATAACTCCTTTCGTAAATATATTGTAGGTATATATTATACTACTATTTTGTAACTTTTCCAACATAATCCCACAACATATAGGTTCTCAGTCCTATAATCAACCACCTATAGAGTGACAAAAATAGTTCAATAAGTATACTTTTGGGTGCCAGGTGTTTAAAAGTATACCTATTTTTATAAATTTTATAAAAGGTATTGCAATTATAATGGTATAGTGGTATACTACAGTAGACAACAGTCAGAGTTTTGTTAATGTATTTCATGTACATGACAAGAATACATATGTTGCAAATAGGCAAGTCTGGTCTTTACCTCTAAATGTATTGAACAGATATTGGCATAGTGGTATAATACAATAGTTGGTATAGGTATATAGCTAAACTTCTAGTTATATGATCTTAAATATCAATACATAAAATACATGGAGGGGTAGTATGAATTTTCAAATCGATAAGAATAGCAGCATACAAATCAATGAACAGATTAAGCTGCAATTACGTTATCAAATTATTAATGGAGACTTGCCAGCAGGTACCAAGCTTTTAAGTGTTAGAGAAATGGCCTCGTTTCTTGGAGTAAACAGACACACTATTTCTAAGGCCTATAAGGATTTACAGGATGAGGGATTAATTGAAACTAGGCAATCTAATGGGACATATGTTGCTGAGAATGTAATCCTCCCAGCAAAAAAGGACCTGGAAAACTTTATAAAAGTTGTTAAGGATGCTATCAGTAAAACAAAAGCGTTGGGATTTTCTACAGAAGAATTTATTGATATTGCTCAAGCTATATATATAAAAGAAACAAATGGGAGTAAAAATATAAAGGCGCTCTTTGTAGAGTGTAATGAACCAGCTCTCAATCAATTTGTAAAAGATTTGCAGGATGAGCTAGGGATAGATGTTGAAGGTTGTCTTTTATCAGAAATAGAAGAAGGAAAGATGACGCAAGGAGCTATCGGTGAGTTCGATCTAGTTGTTACTACAGTAGGACATTATCCATATTTAAAACAGAAGATCAAAGACCATGAAAATGTTTACGCTATTAATTTTGGGCCATATCTACAGGTAATCAATGAAATTAGACCTTATCCTAGAGATTCTAGCATAGGAGTTGTGTGTATAGGAGAAGAAGGGTCTTTAGGCTTAAAGCAGGTACTTGTAGATTTAGAAATAGCACAAGGGGCAATCTTTTCAGAGACTGTTGATTCCCTAGATAGGGTCAAGGAAATGGCTAATCGAGCGGAAGTTTTAGTCGTGTCGAGGTTTGCGTTAGAGGAGTATAAGGACTACTTTGAAAGCGTGGATAAGAACATAATTGTATATGAAAACGTTCTTCAAAGAACTTCTGTAGAAATGCTTAAGGAAGTGGTTGACCAGTTAAAACAAGGGAAATCATAAATCTAAAAAGGAGGGATATGAAAACTTTTCTGTAGAGGTGGCTTTATTAAAATTAGATTGAAATTAAAGGAGGAGAAAATGTAATCATGAAAAAGTATAGTTTACTATTAATTTGTTTAATTTGTTTATCTTTAGTTGTAGTAGGTTGTGGTGGGCAAGAAAGCAAACCAGCAGAAACAGAAAGCCCAGAAGAAAATGGTTCTAACCAAGCTACGGGAGGAGAAAAGGTTGTTTTAAAAGTAGGGCATATAAATGCTCCTGATCATCCATGGAATATAGCTTTAGAAGGTTTTGCAGAAGATGTTTCAGAAGCTACGGATGGAAATGTAGAAATTCAAATATTTCCTTCTTCTCAACTTGGTGGAGAAAGGGATATGGCTGAAGGTTTAAAACTAGGAACTTTGGAAATGGGGTTATTTGGTACTGGAGCATTGCAGTCATTAGATGAAAGATTGATTGTTGAAGAATTACCTTATGCTTGGTCTGTAAGGGAAAATGCATATGAAGCTTTAGATGGGGAACTAGGAGAAGCATTAAATGAAGTACTTAAAGAGCATAGTATTATAGGTGTATCATACTGGGAGTCAGGATATCGTCACATAACTAATGGTGTTAGACCAATTAATAGCTTGGAAGATTTAAAGGGAATGAAATTAAGGGTACCTGAGGCTGAGATGAGAATTGATACTTTCAAGGAGTTAGGTGCATTACCAACACCTTTAGCATTCTCAGAAGTATTTACAGCATTGCAACAGGGAACTGTAGATGGACAAGAAAACCCTCTAGCAACTATATCTGCATCTAAATTTAATGAGGTACAAGATCACTTAACAATATCAGGTCATATTTGGGGATCTGCACTATTGGGAGTTAGTGAACAAGCATGGAGCAGCTTATCACCAGAATACCAAGAAATAATTAAAGAGAAAGCTGATATTTGGAAAGAAAAAGAGAGAGAAATGATTAGAAAAGGTGAAGAAGAACTTGTTGAAGAAATGAAAGCGGCTGGTATGGAAGTTACTGAACCTGATGTAGAAGAGTTCAAAAAAGCAGTTGAGCCTGTATGGACTAAGTACGAGGATGTACTTGGAAAGGATCTAGTAGACATAGTAAGAAAATATTCTAACAAGTAATTATTCCAAAAGCGATTTCCAGTGTTTTCGCTGGGAATCGCTAGGGATTATGGAGGTGAACTAGATTGTATAGTAAATTTAAAAAATCAATAATGAAGATTTTGAGGGTATTTTTAATAATAGTTTTGTGGGGAATGTCTATAGATGTTTTTTTAGGAGTGATATTTAGATTTATTTTGAAAAAACCTCTAGTTTGGGCAGAAGAATATGCATTGATTTCAATGGTTTGGATGACTTTCATAGGGGCTAGTGTAGGTTATGAGGCTAATAGCCATTTAGGTGTAGATTTGTTGTTAACCATTCTTCCTAATACACCTAAGAAAATAGTCGAAATATTAACAGAGATTATGGTTATGCCATTCTTTATAGCTTTGATAGTTGGGGGAGCTACAATGGTTAATACAACTAAAGGTTCTATTACTCCAGCGTTAAACATATCGGTGGCTTTCCAATATCTACCTGCTTTGGTAGGAGGAATATTATTACTGTGGTTTAATATAGAAAAGTTAATAATTAAGATAAAAAATTTTAAAAATGACGAAGTTTTGAATGTAAATAATTAAAACAAGGAGGGAGATTAATGGTTATTTTATTGCTCGTAGTACTTTTCGTATGTATTGCTCTAGGAATACCGATTGCTATATCTATTGGTTTATCTTCGTTAGCATATCTAGTGGCAGCTAAACTACCTATTGTATTGGTAGCACAAAGATCTATACTTGGTGCCTATACATATCCATTCCTTGCACTTCCTTTCTTTGTGTTTTCAGGAATGCTAATGGAACAGGGGGGTATCACTAAGAGATTGATGCGTTTAGCTGCAGTTTTTGTAGGTCATGTAAGAGGTGGCCTTGCTGCTGTTACAGTAGTTGCAAGTACGTTATTTGGAGCCCTATGTGGGTCGGGGGTAGGGGCTACAGCTGCTGTAGGTTCTATCATGATTCCTTCCATGAAGGATGAGGGGTATTCAGGTGCATTTAGTGCAGCTTTACTAGGATGTTGTGGTACTTTGGCTTCTTTGATTCCTCCAAGTTTAACGATTGTAGTAATTGGAGTTACTGGAGGTTTATCTGTAGGTTCACTATTTTTAGCAGGTGTACTACCTGGAGTTTTAACAGCCCTTGGACTTATAGGTGTTTCAGCAGTAGTTTCAAAGAAGAGAGGATATGGTGGACAAGAAAAGGCGTCTGCGAAGGAGCGTATTGAAGCTCTTAAGGATTCTATCCTAGCCCTTTTAGCACCTGTAATTATATTAGGAGGTATTTGGGGAGGAATATTTACTGTAACTGAGGCCGCTGCAGTAGTAGTAGTATACTCTTTCATAATTGCGGTTTTCGTATACAAGGAAGTAAGCTTTAAAGATTTACCAGAGATAACCTATAGAGCTGTTATAACATCTATAGCTGTTATGTTCATAGTTGGGGTTGCAGCACTTTTTGGATGGATTGTTACAGCTGAACGTGTTCCTCAATTATTGGCTAATTTCTTCTTAAGTATATCACCTAATAAATGGGTATTTATGTTACTTATTAATCTTTTATTACTTATATTAGGTACTTTTATGGAAAGTACAGCTTTGGTTATAATATTGATTCCTGTATTATTACCTGTAGTTTATGAATATGGAATCGATCCAATACATTTTTGCACCGTGTTTTTATTAAATTTATGTATAGGATCTAATACACCACCTCTCGGGGTTACTCTGATGACAGCATCTAAAATAGCGGATGTATCTTTCACAGAATCTTCTCGGGCAGTAATTCCATTTGTCGCATCAATGGTAGTTATACTTCTATTAACAATCTTTATACCACAGTTTTCAACATTTCTCCCTAAATTGTTAATGGGGAATTAATGAATCACTAAACTAAAGGGGGAAGATAGTCATGAAATTTAGTTATATGGTAGTAGGTAATGAAGTAAAAGGAACTAATGTTACTGGGCTGATAGGAGAATATGATCCTTTATTTAAACTTATTAGTGAAGAGGGCTATACAGGGGTTGAATTACTTATCAAAAACCCCTTTGAAACCAACTTTAAAGAAGTAGAGAGATGTGCTAAAAAGTATAATTTAGAAATACCTGTAATCTGTACTGGTGAGATGTATGGGGAGGATGGTCTATCTTTTGGAGATCATAGGCCTGAGATAAGGAAAGAAGCTATAAAAAGGACTAGGGAGGCTATGAAAATAGCAGAATACTTCAATGCTCATGTAAATGTAGGAAGGTTGAGAGGTAGGTTTGAAGATGGTGTAGATCCAGAGGATACGATTAAATGGGCGAAGGAAGGGTTTATAGAATCTGCTATAGGATATGAGGGTACCAACCTTCTATTAGAGCCTATTAATCATAAGGTGTCAAACTTTATTTTAACTACAGAAGATGGTGTAGAATTTATTAAAGAACTAGATAGACCCAATATAAGGCTAATGTTGGATTATATACACATGGTTTTAGAAAATGAGGATATATCTAAAAGTATAAAGATATCTAAGGATTACATAGATCACGTTCATATCTGTGACTCTGACAGAAAACCTGCAGGTATGGGGGATTTTAACTTTGATGAACTTGGGGAGCTTTTAAATGAGGTTGGATATAAAGGCTATGTATCGGTAGAGGCGTTTGATAAAGGAGATTATCTCTCTAATGTTAGAACTAGCTTTGCCGTAATGGAAAAAAGTTTTAAAAAGTAATGAGGAGGTAAAGATGGGAAAATATAATATTCTTGTAATAAATCCTGGCTCCACATCGACGCAGGTTGGCATATTCCAAAACGACAAATGTGTTGCAGAGAGATCTATATCTCATTCCTTGGAAGAGCTAAGTCTTGATGTAGATGCACAGAGAGAATTTAGGGAAAAGGCAATTAATGAATTCATATCCGAATCTGGATTCAATATAAGGGAGTTCCATGGAATTGCAGCTAGGGGAGGAAGGTTAAAACCTTTAGAGTCAGGAACCTATCTTTTAAATGATGAGATGCTCAAGGATTCATATGATAAGACTGATGGTAATCATGCTTCAAGGTTGGCGGTTATTATTGGGGAACAAATGAGTAAAATGGCAAACTGCCCTCTATACATAGTAGATCCAATTTCTGTAGATGAGATGATAGATGAGGCTCGGATATCTGGGATGCCTGATATTGAAAGAAGGAGTTTGGGCCATGCTTTGAATCTAAAGGCTGTAGGTAGAAAAACAGCTGAGGATTTAAACAAAAAATATGATGAGTTAAATATGGTTATAGCCCATTTAGGTGGAGGAACTACTATCAGTGGACATATGAAGGGTAGAATGTTTGATGTTATAAATGATTTTGAAGGTATATTTACACCAGAGAGGGCTGGAGGTTTGCCAAATCTTCAATTGATCAAGTTATGCTTCTCAGGAAAATATGAGGAGAAGGAAATCATAAGTAAGACAGAGGGGCAGGGAGGATTCTTTGGATATTTAGGTACTAAGGATTTTTTAGAGGTAGAGAATCGTATAGCCCAAGGGGATAAGAAGGCTAAAAACATAATGGATGCCTATCTATATCAGATGACTAAGGTTATAGGTAGTATGGTGGCAGTACTTAAATATGATATAGATGCAATCAGTATAACAGGAAGTATTGCTAGATCAAAAAGGGTGATAGATCATTTAGAGGAAGCTTTTTCAACCATTGCCCCAATAAAGGTTTATCCTGGTAGCTTTGAACTTGAAGCGTTGGCAATGGGTGTACTAAGGGTTCTTACAGGAGAAGAAAAAGCTAAAAGTTATCCTAGTGGAGAGGTTATATTATGAAAAATTTTAAAGAAATGATAGCAAAGGCTAAAAATATAGAGAATAAACCTAGAATCGCTATTGCATGTCCTTATGACAAGAATATATTGGAGGCATTAGGTAGGATCCAAAGGGAAGGTATAGGAGATGTAATCTTGTTGGGAGATAGGGACAAGGTAGATTCTATAAAAGAGAAATATAATATAGAAATGGATCCTGTGGATTTCATTAAAAGCGAATCAGATATCCAGGCTTTGAAAAAATCTTATGCCATGGTAATAGAGGGTCAGGCTGATATTATAATGAAGGGTATGGTTCAGACCAAAGATTTTATGAGGACCATATTGTCCAATAAAAAATTCATGAAAAACAAGTTACTTACACATACGGTGGCATTTGATATTCCGTCTCGAGATAAGCTTTTGTTTGTAACTGACCCTAGCATAATGACGGAGCCTACACTGGATCAGAAGAAGGTTATCTTAGATAACGCTGTAGAGTTATTGCAATATTTAGGGATTGAAGAGCCTAAGGTTGCCATAATATCCAGTGTAGAAGTTCCCAATGAGGCAATTAAATCTTCTATGGATGGATCAGAGTTAATGGAATTACAGAAGAAAGACTCTATTTGGAATGCTCAGGTCTATGGACCTTTAGCTATAGATAATGCAGTTTCTAAAGAAGCTGCCAAGTTGAAAAATATAAATAGTGAAGTTGCAGGAAATGCAGACCTACTATTGATGCCTAATCTAGATGCAGGAAATATATTCTGCAAGGGTTTGGTTTATATTGGGGAGTTTGATACTGGAGGTATAGTCATGGGAGCCCATAAACCCATAGTGTTAACATCCAGGTCTGCAGGAGTAGATGAAAGATTCAATTCAATATGTATTGCATGTGTATTAGCAGAGAAAATGAAATAATAATATTTTTATAGGAGTGATTTGTTATGAAAATAATTGAAAACATGCCGATGGAAGGTGCACCTTATTATAGTGATAAGAAGTGGGTGTCTCCGATGAACTTTTTACCAGAGGTAATGCCAAAGACAACACCAAAGAAAGTCTATATCCATGATGTAACCCTTAGAGATGGAGAACAAACTTGTGGACTTAACTGGACAGAGGATGAAAGAGTAGATATAGGTGTTGCTCTTAATGATTTAGGAGTAAAGAGTATTGAAGTAGGTATGCCAATAATATCTGATGATATTGTTCGTGCTGTAAGAAGATTAGTAGATATGGATTTAGATGCTGATATAGTAGCGTTTTGTAGGGCTAGACAAGATGATATAGATTATGCGATAGAGGCAGGAGTGGACAAGGTAATAGTTGAACATGCCGTAAATCCTTATACTAACTATTATGCATATAATGTAGATACAGATCAGCTTTTGGATAGAGTAATAAGCTCTATAAAATATGCCCAATCAAAAGGGCTAAGGGTAACTTTCATGGGCTGGGATGTTAGTAGAGGTACTTTAGATTATGCAAAGAAGGTATATGCTGAGGTAATAGAGAAAACAAGTCCTGAGTCAATAGTATTTACAGATAGTTTTGGTGTTGCTACACCACATGCTGTTTTCCATGTTATTAGAGAATTAAAAGAAATTGCAGGAGATATCCCTGTTGAGTTCCATGTACACAATGAATTTGGCATGGCTATGGGTGCTGTTGTGGCGGCGGTATATGCAGGAGTTGACGGAATCCATTCTTCTATAAATGGATTAGGAGAGAGAACAGGTAATGTAGCTACAGAGGAAGTAGCAGCTGCATTGGAAATATTATTGAATATCGATACTGGAATTGAATTAGAGAAACTTGATGAGATAACTAAGATGGTAGCTGAAATAACCAATATACCCATACATCCTAACAAACCGGTAACAGGTACTAGGTTATTCCAACTAGAGTCAGGGGTACCAGTACAAGCTAAGACTAGACTTGAAAATGCTGGAATAGCAGCGGCTATGACACCATATCTAGCAGAGTTGGTAGGCAGGGAGAATACACAGATTGTATTAGGAGGATCCAGTGGAAAAGAAAATGTACAAATATACTTGGATAACTTAGAACTTCCATATGACCAAGAAGACATAGAAGTATTAGTTGATAAAGTAAAAAAAGAAGGAAGAAAACATAGAAGAATATTGACAAAGGATGAGTTTATAGAAATTTATAATAGCGTTAAAAAATAATAAGCTATTCTTTGAAAGGAGTGCAGGGTATGCATACCCTGCATTTTTACTAAAAATATTTGTATTTTAAGGTAATGGGGGAATTAGCATTATGAATAAATATAATAGTATTTTGATAGAAGCTAATGATAATGTGGTTACTGCTCTGTGGGATATTAAAAAAGGTGAAACTTTGATAGCAATGGGATTAGAAGATGAAATTATTGCAAAAATGGATATTGCAAAGGGACATAAAGCAGCTATAAAGGAGATATCTAAGGATACTGAAGTAATTAAATACGGCAAGATGATAGGAATTGCCTTATTCGATATAGGTGTTGGAGATTTAGTTCATGCACATAATCTAAGAAGTAATAGAGGTAAAGAGCTTAGGGAGGAAGAGGAATATGCGTAAATTTAAAGGATACTTAAGGGAAGATGGAAGTGTAGGAATAAGAAATCATATTCTAGTACTGCCAATGGTAATATGTGCAAATTCTGTAGTAGAAGCTATTGGTAGGGAATACCCAGATATAATAACTATCCCTCATGTCTATGGTTGTACATTTGATCCTATCAGTAATGAAGAAATCACAGATGTCTTTATAGGGTTAGGGAATAATCCAAACGTAGCCAGTGTTTTGCTGGTAAGTTTAGGCTGTGAGACCATCAATTTAGATGAGGTATATGAAGGTATAAAAGGTTCAGGAAAACCAGTGGAAAAAGTTATAATTCAAGATTGTGGAGGAACCGTAAAAGCTATAGAAAAATCAAGGAAAATAGTTGAAAATTTCAAAGAGCTAGCCAAAGACACAAAAGTTGTAGAAGCTCCATTGTCAGATTTAATAGTTGGAACCGAATGTGGAGCGTCTGATAGCTATTCAGGCTTATCAGCAAATCCTGTTGTGGGATATGTATGCGACAAATTTGTTGATCAAGGAGCTACTGCTATATTAACGGAGGTAACTGAATTTGTAGGTGCTGAAGATATACTAGCAGAGCAATGTGCTAATGAGGAAGTAGCTAAGGAGCTTTTGGACATGGTAAAGGAAACTGAAGGGAATTTAGCTAGAGTAGGTCATAGCGATATTGTCGATATTTCTCCTGGTAATATAGCTGGTGGTTTGACTACTATAGAGGAGAAATCTCTAGGTTGTATAAAAAAAGGTGGTAATTCACCCATACAAGAAGTGCTGAAACATGGTGAAAGACCAACTAAAAAAGGGCTGGTAGCTATGGACGCTCCAGGACATGATGTAGAGTCTATGACTGCTATGGCAGCAGGTGGAGCTCATTTAATATACTTTACTACCGGCAGAGGAACCCCCACCGGATTTCCTATAGTTCCTGTAATAAAAGTATCTAGCAATACAGAAACCTATATGAATATGAATGATAATATCGATATAAATACAGGAGAAGTTATAGAAGGTAAAAAAAGCATTGCACAAGTAGGAGAAGAGTTGTTTGATTATACTTTAAAAGTAGTGGATGGGGAAGAGACAAAATCTGAAAAATTGGGTTGTAGAGAATTTGCTATTAGAAGAAGAGGAGTAGATGTTTGCATACTTTAGATCCCTCCTATATATTATAAATAGTTTTAATAAGTTCCTTTTTCCATGATTGTATTGAAAAAGGAACTTATTGTTTTTTTCTAATTATAGGATATAATAAACTTATTACATAATACAATTTAGAGGAGGAGTTTTATGACAGAGGATTTTTTTCAAAAAAGGTTTAAGCTAAAAGAACGAAATACAGATGTTAAAACAGAAGTCATGGCAGGAATTACTACATTTATGACTATGGCGTACATCCTGATAGTTAATCCTAATATACTATCAGAAGCAGGAATGGACTGGGGTGGAGTATTTACTGCCACAGCATTATCAGCTGTAATTGCTACCCTTATAATGGCTTTTTATGCAAACTATCCATTTGCATTAGCACCAGGTATGGGGCTTAATGCTTTTTTTACGTATTATGTTGTACTACAACTAGGCAAGTCTTGGCAATTTGCATTAACAGCGGTATTTTTAGAAGGGATTATTTTTATCATATTATCCTTATTTAAGGTTAGGGAAGCTATATTCGATGCCATTCCCATGAATTTAAAAAAGGCGGTTTCAGTTGGAATTGGACTGTTTATTTCGCTAATAGGTTTTGCAAATGCAGGTATAGTGGTAGCCGATGAGGATACTATGGTTAAATTAGGAAATTTAACTAATAAAGAACCTTTATTAGCGTTGATAGGGCTATTAATCATAGGTATATTGTTGGCTAAAAATGTTAAAGGGGCTTTATTATATGGAATATTAGCAACTACTATCATAGGTATTCCAATGGGAATAACTGAATTACCAACAGCGTTTTTCAAAGCACCACCATCTATAAGTCAAGTTGCATTCCAATTTGAATGGAATAATATATTTACATGGGAAATGTTGATTATAGTATTTACTTTTTTGTTTGTAGATATATTTGATACAGTAGGTACTTTAGTAGGAGTAGCGTCAAAAGCGGACATGTTAGATGAAGAAGGAAAACTACCTCGGGTTAGTCAAGCATTGTTTGCAGATGCTGTAGGGACGGTAGCGGGAGCCTGTCTAGGAACCAGTACTGTAACCACCTATGTAGAATCTGCTGCAGGAGTAGCTGATGGTGGACGAACTGGTCTTACGGCTTTATCCGCAGCAGGAATGTTTTTCTTAGCTCTATTCTTCTCTCCTATATTTGCTATGGTACCAGGAGCGGCAACAGCGCCAGCTTTGATAATAGTAGGGCTTTTCATGATGAGCCCAATAAAAGAGATAGATTTAGAGGATTATACAGAAGCAATCCCAGCATTTTTAACCATAGTTATGATGCCTTTTGCTTATAGTATTGCGGAAGGTATAGTATTTGGTATGGTATCCTATGTATTGTTGAAACTTATAACGGGGAAACGCAAGGATATATCCCTGATAATGTATATATTGGCAATACTATTTATATTAAAAAATATTATAATATAAAAGGGCAGTGGGTTTTGAGACCCATTGTTTTTTTATAAGGAATGGAGGGATAATGTGGTTATTAAAACTTTGGAAAAGAGGATTAATATTGCTAAAGGGGTTGAAAAAGCAGAATTGGTGTTTAAGAATGCCAATATAGTTAACGTATTTACCCATGAGATAATTAGAGGAGATGTAGCCATATATGATGGAAAAATAATGGGTATTGGGGATTATTCTGGAGATGAAGAGATAGATTTAAAAGGAAAGTATATATCTCCAAGTTTTATAGATGGACATGTACACATAGAATCTTCTATGGTAACCCCTTCTGAATTTGCAAAGGCTATTTTACCTAGAGGAACTACAACCATAATAGCAGACCCTCATGAGATAGCCAATGTAAAAGGATTGGAAGGCATAAGATATATGCTAGATGAAAGTGAAGATCTGCCTTTGGATGTATATATAATGCTTCCATCCTGTGTTCCAGCAACACCATTTGAAAATGCAGGGTCTATTCTTAAAGCGGATGACCTAAAAAAGCTTATAGATGACGATAGGGTTTTAGGATTAGGAGAGATGATGAACTATCCAGGGGTAATTAATGCTGATCAGGATGTTTTAGAAAAACTTATTATGGCTAGAGATAAAGTAATAGATGGTCATGGACCTTTAATAACTGAGAGAGAATTGAATGCTTATATAGTGACAGGGATAAAAACTGAGCATGAATGCTCTACGGTAGATGAAATGATAGAAAGATTACGTTTAGGTATGTATGTTCACATAAGAGAGGGCTCTGCAGCTAAAAATTTAAAGGACTTAATTAAAGCTGTAGATAAAGATAATTTAAGAAGATGCATGTTCGCTACCGATGATAAGCACCCTAGAGATCTACTGAAAGATGGAAGTATAGACCATAATATAAGGTTAGCTATAAGAGAAGGGCTAGATCCTATAGACTGCATAAAGATGGGATCGTTAAATGTAGCTGAATGCTATGGGCTAAAGGGAAAGGGGGCTATAGCACCTGGATATTTTGCAGATTTAGTAGTTATAGATAATCTAGATGATTTTAATATATTGGAAGTATATAAAGAAGGCAATCTAGTAGGAAAGGATAAAGAACCTCTATTTAACGTGAAAGAAGCAGATAACAGTAATATGAAAGGTAGTATAAAAATTAAAGATATTACAAGAAACGATCTAACAATCCATATTAAAGATAATGTAGCCAATGTAATAAAACTTCAACCCCATTCTCTAGTCACGGAGAAGGTAGAAAGAAAAGTGATGGTTAAAAATGGAGAGTTTAAACCTAGTAATGATATATTAAAGGTAGCCGTAGTAGAAAGACATAGAAGTACAGGGAATATAGGATTGGCCTTGGTAGAAGGATTTGGCCTTAAAAATGGAGCCATAGCATCTACTATTGCCCATGACTCCCACAATATAATAGTTATTGGAGATAAGGACGAAGATATGCTATTAGCCATTAAAGAGTTAGAGAGGGTGGGGGGAGGTATAACCTTAATAGGGGATGGGAAAGTTATAGAAACATTACCCCTTAAGGTAGGGGGAATTATGTCGGAAGAACCACTTCATAAGGTGGATGAAAAATTAGATAATATGTTGAATATAGCTCATGAACATTTGAAGGTAAATAAGGATATAGATCCTTTTATGACCCTATCCTTTATCGCCCTTCCTGTAATACCGGATATTAAAGTTACAGATTTGGGATTGTTTGATGTAAAGGAGTTTGAATTCATCAACATAGAATCGAGGTCATACTGATGTGGATCTATGAGGGATTAAGGCTAAACTTAGAAGATAGAGAAATATTATCATTTATAGGTGGTGGAGGAAAGACCACCACCATTTTCCAATTAGGTAAGGAGCTGAAAAAGTTAGGGAAAAAAGTATTGATTACCACGACTACAGCCATATATAATCCAGAAGAAAGAGAATATGATTATTATTTTTTAAAAGACTTGGATAATGAATTTATTCCTAAGAACGGCACAATTACCATAATAGGGAGGAAGGTAAAGGATGGAAAATTAATTGGCTTGGATTTATTTAAAATAGAAGAAATAATAGACAAAAAAATTTTCGATTTCATACTTATTGAGGCAGATGGGGCTAAAGGACAACCTATTAAAGTCCCGGCTATCCACGAGCCAGTAGTGCCAGAATCTACCACCAAGACTATAGGGTTGATTGGCCTTGATTGTTTAGGTAAAAAAGTAAAAAAGATTGTTCATAGACCTGAGATTTTTATGGAGGTTATAGGAAAGGATTGCTCAGGTACTGTAGATGCACAAGCTGTCGTTAGATTGGTATTGAGTGATAAAGGCTTATTTAAAGGGGCTAATGGAGAGAGGATTCTTTTACTAAATAAAGCCTATAACGAGGAAATCCTTTTCAAAGGGATAAGGATAAGGGAGATGCTATTGGAGAAAGGCTTTGAGGATAAGATAATTATAGCAAATATCATAACAAAAGAGTTTTACTGGGGTGAAATAGAATGATAAGGGGAATAATACTTGCCTCTGGTTTTTCAAGGAGGATGAAAAAGGATAAGTTATTGATGGAGATAGATGGAGTAAAGATGGTAGAGAAGGTAATTCAGGAAAGCAGTATATCCCAATTGGACCAGGTGATACTTATATATAGGAGTGAAGAGGTAAGGAAGATAGGAGATAAATATGGAGTAAAGACCCTATATAACCCTAATGCCCATCTAGGTCAGAGCGCTGGGGTAAAAATAGGGGTAGAGGAATCAGGCAATGCAGATGCCTATATGTTTCTAATGGGAGACCAGCCTTTTATAAATAGTAAGTTAATTGATAAATTAATTTATCAATATAGAAAAAGCAGCTCTACGATTATAGTTCCTTGCTATAATGGTAGGAACGGAACCCCAACTATCTTTTCTTCTATACATAGGGATGAATTGTTAAATATCCAAGGGGATAAGGGTGGGAGGGATATTATAAAAAAGAATCCTTATGCAGTCATGAAGGTTCATATAGACGATGAGCAGCTAGGGTTAGATATAGATACTCCCGTGGATTTTAAGAGCATAGAAGGTAAATAAGGAAAATTGTTTTTATTTCAAGTGTTATTTTGATTGAGCAGAGCTTGAGTTATATATTAATTAAGTGATATCATATAAATAAAATTTGCAAAGATTTATCATCGAAGTAGATTTATAAAATCCAATTGCATGGGGTGAGAAGATGAAAAAAATACCGGTAGAAGAAGCTGTAGGCATGGTGCTATATCATGACCTTACCGAGATAATCCCAGGAGAATTTAAGGGACCTGCATTTAAGAAGGGACATATAATCAAAGCTGAGGATGTACCTAGACTTTTAAATATGGGGAAAAGCCATATATATGTTGGGGAAGTGGAAGAAGGTGTAATACATGAAAATGAAGCTGCTGAAAGAATGGCAAGGGCAGCTATAGGAATGGGAATAGAGTTTACTTCACCATCAGAGGGGAAGGTAACTCTTAAGGCAAAGGAAAAAGGACTTTTAAAGATCAATATCGAAACCTTAGAAAAATTAAATGATATTGATGAAGCCATGTTCGCTACTTTGCATACGGATATAGTGGTGAAAAAGGGAATGAATGTAGGTGGGACAAGGGTTATACCTCTTGTAATTGAAGAGACTAAGATTGCTCAAATAGAAGAACTGTGTAAAAAAGAAGGGCCTATTGTAGAAGTTTTACCATTAAAGCCCATGAAAGTAGGCATTATAACTACTGGGTCGGAGGTGTATAATGGAAGAATAGAGGATAAATTTGGTCCTGTACTCGGAAAGAAAGTTAAAGATCTAGGTGGACAAGTTGTAAAACAGTT
>JAAYRD010000161.1 GCA_012518955.1 Tissierellia bacterium | reverse complement strand
CATAACATATCTTAAAATATTAGGTCTATCTCAATTTTTCATGACTATAGAGATTGGAACTCAAGGAGCTTTTAATGGATTAGGAAGAACCATACCTCCATCCCTTGTAGGAATATTATTTAATGCTTTACGAATACCTGCAGCGCTGATACTCTCTTCAACTTTTCTGGGTCTAGATGGTATATGGTGGAGTATTAGTGTAAGTAGTATGTTTAAGGGAGTTGTATTGACTATTTGGTATATTATGGTTCTTAGAAAATATCCATCAGAAAGAGAAGAAAACAAGGAGTATTGATATAATTGATAGAATATATAAGAGGAGATCTATTGATAAGAAGTGATTTTGAAATAAGGACTTTTATGGAAGAAGGAAGAGATATAGATCTATTCATTCCAATAGATAATAGAACATTAAACCTTAGTATCGAAGGTTTGCCTGATTTCATGGATAGTAGAATACAGCTTAATGAGGTAAGAAATATTATAATACGATTTTCCATGGAGGAAGATAATAATTATTGTACCATCCATTTTTTAAAGAGTATAGATCTTCAATCGGCTACAATGAATTTTATAATAGATTATAGTGAACATTATATAAAATTGGAGAGAAAAGAGTATTGTGTAGAAATGCATATATTGAAAAGGTGAAATAATCATACAAAACGGTTCTTAGTACCGTTTTGTATGATTATTAGATGAATATATAATCTAACACGCCTCTTGTCATTCTGAGATGGACAGTATTAATGCTGCCTGGGAAGGATTTAATTTTCTACTTAGAATAGTATTCATCATTTATCCTGTCCTGTAAATATACATTTGTATAATTGGTAGAAGTATTTTTATATAACTTATATCCTTCATCAAGACAATTAGAACAAGCATCCCTTGGAATGGTTATGGCGAATATGCGATAGCCGTTGTCGCTTCTCGAATTTATAGTATTTACGCCGGAACATCTCTTACAAACCTTAAAGTTTTGTACCTGATTATCAAGTATTCCATCTGTATCATAATAAACCTGCCTAGTTCTTTCTATATTATTCAATCCCCTTAAATCTTTTAGTCTTAAATCTTCTTTATCTTTCCAACGGTTATATACTAGTTCCGATACTTTTTTTATATATTCTGTAATATCAACAGACTGCTTTAGAGTTTCTTTATCATAGTCTGGTTCATGAACATTGGAATAGTCAAGACCAGCCATTGCTAATATTATACCTAGGTTAATATAGGGGAGGGCTCCTTCGATGGAATATCCCCCTTCAAGAACTGCAATATCAGGGTTTAGTTTTTCGTTCAATTTTGCATATCCTTGGGCTGTGAAGTTCATATTGGTAATAGGATCTGTATAATGATTGTCTTGACCAGCGGAGTTTATTATAATATCCGGTTTGTATTCATCTAATATAGGCATTACTACATTATCTAATACGTATAGAAAACCTTCTTCTCCTGTTCCTGGAGGGAGAGGAATATTTATATTATATCCATAGGCACTAGGGCCACCAAATTCATCCATAAAACCAGTTCCTGGGTACAAGGTTCTTCCATCTTGATGGAAGGATATAAATAGGGTATCCTTGTCATTCCAATATATATCTTGGGTACCGTCTCCGTGATGGCAGTCCGTATCTACGATGGCGACTCTCAAAGGACCAAATTCTTGCCTAATTCTTTCTAACATTACGGCCTCTACGTTGACTACACAAAACCCTCTATCTCCATATACTACTCTTTGGGCATGGTGTCCTGGTGGACGAATTAGGGCAAAGGATTTATCCACCTCTTTATTCATAACTGCTTGAAAGGCTTTAATAGCTCCGCCTACTGAAATGAAATGGGAATTTGTAAGTCTTGATTTTACATCGGGAACACAAAAATGGACTCTTTCTATATCTTTATCTTCAGCTATTACTGGGTTATAAAACTGTATGCCTTCAATATCCTGAATCCCTTCCTCGAATATCTGATCCTGAGTATATAGAAGTCTTTCCTCCCTTTCTGGGTGGGTTGAACTAATAGCCCAGTCGAAAGCAGGAAAGAATACAAGACCTAATTTGTTATTAGCCTTCATCATATTTATCACCTCTCAATTCATGAATAAGGCCAGGCTTTATTTGAGCTTTGATCCTTATATTTTTACCGGTAGTATAGAAACCTTTCACCATATTAAAACTACTTTCATCTACTATTTCCGTTTCTACTTCATCTTTACTGGCTCCCATGGATACTGCCGATTCTTCAAGTAGTTGGAGAGCTCTTTTTCTAGCAAAGTTTAGATTGTAATTTTTTCTTATTTTTTCATATATACCTAATTCAGGAACAGAAACAATTCCCCTGGAGGTATCGGCTAGCATGGTTATTTCTGTAGTAGGCTTGGCAAGAGCTGCTCCCACAGCGTTAGCTACATGATAGTTTTTTGGATAATAGCAGGGTAGATTAAGTTTTTCTTTAAGTATTGGAGCCAATGCTTTGGCAGGTCCACCGATTATATTTATAAGTTTTGGTTCTATTTTTTTCCCATGTAATAATTCTTTTACAGTATAGACTGGATGACTGTTTATTTCATCTAGGAGTTCATTGACCTTATTTTGTATAATATTTCCCATGGTTTCAAGGATTAATTTAGATGTATCTATAGGCGATAAGCTCAACTTTTTACCCAATATTTCCATGGATTCGTATGCTTTTTTTCTATCTCCTTTGGCCATTAATCCTAAGACTATCATAGCATCTGTGGGAGTAGGTTTTGGACCACCAAAAGCATAAGGATATCCTTTACGACTTGGACCTATATTAATCTTGCCCTTTTCCACACCTATGCTACTATCTCCTCCCAAACCTATGGAAACACTATAAATTGCTCTAACAAGAGTTTTGTATCTGTCTATTTTTATTCCTAAAGGTTCAAACAAAGGTACCCCGTCAGCAAGAAAGAATATATCTGTGGTGGTACCTCCAATATCTAAAAGTACCGCATCTTTATCCGTACTAAGCATTCCATTCATTCCCATAAAACTAGCAGCAGGGCCTGAAAGGATGGTTTCTACTGGCTTTTTTTCTGCAGTAGAGATATTCATAGTCCCTCCATCAGCTTTTAATATAAATAAAGGTGCATTTATTCCTTCCTTATCTAAGGACTTTTTAATACTATGTGAAAAATCCCTGAAAGTATTATGTATGGCTGAATTTAAATAGGAGGTAAAAACCCTCCTAGGGAAATTCAATTTACCAGACATAGTATGTCCCATAGTAATTTGGCTGGGTTTTTCTTTTTTTAGAATCTCCCCTATCTTTAGTTCGTGACTTGGATTTCTAGTAGAAAATTTGGTAACCACCCCATAGGATTCAATATTATTTTTCTGAAATAAATTAATTGCTTTATCTATCTCTACAAAATCTAAAGGTTCTACCACCTTCCCCCTATGATCCACATAACCAGAAATAAACACATTTTCATCGCCGCAGGCTAAGAAATCATGATTTAACCCTGGACCAGATTGAATGATCATTCCCACAGAGGAAATTTTATTCTCTACAATAGCATTAGTAGATATAGTGGTGCTTAAGTTTATTCTTTGAATTTCAGATTTATCATGTTCTGATAGAAGCTCTTTTAAAGTAGTCCATATGGATTGAAATAAATTATCTTTATCAGTAGGTTTTTTTACCGTATTTATGATTTTACCATTTTTTATAATAACTCCATCTATATGGGTTCCTCCCATATCTAGACCTACAATCAACTTTTTACCTCCTTATTCCTTTTTTGCTACCTAATAGTATTATATCCATTAAGATGGAGGGATATCAAGTTTGGATAGGCTTCACTTGGGCAGGGAATGAGGTCGTATGGGAGAATTGGCGGGATAGAGAAGTTTTAAAACGTGAACTTATATAGTATAATACTTATGGAAAGAATAATAAGTATAAGGAGATTGTTATGAGAAGAGAGTATATTGAATATATGAAAGATTTGCCTATAAATATATTTTTAGCAAATATAATGGAATATCCAATTCATTGGCATGATTCTATAGAAATTTTATTTGTTTTAAGGGGAACTATAGATATGAGTATGGAAAATGAAGTATATGTATTGCAGGAAAGAGATATTGAGATAATAAATGCAAATGAAGTATATAGCATTAAATCTAAGGATCCCGATAATTTAGTCCTTATACTAAATATAGATCCAAATTTTTTTGAAAAATATTATGATGATGCAAAGGAGATCTTTTTTTATACTAATTCATCTGAAAAGAATATTCGGGAAGAGAAAAAATACCATAAATTAAGGAAATATATTTCCATATTACTTTACGAAGTTGTATCTAAAATAGACGATTATGAAGATAAAATAGAGGAAAACTTATTAGCGATGATGTATCACCTATTGAACAACTTTCATTATCTTTTCTATGAAGGGGAGGGTTTAGAAGAAGATGAAGAGCAGTTGGAAAGATATCATAGGATAGTTAAATACCTTAGCAATAATTATATGAATAAAGTTAGTTTACAGGATATTGCAGACAAGGAATTTCTTAGTTCCCAGTACTTGTCATATAAAATTAAGGATACATTTGGCCTTGGATTTAATGAATATTTGAATCAGATAAGGGTAGAAGAGTCTACTAAGCTTTTATTAGATACGGATAAAAATATATCAGATATATCTGAAGAAGTAGGTTTTTCTCATGTAAGATATTATAATAAACATTTTAAGAATCATTATAATTGCTCTCCTATGGAATATCGTAAGAAGTACAAGGTCAGCGAGGAAGAACTAGAAAGTATGAAAAGAATAACCTATTTTGATATAAGGGAAGCAGTACCCTATTTAACCCAATATATTGAGGATTATGAGAGGTTTGATTATGATAACAGGATTATTAAAATCGATATATCCTTGGACAAGAAACCTATAGATAGATTTGAAAAGCCAGAGCTAATCGATTTGGGGGACATATCTTTATTGTTAGAAGAAGAAAATAGGAGGATATTGGAAGAAGCTCAAGAGGAAATAGGATTTAAATATTGCTTGATAAATAAACTATTTTCTACTGATATGGATATATACAAAGGCAAGAACCATAGGTTCATCAATTGGACTAGGGTAGAAAATGTATTGGATTTTATTTTGGATTTAAAATTAATACCTATTATATCTATAAAAGGTGTAGAAAAGTGTATAATAGATGATTTCATTGAAAACTTTTCCAGCATATATGATCAAAATGTAGTTAAATGGTTGAGAGATGATATTTCATATTTGAGGCCTTGTTTTTTGAAAAAAAGATTGAGTCCACGACATGATACTATGGAGATGGTTCCATATGTTTTATATAATTATACCCATTTGAACAATAGATTGGTACTAAATATTATAGACGAAATATCCAGTGAAATAGAATTAGATAATGATACTTTTTTTGGAGATAAAGGGATATATACATCTAACCAACTCAATAAACCATCTTATTATGCTTTAATGTTCCTTGCTTTATTAGGGGATAGAGTAATACATAGAGGAAAAGGATATATAGTTACTAAGTCTGATCTAGGGTATCAGATACTATTGTTCAATCCAATCGAAATAGAAGAAGACTTTATTTATGGAAATCAACCTAAAGATAAAGTAAAGGAGAGGAAAATATCTTTAAATATATTTGATATGGAAGAAGATTTTCAGATAACCAGGTATGATTTAAACAAGGATTTTGGATCCGTATATGATAAGTGGGTTTACCTTGGAAGTCCTGAACGAATTGACAAGAAACATTGGAATTTATTGAAAGAGTATATCCATCCCAATGTATCTTTTTACTCTGGAGAGAAAGCCACAGTACTAAATTTGTTAACCACTATAAAGCCTAATGGAGCAGTATTGTTTTTGTTAAACAGTGTACAAAATTAATATAATTATGGATTGTTTTAAGGTTTTTAAAAATAAAAAATATGGGAAAAGCCAAAAACAATCCGTAAAAGAAGATAATAGAGTGAATGAAATAGAACCTTCGTTTATGATACAATTGAGGAGTGACTAAAATGGAGGTTTTATTATGGGCAAAAATTATGAAACATTTGGAGAAGAGAAGATAGGAAAACTATTATTGAAATTTTCTATTCCGATAATAATTTCGTTATTGGTTTCGGAACTCTATAATATGGTGGATACATTATTCATAGGTAGAAATGTAGGAGGCTATGGAATTGCCGCATTGGTATTGGTATTTCCAATACAGAGGATAGTAATAGCTTTGAGCATTATGATAGCTACTGGTACATCAACATCTTTTTCCAGATCTAATGGAGAGAAGAATTTAGAAAAGTCGAAAAAAATCCTTATAAATGGGTTTTCGCTGGCTTTTACCACTATGATAATATTTACTACATTGGTATATGTTTTTAGAGATAAGGTTTTATTGGCATTGGGAGCTAGTAACCAGACATTACCCTATGCTCATACCTATTTGAGCATAATAATATTTGGATCTACCTTTTTAAGTTTAACAATATTTATATCCCATATAATGGTATCCTTAGGCAATAACAAGATTTCAATCAAGAGCACCAGTATAGGAGCCTTAACCAATATTATCTTAGATTATATATTGGTAGTTAATTTTAATATGGGTGTTAAGGGAGCAGCTATCGCTACAACGGTATCTCAAATAGCTGGATTTATATATGCTTACTACAATTATATTAAGGTAAAGAAAGAGTATAAAATACCTTTATGTTTTGAATTCAATAAGAATATAATAGTACCAATTGTTTTAGTAGGTATATCTGGGTTCATAATAGAAGGAGAAGATGGAATTGTAATGGCGGCATTAAATAATTTATTGGCTAATACCGTAGGAGATAGTGGAATAATAGTACTTGGCGTAATATCCAAAGTATATATGTTTTTATTCATAACCATGTTTGGAATAGCCTCAGCCATGCAGCCAATAGCAGCTTTTAATATGGGAGCTAAAAATTACAAAAGACTTAAATCCATAGTGGTAAAGACTAGCATTTATGCTTTTCTTACTTCTGCTATAATGTGGGGATTGGGTATAGTGTTTGCACCTCAATTAATATCTATATTTGTAAAAGACGCTCAAATAATAGAGGAGTCTGTAAAAGCTTTTAGAATTATGATAGGGGTGTTTCCCGTTATAAGTATATACTATGTATCCATATTCTATTTTCAAGCTATTGGAAATGCAAGGGCTTCAATATTGGTATCTATTCTTAGGCAACTAATTATAATGTTACCACTATCGATCATATTGGTAAAAGTATTTAATCTAGGGGCCATGGGAGTATGGCTATCCTATCCAATATCTGATATATTATCAAGTATTGTATCCTATATATTGATTAAAGAAGAAGGTGTGGAGTTAAATATAAAGGTAGCAAAGCAGATGAAACAAAGAGCACAAGGAGACGGTTCTTTTGTGTCTTGATAATATATAATCTATATAAGAAGGGAGGATATTCCTCCCTTTTTATTTTTGTCATATATTCTATTTATAACTACATTTGTGATATCATTAAATAAAATGGTTGTTTACAAAGGGGATGATCAAGATACAAGTATTATTGGTAGAAGACGATACTACATTAGCTATGGGTATAGAATATTCATTAAAGAATGAGGGTTACGATGTAGATATAGCAGGAACTCTTTCTAAAGGAAAGGATTTAATAAACAATAAGGATTATGATTTGATATTGCTAGATATAATGCTACCTGATGGCTCTGGATTTGAACTTTGTGAATACATACGAAAACATAGATTAACTCCAATAATATTTTTAACAGCTCAAGATGAAGAAGTAAATATTGTAATGGGGTTAGACATTGGTGGAGACGATTATATAACCAAGCCTTTTAGAATAAGGGAGTTAATATCTAGAATAAAAGCAGTGCTTAGAAGAACATCCAACAATATACAAAGAAGTATTTTAGTATCCGGTGAGATAAGATTGAAGGTATTGGAGTCTAAGGTATATGTTAAAGGAGAGTTGATTCAGCTTACTCCATCGGAATACAAACTTTTAACTTTTCTAATGAACCATCCCTATCAGGCTTTATCAAGAGCTAAGATATTGGAAAATTTGTGGGATATACATGGAGATTTTGTAGATGATAATTCATTATCAGTATATATTAGAAGATTAAGAGAGAAGATTGAAGAAGATCCATCAAATCCACAGTATATAAAGACCGTAAGAGGAATAGGGTATATATGGGATTTGGAGGTAAGGGGGTAGTTTTTTGCTTAGGAATCAGGAGTTTAGATCCATATTAATTAAAATAATGATATTTCAGTTGATATTTGCATCAATAGGATTTATTATCATTAACTTAACTTTAAACAAGGTAAATGTAAGTATTATAAAGAGGGATATGGCCTTTGTTGGAAATATTATAAAAAATAATCCAGAATTAAAAGAAGAGTTAATTCCATACATAACTAAGAAAGTATCTAGGGAAAATATTATTACTGGGCAAGATGTATTACAAAGCTATGGCTACAATTTAGAAATGAATAAGAAAAACCAGCCCCTGTTTGAAAACTCCCATTATAATTTACAAATACTTTTACCTATATTAATCTTTTTATCAACCATCCCCTTAGGAATATTGATAATGATTGAATATAGAAAGGTTTATACAAAGGTAATAGAAGTGTCCAATGCGGCAGAAAGAGTAGTGGAGGGGGATTTTTCCATACATTTGAATGAAGAAGGAGAAGGGGATTTTAATATATTGAATCATCAATTTAATCAGATGGCTAATAGGCTGGAAAATAGTTTGAACAGGTTAAAGGAGGAAAAAACCTTTTTAAAAGATACCATATCAGATATTTCCCATCAGCTAAAAACTCCTTTATCATCTTTGATTATATTCAATGACCTATTACTGGAAAACCAAAATATGGAACTAGAGGATAGGATAAATTTTTTAGAGAAAGCGAAAACTCAGTTGGACAGGATGGAATGGCTTATCATAAATCTTTTGAAAGTTGCACGAATAGAGGCAGGGGCTATTCAATTTAAAAGGGATAGGGTGCTTTTAAAGGATGTATTGGATATAGCTTTAATAACTTTAAGCGATAGATTGGAAAATCAATCCCTAGAGATAAAAGGAAATATGGATGGAATATTTTATGGAGATAAAGATTGGACAGGAGAAGCTCTTATAAATATAATCAAAAATGCCATAGAACATGGCAAAGGAGAGATTGAAGTAATATTAGACGAGACCCCTTTATTTAGTACTATTGTAGTAAGGGATAATGGTGAAGGAATAGATAAGAAACATCTTCCGCATATATTTGAAAGGTTCTATAAGGTAAGTAGTGAAGTAAAACCAGAAAGCATAGGTATAGGTCTCAATCTAGCAAAACTAATAATAGAATCCCAAGGAGGAACTATTTCTGTAAAAAGCGATAAGAATCTTGGAACGGAATTTACAATTAGTTTTTTAAAAAGAGTAATAAAATAAGGGATTAATCCCTTATTTTATTACTCTGCCACTTTATTTCTGTCAATTATAAACTTGATGCAATAGATGCCAGCTAAGGCAACTAACCCATATACTATCCTACTTAGGAAAGTATTAGGGCCACCAAATAAGAAAGCAACTAGATCAAACTGAAATAAAGATACTAAACCCCAATTTAATGCTCCTACAATAACTAATACTAAAGCTAGAGTATCCATACTAATTCTCTCCTTTTCATAAATTAATTATTCTATATCTTTAGTATTACCTATTTATAATAATAAATTTATTAATCTTACAAAAATGTAATATTGATATTCACTTTATTGTAAGGGTGAACCTATAATATATAGTTAGAATAATAAATAGGAGGCAATTTATATGGAAGTTGTAAAAGTGGAAAATTTGAGCAAATCCTATGGAACAGGTAATACTAGAGTAGATGCTTTAAAAGATATTAATCTAACTATAAATCAAGGGCAGTTTGTAGCAGTAGTAGGTCCCAGTGGTTCTGGAAAATCTACATTATTACATTTATTAGGTGGAGTAGATAAGCCGACCAATGGTAAGGTTTATGTAGATGGGGTGGATGTATACGATCTTTCGGAAAAGGAATTGGCAATATTTAGGAGACGTAAGGTAGGCTTTATATTTCAATTCTATAATTTAGTACCGGTTCTTACGGCAGAGGAGAATATGCTATTACCTATACTTTTGGACCAGAAGAAAATAAACAGGGAGCATTTTGAAGAGCTGATAAATATTCTGGATTTAAATGATAGGAGACATCATTTACCAAATGAGCTTTCAGGGGGGCAGCAGCAGAGAGTATCTATAGGAAGAGCATTGGCATATAATCCATCTATAGTACTAGCAGATGAACCAACGGGAAATTTAGATAGTAAAAACAGCAAGGAAATAGTGAACTTACTAAAAATATCTATAAGGAAATACAACCAAACTTTAATTTTGATAACCCATGATTTAAATATAGCTTCTCAGGCTGATAGGATAATAACTATGGAGGATGGAAGTATTATAAAAGACGAGGTGATAACTAGTGAAAAGCTATAAAGATATCACCTATAGATATTTTAAAGGACAAAAAAATAGGACTCTTCTTACTTTACTTGGAATAATACTATCTGTAGCATTGATATCAGCTGTGGGCACAATAGCCGTATCCTTTAGAGATGCTCTTATAATAGATGTTATAAGAGATAATGGGTCTTATCATGCTATTTTTAAGGAGATAAGCAGGGAACAGATAGACAAACCTATGAATCATGTAGAGGTATCGGAAGCAGGCATTAGTGGGCTGGAAGGCTCTGCAAGAGTAGTAGAAACTACTGATGAGGAACGGCAGGAATATGGTTGGGATATCCCATATAGGTACTTAGAAATAAATAGTTATGATACTAAAGCATTGGAAATGCTACCTTCTAATCTTAAGGAAGGAAGATTTCCAAAGACTTCAGATGAAATAGTTATTGAATATTGGATGGCGAATTATTTTAAAGAGAAAGTAAAGATAGGGGATAGAATAAAACTAACTATCGGTGATAGAAGTTTTAAAGATGAATTGGATGAGGAGGGTGAATTACTAAATAGGGAAGAAACTTTTGAAAATATCAGAGAAAATGAATACACTGTAGTAGGTTTTACTGAACCTAGGTACCTATGGAAAGGAAATCTTGAAACGAAAGCCATTACTAAATTTGATAATAATTCTACTTTAGGAATTAATAACAATGTATATATACAAATTTCTAATTTAAAAGACGCTAAGAATAAGATAGAGAATGTAGCTAGAGACATTGGGGTTGATATAGAGAATGTTGATTATAATGAAAATCTTCTTAGGCTACATGGACAGAGCATAGATGACGATATCAACAAATTTTTAATATCCATATCCACTTTTATAATAAGCTTGATTGTAATATCGACTGTGGCTGTTATATATAACGCCTTTAATATTTCGGTATTGGAAAGGATATCTCAATTTGGATTATTAAGATCTATTGGAGCTACACCAAAACAAATCAGAGGAATAGTATTAAAGGAGGCAATGCTACTTAGTATTATCGGAATACCCATTGGATTATTTTCAGGGGTTTTTGCTATGAAAGTAGTATTATATATAATAGGCCTATTAAAAGCTGACATACCTGTATTCAGCGATATGGAAATAACAATATCCAAAACCGTATTTATCATAAGTACTATAATTGGGTTGGTAACAGTATTTTTATCAGCAATAGGTCCAGCCAAAAGAGCTGGAAAGGTATCGCCATTGGAAGCTATTAGAAACACAGGAGATTTAAAAAAAGAATCATTTAAAAAAGTGAAGAGCTCTTTAATTGTTAGAAGGATTTTAGGTGTAGAGGGAGAGATTGCTTACAAGAATTTAAGGAGAAATAGAAAGAGGTTTTTAATCACTGTGTTTTCAATGGTTATAAGTATATCCTTATTCATTACTTTTTCTAGCTTTTCAGATTTTATGTTTAAAGTTGGAATAGTAAACAATAAAGACATGGGGGATTTTGCTATCCGTGGAGATATGGAGGGCAAGGGGGAAGAGATATATGCTCAATTGAAGGATTTAAAAGACGTCAAAAGAATATATAAGGTACAGAGCATAGGTGGACAGGGATTGATTGATGAAAATAAAATTAGTAAAAAGATGATAGAAATGGAACCTTATATGTTTGAAGATAAAAAGGATGGTTTGACCGAAGTAAACAATGTGGAAGTCATTACCATAGGTGATGAAAATTTTGATGTATTAAAGAATTTGTTAAAAGAGGGGAATTTAGATATAGAGAAACTAAACGAAGAAGATGGAGTATTGGTTATAAACAATACCTATGCTTATAATGATAAAACTGGCGGAAGTGTCTTAATGGAGGGATATAAATTAACACCAGGAGATGAACTTTTGTATTTTCCTTACCATTTAGATCAAGAAGGAGAAGATATGCAATATGCTAAGCTGAAAGTTACCGGGATATTGGAAAAAGGAATACTGGATTTTAACTATAACTTAAATAGCAGTATAAATGTAATAACTACAGAAAAGGTATGGAATAAGTTATCTCGAGGAGAATATGAGGACTCTAAGTATACAGATCTGAAGGAATCATATATGGAGATGTATATTGAAATGATTAAAGATGGAGATATAGAAAATATTAGGTCATACTTAGAAGAAACTAAGGAGGAAATATCTGATTTTCATTATATTGATTATGCACAATCAGCCAAAGAGGATAGGATAATGGGTATTATAATGAGTATATTTCTATATGGGTTTGTAGCCATAATAGCTTTGATTAGTTCTATAAATATAATAAACACTATAAGTACAAATATAATCCTACGAACCAAAGAAATTGCTATGATAAAAGCAGTAGGTATGAACGAATCTAGAATTAAACGAATGGTAGCCTTGGAAAGTCTATTCTATGGCATATATGCGGCTATATTTGGTGGTGTCATAGGTACAGGGTTAACCTATATTATGTTTAAGATAGTATTTGATTTTAGACCATTTGAATGGATCATACCTTGGAAGAATATAGGCATAGCATGTATAGGAGCCACAATTATAGCTTTATTATCAGGAGCATATCCTTT
>JAAYRD010000160.1 GCA_012518955.1 Tissierellia bacterium | reverse complement strand
TTTTATGACCAAATCCTCCAAATAGAACTACTAGTAGCAGGAAGAAGAACAATAAACTAGAATCGTTTCCGTCAAAAAAGCCTCCTCTTTTACCTAAATCAGTCATATTAGAACCCCCTTTTTAATATGCTATATTTAGCCTAATATATTATATAGTTATAGAGAATATTTGTTACTAAGTATTAAAAATAATGATATAATTTTATGGTGAACATAAATATAGGGGGAATAGATGATGGGGCGAAAATATACTAGGATAGTTACTATACTTTTATTACATATTTTAATATTGAGTTCAGTGGCATTCGCCAGTGTAGGTATTGAGGGAGAGGTATCAGCTTACCTACTAGGTGACTATGAAACAGGAGAAATACTGGAAGGATATAATATATACCAACCTATGGAAGTTGCAAGTATTACCAAGATAATGTCCTACTTGATAGTCATGGATCAGATTAAAGCCAACTCTGTTTCACTAGAGGATAGGATATATATAGATGAAGATATAACTGAGATTAAAGGGTCCAGCTTGGATCTGGAGATAGGAGAATCGTTTAGCCTTGAAGAACTGTTAGAGGCAGTTATAGTTATATCAGCTAATGATGCTACCTACGCCTTAGCAAAACACGTGGCTGGCTCCGAGGCAGCCTTTGTCAAGATGATGAATGATAAGGCTAAGGAGTTGGGACTTGATCATAGCATGTATATCAATTCTACCGGTCTCCCTGAAGGAGAGTTGCAGAATATAATGAGCCCGGAAGATATTTTTATATTGTCAAGGTATATAATAAATAAATATCCGGAAATATTATCTATGACTACCATTCCATATATAGAAGTACCTAGTAGAGGTTATAAAAAGGAAAATACAAATCCCCTATTACGAGAAATAGAAGGTATTGATGGACTTAAAACCGGCTTTACCAATAAGGCAGGACATTGTTTAGTGTCTACCTTAACAATTAAATCCTCTATGGAAGATGAAAGTTTTAGATTGATTGGAATAGTTATGGGAACTGAAAGCGAGGGAAAGAGAAAGGAATTAGGTGGCAAATTAATACAATATGGTATAGATAATTACTATAAAAAGATATTTACCCATAAAGATAGGCCAATAGACACCCTTTATATTCCCAAAAGTAGGGATAAGGAAATAGAAGTTTATCCTTCAAGGGGTTTTAGTAGAATTGTTAGATATGATGATTATATAGATGAGGATATTTTCATCGATGAAAAATTAAAACTTCCATTAAAAGAAGGGGATAAGATTGGAAGAATGGTCATATCCATAGATGGAGATATATTAGATGAGATTGACTTAGTAGTCAATAAGGATATAAAAAAGGCAGGAATATTTGTATGGATAGCCAGAATTATAAAGGATTCATTATCTAAGGTATTTTTAAGCTAATATCTCTACCAAGGTTTATTCAAAAATTATACAGGGGAAGAAAATATATGGGTTTTCATAGTTTACAAATATACTATTTTGGTAGTGAATTCTACTAGTATAGAAGTTACATTAAGCAGGTATTTTAGCATGTCCATATCTTGGTGTAAAATAATTGACAATTAGAAAAAAATGTTGTAAAATATATTAATGTGAAAGTCTATTGTGCACCCGTAGCTCAGTAGGATAGAGCAACGCCCTCCTAAGGCGTGTGCCAGGGGTTCGATTCCTCTCGGGTGCGCCATTATCTAGTTTGGTGATATTTTTATGGATGAACTATATATGAAATTAGCTCTAGAAGAAGCATATAAAGCCTTTAGCACCTATGAAGTACCTGTAGGTGCTGTTGTTGTTCATAAGGGCAATATAATAGGAAAGGGATATAATAAAAGAGAAACCTTAAAGGATCCTACAGCTCATGCAGAAATAATTGCTATAAAAGAGGCTAGTGAAACTTTGGGTGGCTGGAGACTCATAGATTGTACCATGTATGTAACTCTAGAGCCCTGTAGCATGTGTGCAGGAGCTATAATGAACTCTAGGATGGATAGACTGGTAATAGGAGCAAAAGACCCTAAAATGGGCTGTTGTGGCTCTGTTATCAACTTGGTAGATAACCCAAGTTTTAATCATAGGGTAAATACCATTTTTGGGGTAATGGAAGAAGAATGTTCAAAACTGATAAAAGACTTTTTTAAACAACTGAGAAACAAATTTTAATAGCAGAAACATCTTTTTCTTGAAGTTATAAACCTTTTAAATATCTTTTCATAGTTTGTAAATTGATAATTTTTTCTATATGCTAGATAGTAATTAAAATTGGAATCCAGATCTTTGATATTGATCTTTTTTAAATGCCCCCTTCTTAAATCTTGTTTTACCGCTACATTTGGCAAAAAGGCAAACCCTCGTCCAGAAGAAACCGCTGATTTGATGGATTCAGGAGAGTTAAAAGAGAGTATAGTATTCAAACTATCCATATTTATTCCATGTTTTGATAAGATATTGGTTAATAATAATCTATTTGTAGAACCCTCTTCCCTTAAAATAAGAGGAATATCTGTTAAATCGTCTAAGTTAATGTTGTCCAATTCTGTTTCTGGTCCTCCCACTAACAATAATTTATCAGAGTGAATTGGTATAGTTATAATATTATCTAAATCATAGTTACCAGTGATTATGCCTATATTGGTTTCATGAGCTAATAGTTTTTGTATAACTATAGGGGTATTATGAATTTCTAACTTTACATCTATATCAGTATAGATTTCTTGAAAGGTATATATGCTGCAAGGAAGCACATATTCTCCTAAGCTTTTACAGGCAACTATAGAAAGAGTTGTTCGTGATTTTTTTAAATGTTTAATGGATCTTTTGATATTCTTTTCTAAAGAAAGCATAGTAGTAGCATGTTCAAAAACTATCTTTCCTTCATCGGTAAGCTCTACCCCTCTATTACTTCTAGTTAAAAGTGTAGCCCCTACCTCATCTTCCAGGTTTTGTATCTGCATACTTAGACCAGGTTGGGTAAGATGCAATTGCTTTGCTGCTTTAGATATACTATTGTTTTTTACGGTAATATAGAAGGATCTTAAATAATCTAAATTCATAACTTTCACCCTAGTGTTAATTTGGAAAAATTCAATATAAAAAAACGTTATCCTATATAACAACTATTTATTACAAGAAATGCTATTTGTGTATTAATATATATTAATAGTTAATCAAAATATTAACTATTAATTTTAGCTAAGCTATATTTTATATCTATTATATCACATATTAGACGAAGTTTTATTATTAACCAGATATTTCAATATTTGAGAAGGGGGAAATTGCAATGGTAGAAAAGCCTAAAAAGGTTTTAGTTGTAGGTGGTGTAGCTGGTGGTGCGTCGGCAGCAGCAAGAATAAGGAGATTAGATGAGCAGTGTGAAATAATTATGTTTGAAAGAGGACCTCATGTATCCTTTTCAAACTGTGCCTTGCCCTTTCATCTAAGTGGCATGATTAAGGAACATGAAGATTTGGTTCTTATGAAGCCTGATGATTTCTATAATAAGTATAGAATAGATGCAAGGGTATATAGTGAAGTGATCGATATAGACAGGGATAAAAAAGAAGTAAAGGTAAAAAAGGTAGTAACAGGAGAAGAGTACACTGAGTCTTATGATAAGCTAATACTTTCTCCAGGAGCAAACCCTATAGTTCCACCTTTTGAGGGAATGGATTTGGTAAATATATTTACTATTAGAAACGTAGTAGACATAGCCAAACTAAATGTATTTATTAAGGAAAACAATTGTATGGATATTACAGTAGTAGGTGGAGGATTTATAGGAATTGAAGCTGCAGAAAACTTAAAGCTTGCTGGATATAATGTAACCATAGTAGAAGCTATGCCTCAAATAATGCGGCCTTTTGATTATGATATGGTTCAGATATTACATAAGGAAATAATAGATAAGGGTATAGATTTAATTGTAAATGACAAAGTAGAAAGGTTTGAAAAGGATACTGTAATATTAGGGTCTGGGAAAAAGATCCATGCAGAAGCAGTGGTAATGGCTATAGGGGTAACCCCAGAGACTACTCTGGCAAAAAAAGCGGGTTTAAAATTAGGGAAAACTGGAGCAATAGCTGTAAACCAAAACTTTAGAACTTCTGATAAGGATATATATGCTGTAGGAGATGCTATAGAAGTTTATAATAGACTACTCCATACTCAAAGTAAGTTGGCATTGGCAGGACCAGCCCAAAAGCAAGCACGGGCAGCTGCTGACCATATATATGGGAGACCCGTAAACAATACTGGTGTAATTGGTTCTTCCGTAATAAAAATATTTGACTATAATGGAGCTTCTACAGGATTGACGGAAGGGTTGATTAAAGCCACGAATATGCAAATAGATTATGATACGGTAATGATAATGCCTTGTGATAAGGTTAGTATAATGCCAGATAGTGAGACTTTATATTTCAAATTAATATTTGAAGTACCTACTGGAAGAGTCTTAGGTGCCCAAGCTATAGGGAAAGGGAATGTGGACAAAAGAATAGATGTAATAGCAACTTTAATCAAATTCAATGGTACCTTAGAGGATTTAAAGGATTTAGAGCTATGCTATGCACCGCCCTTTGGAACTGCTAGGGATGTGGTGAATTTTGCTGCATTAGTAGGACTGAATGTACTTCATAGCTGTTTTAAGCAGGTTCATGTTGATGAAATAAGGGAATTGGTTGAAAAGGAAGCGTATATAATAGATGTTAGGGAAAAGGATGAATTTGAACAGGGTCATATAATAAATGCAGTAAACATTCCTTTAGGAGAGATAAGGGATAGGATAGATGAAATTCCAAAAGATAGACCTGTTTATTTACATTGTAGATCAGGACAAAGAAGCTATAATGCTGTAATGGCTCTGCAGCATTTAGGGTTTGACAACATATATAATGTAGCCGGTAGTTTTTTAGGGCTATCCTATTTTGAATACTATAATGATAAGACAATGGGCAGAAAGCCAATAGTAACCGAATATAATTTTCAATAAATTATGCTATAATGGAGTTAGAACTTAAAAAATTATGTGAAACATCCATGTTTCACATAACTTTTTATTTAAAATGGATAAAATTTTTAGCTATTAGAGATAATTTATGTTATAATATGATAATAAAATATACAGGGTTAAAATATAATGGAGAGATGTCCGAGAGGTTGAAGGTGGTGGTCTCGAAAACCACTGTACAGGCTATCCTGTACCGAGGGTTCGAATCCCTCTCTCTCCGCCAAAGATCTTAAACCCTGTGGTATATATAATTCATGGAATTGTATATATCTATGATCACTATGGGCCAAAACGTTGTTAATATTCTGATTATTTTGAAAATTACTTGACTTTTATGCATAAAAGGGTTATATTCTTTATAATCTATTTATAATACTTAAAAAAGGGGGATTGCAATGGATAGTAAACTAGATAACAATCGAGAAAGCTTTAAAACTAGTTTTGGCTTACTTGCAGCAGCTATAGGTTCTGCAGTAGGATTGGGTAATATATGGAGATTCCCATATATTACTGGTGCATATGGAGGAGGAGCATTTTTAATTGTCTACCTACTATGTGTTGTTATAATAGGAATTCCAGTCATGATAGCTGAGTTTATAATTGGTAGGGAAGGGAAAAAAGATGCCATAGGTTCCTATCATAGATTAGCACCTAAGGAACCTTGGTATATAAGCGGTATTTTGGGTGTGGGGGCAGCATTTTTAATCCTTGCATTTTATGGAGTAGTAGCCGGTTGGACTTTAGAATATATTGTGAGTGCAACCCTCAATAAATTTGCAGGACTTAGTGCAGAGGGAGTAGAAAGCTATTTCGTTGGCTTCATATCAGATCCTATAAAACCTATTGTTTGGCAACTTATAGTTATGGCTGTTACATCTTTTATAGTAGCTTCAGGTGTTGAAAAGGGAATTGAAAAAATTGCTAAGATATTAGTACCGCTATTATTGTTGATAATTATTATATTGGATATTAGGGCCGTTACCTTACCAGGAGGAAAGGCAGGATTAGACTTTCTATTTAAACCAAATTTTGCGGAATTGACTAAAGAGGGAGTTTTAGCAGCACTAGGGCATGCTTTTTTCTCATTAAGTTTAGGTATGGGTATTATGGTAACCTACGGTTCCTATATTCCTAAGGATGAAAACCTAGGTAAAACATCATTATATATAAGTATTGCAGATACTTTAATAGCTTTATTAGCAGGAGTAGCTATATTTCCAGTAGTATTTGCCTTTGGAATAGAGCCTGGTAGTGGTGCTGGACTTGTATTTATCACCCTTCCTAATGTTTTTACACAGATGCCAGGAGGATATTTATTTTCAATTATGTTCTTTGCATTACTTGCTTTAGCTGCTTTAACATCTACTATATCATTATTGGAAGCTGTGGTAGCCTATGTAATGGAGCGATTTGGAATGGAAAGGGTAAAGGCGACTGTTATTACAGCCTTTTTAATTACACTATTAGGTATAATTGCTTCTTTATCTAATGGAATTCTATCCCATAGACAAATATTTGGAGATAATATATTCGACTTTTTAGATAACTTAACTGCAGACTTTTTCTTACCTATATCTGCGTTTATAAGCTCTATCTTTGTTGGTTGGAGATTGGATAAGAAAATAGTAGAAAATCAACTTACCAACAATGGAACTATTCAGGTAGGCTATGTAAAAGCATTAAGTTTTTTATTTAGGATAGTTTCTCCAATAGCTATACTTATAGTATTTGTTTCAGGAATAATGGAAAGATTAGGATTACTCTAGATTAAATGAGACAGTATATTTTACTGTCTCATTTAAATTTTTGCTCAAAGATGATAATATAGATTCAAGAAAAGAATATGACTAATTTTTGGAGGGGATTATGAAAAAACCAATTATAATCGATTGTGATACGGGGACAGATGATGCTATAGCTCTTATATGTGCTCACCTATGTAAAGAGATTGATGTAATAGGTATAACTACGGTTTCCGGTAATGTAGAACTAGATTATACTAGTGAGAATACATTAAATCTAGTAGATGAGATAGGATGGAATATAGATGTAGTTAAAGGCAAAGCTAAACCTTTAAGTAGGGATTTAATCACAGCTTCTCATATCCATGGTAGAACTGGATTAGGGGATGTTGTACTGAAAAGATCCACTAGAGGTTTTTATGATGAAGAGGTTGCCAGTTATATATATAAAAAAGCTAAAGAATATAATGGAGAAATGTCAATGCTGACCCTAGGACCTATGACCAACATAGCTAATGCTATCTTAAGATATCCAGATATAAAGGATTTTATTAAAGAAATTGTATTTATGGGTGGTTCTTTAAAGGGAGGTAATGTAACATCAGTAGCCGAATTTAATATATATGTGGATCCTGAAGCTGCTAATATAGCATTAGAATCGGGAATACCTCTTACTATGGTTGGGTTAGATGTGACAGAAAAGGTAATTATGACTGAGACAGATAGAGATTATTTTAAGGAATTCAATAATCCTCATGCAAATATAACAGCTAAGATACTAGATTTCATGTTTAAGCGTAGTGAGAGGTTCGGGCGTGAGGGTGCCCTAATGCACGACGGATTGGCTTTAGCATCTATGGTATTACCGGAACTATTAAAAAAGGAAAAACATTATGCCAGAGTAGAAACAGAAGGAAAGATTACAACGGGCATGGTTGTAGTAGATAAGAGAAGATTTGCAAAGGATAAAAAGAATGTGGATATAGCCTTAGATGTGGATGTGAATATGTTTAAGAGCTGGATGAGGGATTTGATTTGCTATTGACGGAGAATGGGTCTCCGTTTTTTCTATTGGGAATATTTTAAATGTGGGGGAAGTAGTTTAGTATAAATGAGAAAACATGAGGAATATTGAGAATTATTGGGAAAATTGGAATTAAGCACTGGTTAACATAATATGCGAGAGTTGAACAATGATGCGTTGGATGATATATTATTAATTGAAGGTCAAAGTAAGTCAAAGTAAAACAATATAAGGAGGTTGATCTTATGTTTGAAGTTATGCCTTATAGAAAATGGCAAAGAGGCTTGGCAAGAAGATGGGGATTCAACCTTGATCATATGTTTGATACTATGTTGCAAGAGGTTGATGACAAGATATCCTCTAGTTATCCAATTAAAGTAGATATTAAAGAAAAGAACAAGGAGTATCTGTTGGAAGCAGAAATACCAGGAGTAGATAAGGAAAACATTAATCTTGAAATCAACGATGATGTTTTAACGATCTCTGTAGAAAGAAAAGAAGAAATAAATGAAGAAAAAGAAAGCTATATTAGACGTGAAAGAAGATATGGTTCCTTTAGAAGAAGCTTCTATGTAAATGATGTAGATCAAGAAAAGATAAAAGCCAAGTTTAAAGATGGATTGCTCCATGTTAAATTACCTAAGAAAGAAGCAATCCCACCAAAAGAGAATAGAATTCCCATAGAATAGGCCATATGTGCCTATTCTTTCTTTATATTTAATAAATAACCATACTTTTGGGTGCTGTTCATAAGGCCAAAAAGTATGGTTATTTAGATTCTATTCATGTTGTTTTAATAATCGATCTTTTATGTCCCATAAGGGCTTTGATAGGTCTACAAAATATTCATGAGGGTTTTCAAACCTACGAACTTCGTCCCAAAGATTGTCTATTTGTTCTTTACAATAATTTCTTATATGGTCAATAGGAGGACTGTCATAAATACATTGACCTTTATCAAAGACCTTAATCAATAATTTCTTAGCATAGAAGTTGGTTAAGGTTTTTCTTTTCCAGGTATAGATTGGATGAAATATTTCGTAGGGCTTTGATTCGTCTATTTCTTCATCATGCAATGTTATTACATCAGCAATGGCTTTATGACTATCCTTATCGAATAGCCTATAAAGTTGTTTAAAACCGGGAATTGTGATTTTACCAACATTTTCACTGACTTTGATTTTAGGAATTATTTTACCATCTCTTTCAACGGCTGTTAATTTATATACACCACCAAAGACTGGCTCTGATCGAGCTGTTATAAGCCTTTCACCTACACCAAATGAATCTATTTTTGCCCCTTGGTTTAATAGGTCCCTTATTACATATTCATCCAGACTACTAGAGGCTACGATGGCACAATCCTCAAATCCTGCTTCATCTAACATTTTTCTCGATTCTTTAGATAGGTAGGCAATATCTCCACTATCTAGTCTAATACCTTTTGGTCTAAAGCCTCTAGGAACTATTTCTTCATTGAATACTTTTATAGCATTTGGAACACCTGACTTTAAAACATTATATGTGTCAACTAATAGAACACAATTATCAGGATAAAGCCTTGCATAAGCTCTGAAAGCTTCTAATTCAGTGGGAAATACCTGTATCCAGCTATGAGCCATGGTACCTAATGCAGGAATGCTAAAATCTCTATCCACTATTGTACAAGCGGTGCCTATAGCACCACCAATATATGCAGCTCTTGCACCCAGTATAGCACCTTCATATCCTTGGGCTCTTCTAGATCCAAATTCCATTACAGGCCGTCCATCTGCAGCTCTGACTATTCTATTAGCTTTTGTTGCAATTAGACTTTGATGATTTATGGTGAGCAAAACCATAGTTTCGATTATTTGAGCTTGAATTAGAGGACCCCTTACTACAACTATAGGCTCTCTTGGAAATATAGGAGTGCCTTCTGGAACAACCCATATATCACATTCAAATTTAAAATTTTTGAGGTAATCTAAAAAGTTTTCACTGAACATATTTTTGGATCTGAAATATTCAATATCCTCATCGGAAAACCTAAGACTTTTTATATATTCTAGAAGTTGTTCTACCCCTGCCATTATGGCAAATCCACCATCGTCAGGGATTGATCTGAAAAACATATCATAATAGGCGATTTTGTCTTCCATGTTATTTTCAAAAAAGCCGTTAGCCATTGTAAATTCATAAAAATCTGCTAACATAGTTAGGTTTTTCTTCTCTTGCCAATCAATATCGATCATAATATATATCTCCTTTTGATTTAATCTTTTAAATCGTTGATATATCAATTATATTCCTAAAATAGATAAAATTCAACAAAAATACAAAAAGGGCAATCATGGACTTGTCAAAAAATAATAGACGGAGGAAATTATTTCTTAATAATCCCTCCGTCATATAAAACAAAACCATATAACGTTACTCCAACCTATTGTAACTGTACTATTTTCACCCTGCAATCTTTTATAACTCTCCTAACCGTCAAATATCTTACTGTTGGAAAAGAAATTGACCTTGATATTTTGATACTAAGTTTGTTTCTTTAAACAACTTCTAACTCTTTTTATCGACTTTTAAACTTATACAACCTACCTACTGATTAAACTTAAAAACTTCAACCTTAACTTTAACCTTGTTAACTAACTTCAAGTATAGGTTGGATATAACTATGGCTTTGTTTATAACAACTATAAGCTTTGTTATATCTGTATTATAATTATACCCATATATTAAAGGATAAACACAAAAAGATGAAAATAATAGATTATTTTTGTAATAATTTTTGTCCTTTTTCAGTAATGGTAATGGTATTTACATGAACCTTATTGCAAGATTTAGCATAAGGACAATTGCCACAGGGTATATTACAATTATTTGTTCCATCATCTTCTTTAATATATCCCATTCTAGTCAACTGAGAAAAGGCATCTTCTATTAAACCTTCTGTTTTATTTAATTTTATAGCTATATTAGCTTTGGATATATAATCCGAATCATTTATTTCCTTTAGCACTTCTTTTAACAAAAGACCATCTCCTTAAACTTTAACTAAACCCTAAAAGTCTCCCAATTTGGAATACAAGAGTAGCTCCTATCCACCCAATTGCAAAGGTATATAGAGCCATAAAGACAGCCCATTTATAGGAATTGGTTTCTTTCTTTACAGTACCTATAACTGCAGCACAAGGAGTATATAATAGGGTCATAACCATGAATGCCACAGCAGATAAGGGTGTAAAGGCATCTTGTATAACCTTAATTAATTCAGTTCCTTCTCCGATCCCGGCATAAACCATTCCTAAGGTAGCTACTACTGCTTCTTTAGCGGCTATTCCAGAGAATAGTCCCACTGCAGCTTGCCAGGTGCCAAATCCGGCAGGTTTAAATATAGGTGCGATAAATAGTCCGATTTGTCCTAAGAGGCTATCCTTTCCATAGGGCTCAGCTCCCAAAGGTAGTACAGCTAAAATCCAAAGGACTGTAATTACGACAAATATAGTAGTTCCAGCTCTTTTTAAGAATCCAGAAACATTGTCCCACATATTTCTTAGAACATTTCGAAGGGTAGGCAATCTATAAGGGGGAAGTTCCATTATAAAGTAAGAAGCCTCACCTTTAAATAGGGTTTTACTAAATAATTTACCCATTAATAATGCTACTACTATTCCTAGAAGGTAGATTAAGAATAATACAAGCCCACCGTTATCAGGAAAGAAGGCTCCAATAAAGACTAAATAAATAGGAAGTCTTGCACCGCAGGACATGAAAGGATTTATTAAAGTAGCAATCATTCTATCTTTTTTATTTTCTAAGGTTCTTGTAGCCATTACTCCTGGTACATTACATCCAAACCCTATTATCATAGAAATAAAGGTTTTACCTTGAAGGCCTAATGCCCTCATTATATTATCCATTACATAAGCAGCTCTAGCCATATAACCACTATCTTCTAAGAATCCCATTAACATATATAAGACCACTATCAATGGAACAAACTCTAAAACCGCTCCCACTCCATTGATAACACCTTCTGTAACGAAAGATATTAACCAAGCTGGTGAATTGATCCCAACTAGGAAATCTTCTATGACACTACCTATAAACTCTACCAGATTAACCATAAGGCCACCTAGCAAGTCCTCACCGATGGTAAAGGTTAAATGAAATACTGCTAGCATTATTAATGCAAATATGGGTAATCCTAGCCATTTATGAGTTAATATTTTATCTATTTTATCTGTGGTAGTTTCTTTAGTTTGACTAGGTACTACTACAGTTTTATCCGTTATATCACTAGCAAACTCATATCTTTTATCTATTATTTCTAACTCATAGCTCTCTATATCATCCTTTAAGCTATTGATTACATCTTTAAAATCATCGGAAGAGCTTAGATACTCATCCTTAGTTACTAAATCATATACATATTGGTCGCCTTCAAGAAGTTTGATTGCTAACCATTGAGGAGGATATTCTAATTCTCTATCGCTTAAAAAGCCTTTAAGTTTGTTTATTTCTCTATCTATATCTTTCCCATAGCTAATATTGGCTTTAAAATCTATATCTTTGTCAATTAGTTCAACAGATGTTTTGATCAATTCTTCTATACCTATTCTTTTAGATGCAACAGTAGGAACTACAGGGGCTCCTAATTTATTGGAAAGAGCTTCAATATCAAATTTAATATTTTTTGCCTCAGCTTCATCTATCATATTCAATGCAACTATAACCTTAGCTCCCATTTCTAATAATTGGGTAGTTAAGTATAGATTTCTTTCGATATTGGTTGCATCTATTACATTGATAACTATATCTGGATTACCCTTTAAAATGAAATCTCTTGCAACAATTTCATCTTCTGAAAAAGCCCCTAGACTATAGGTACCTGGTAAATCTACAATATTATATATAATTTCATTGAATTTTAAATTGCCTTCTTTTTTTTCTACGGTAACCCCAGGCCAATTCCCTACGTGTTGATTGGAACCTGTAAGGGCATTGAACAATGTAGTTTTGCCACTATTAGGATTGCCGACTAAAGCAATAGTGTTCAAATTAATCCGTCTCCTTTCTATTTAAGCTATAATGAATTGGTATGAATAAAACACTATAACTATTATCTAATCGTTTACCATTATTTTTTCGGCTAAACCTCTACCGATGGCTACTTTGTTTCCAAGCAAAGAAACTATTACAGGACCGAAATCATTTTTTACAACTTTAAGCTTAGCCCCTGTATTGAACCCCATTTCATATAGTCTCCTAGTTGCACAACATCCTGCACAAATTTTTTTAACCGTAGCATCATCTCCGCAATTTAACTGACATAATGAAGTACCTGTCATGGATCTTCCTCCTCACATAAAAAGCAATGCTATTGATAATCGTTATCAATATAATAATACAAATACTTAAAAAAAGCAATAGTTTAGGGTAAGATATTTATATCTCTTAAAGTATGAGTTACTTTAATAAATAGCCTTCTTCTCTGGCAAGATACCGAAGAAGAAGGCTATTTATTGATATGAGGAATTATTAATTTGGTTATATCTTTTATTAAGCTTATTTCTTTTTTAGAACAACGGGTTAAAATAGAGATTAGCTCATCGAGGTCATCAGCTAGCACTGAATCATAATTTTCATTTAAGGATTCAAAAACGGAAAAATGTTTTTCTATTTCTATTTTTTCATAATATAGATTAGATCCGTTCAATAAATAATCTATAGATACATGAAGGGTATTGGCGATTTTTACTATGGTCTCTACGCTCATTTTTCTATCTCCTCTTTCAATTTGACCTATATAAAAAGGAGATAATTCTATTATCTCAGCAAACTTTTCTCTTGTTAAATTTAGTTTTTCTCGCTCTAATCTTATTCTTGTTCCTATATCTTTAAAGTTTAAATTTGCTTTATTGCTACTCACTGTGTCACTCTCCTTATATTAACTGTATTATTTTATGCTTTATATCTAAACTAGCTAATAGCATAAAATAATAGTTGCCAATTAGCACAAAAAATATTACTCTAATATATAAGAGCAATTTAAAGATATTGAAAGCAATATATAAGGAGTGATAATTTGTTAGATGAGATTCAAAAAAAGAAAGAATTATTATATGAGCAGTTAAATATAAAATCAGTTGGCTGTGAGGAAGTTTTGAAGATAAGTGAAGAATTAGATGAACTCATATTAGAATACTATAGAAATTACGGAAAAGACAATGAAGTTTAGAAAAACCTTATATCTTTAGTTTTATTATTTTTCAAAGTAGATATATTATAAATAATTCCTAATGTTTTTGTTAACTCTATTATCGTCATATGTATTTTTGCTATTGCAATATCTAAATAACACAATACTTATTATAACACTTTGTATAGTTAGGAAATTTTTATTTTTTCTCAAAAGATAACCAAATCTTAATAAAAAGAGTTTACAAATAGAAAGATTTAAATTATAATAATATATACCCACCCCAGGGGGGTGGAGGATTGAAATGGGAGTTGATAAAATGACAACCAAAAAGGCCGCTATAGATGTATTGGGTATGACCTGTGCAGCCTGTTCTAATAGAGTAGAAAAGGCTATAAGGAAACAGGAAGGGGTTATAGAATCATCGGTAAATCTCCTTGCACAAAGGGCTACTGTTGAATTTGATCCAGAAAAAATCAATATGGATCAAATTATTAAGACCATACAGAAAACAGGATATGAGGTGCCTTTGGTTAAAAGGACATTATTAATAGAGGGAATGACCTGTGCAGCTTGTTCCACTAGGGTGGATAAGGTATTAAATAGGCTAGAAGGAGTAGTTAATGCAAATGTTAATCTATCTACTAACAAAGCCACAGTAGAATTTTATTCAGGTAGTATAGAAGATGATATACTAGTGGGAACCATAGAAAAGGCTGGATATAAAGCAGAAGTTGAAGTGGAAAGGGATATGGATAGGGAAAAGGAACTAAGGGAAAAGGAGATAAAATCCCTTAAAACATCTTTTATCATATCGGCTATTCTTAGTTTACCTTTGTTTTCAGCCATGTTTTTTCATATGGCAGGAAGGGATAATATATTGACCAATGGATATTTTCAATTACTATTGGCTACCCCTGTTCAGTTTATAATAGGCTATAGATTTTATAAGGGAGCCTTTAATTCATTAAGAGGTGGAGGAGCTAATATGGATGTACTGGTTTCAATGGGAACATCTGCAGCTTATTTCTACAGTCTATATAATCTTTATGCAGGAATACCTGAATATTACTTCGAAGCATCAGCAGTTATTATTACACTAATATTATTGGGTAAAACCTTTGAAGCAGTAGCAAAAGGCAAAACCTCAGATGCAATTAAAAAGCTAATGGGATTGCAGCCTAAGACGGCTAGAATAATAAAGGATGGGGTAGAGCTAGATATACCAATAGAAGAAGTAGCTATAGGGGATATTATAGTAGTTAGACCAGGAGAAAAGATACCGGTAGATGGAGTTATCGTAGAGGGGAATTCTTCTATAGATGAGTCCATGATAACAGGAGAAAGTATTCCCATAGATAAAACTGTAGATGAAGAGGTAATAGGTGGGACTATAAATAAGTTTGGTTCATTTAAATTTGAAGCTACAAAGATAGGAAAGGATATGGTCCTATCTCAAATAGTAAAACTAGTAGAAGAAGCTCAAGGTTCTAAGGCACCAGTGCAGCGATTAGCAGATAAAATATCTGGTATTTTTGTTCCAATTGTAGTCCTTATAGCAGCAATAACATTTTTTGGCTTTTACTTTATTGGAGACAGCCTAAATACTGGAATTATAAACGCTGTAGCAGTACTTGTAATAGCTTGTCCTTGTGCTTTAGGATTGGCAACTCCAACAGCCATTATGGTAGGGACAGGAAAAGGGGCTGAAAATGGAATACTAATAAAATCTGGAGAGCATCTAGAAAGAGCTCATGAGATGGATACCATAGTATTCGATAAAACTGGTACCATCACCAAAGGAGAACCAGAAGTTACAGATATAATAAGAATTGATTCCCTAGAGGAAGACGAATTGTTACGTATAGCAGCAACAGTAGAAAAGGCTTCTGAACATCCTTTGGGTCAAGCCATAGTGAGAAGGGGTCAGGAAAGATTGTTGAAGATCACAGAGCCAGAAGAATTTATGGCCATACCTGGAAAAGGATTGAAGGCCATATTGGATGGAGAAAAAATATTAATAGGAAATAGAAAGCTAATGGAAGAATTCCATATATCAATAGATGAAGCGGAAGATGAATTATCTCGTTTGGAGGAAGAAGGAAAAACAGCCATGATCTTAAGCATAGATGGAAAGATAAGAGGAATAATTGCAGTAGCAGATCAAATAAAAGAAAGTTCTAAAAAAGCCATAAAAGAATTACAAAATGAAGGATTAGAAGTATATATGTTGACGGGAGACAATCACAGAACTGCAAATGCAATTGCAAAGCAAGTGGGAATAAGCAATGTATTGGCAGAGGTATTACCAGAAAACAAAGCAGAGCTAATAGAAAAGATAAAAAGAGAAGGCAAGCATATAGGTATGGTTGGAGATGGGATAAATGATGCACCGGCGTTAGCGGTGGCAGATGTTGGATTTGCAATAGGCACAGGAACAGATGTGGCTATGGAAGCGGCGGATATCACCCTGATGAGAGGGGATTTAACCAGTATAGTTACGGCTATAAGGCTTAGCCATAGAACGATGAAGACCATAATACAAAACCTATTCTGGGCAT
>JAAYRD010000159.1 GCA_012518955.1 Tissierellia bacterium | reverse complement strand
TAAAAGAAAAAGGAATATCATCTAAATAAAATAAAACAGAGTAGCTTTTAGCTACTCTGTTGCATAATTATCAAAATATCCCTGTATAAGCACTATAGGGGTTCCTTTATCACCACTTCCGCTAGTTAAATCGCATAGACTTCCAAGAAGGTCCGTTATTCTTCTAGGGGTAGTGCCTAGAGATGCTTCTTCGTCGCAGATTAAATCTATATCTTTTTTATGAATTTTTTCTCTAATGGCTTTTGCTGCTTCTTCTTCGTCTAAATTAGACAGCTCGGTATCCACTAGATATTTCAGTTTAATCTCATTAGGAGTACCCTCCAGGCCTGAAGTATATCCAGGAGATACAATAGGATCTGCTAACTCCCATATTCTCCCTATAGGGTCTTTAAATGCTCCATCACCGTAGACCATTACTTCTATGGTCTTTCCCGTTTTTTCCTTCATCTTTTTTTGTATCTCGTCCACATAATACTTTGAATCCCTAGGAAATAGTTTAACTTTGGTTTCTGTGGCTAGATTGGAACCAAGGAGTCCATACTCTGGATTATATCCATGGTTATCTACTGGCTTATTCAACAAATCCTCCAAACCGTATAATTTATTAGCTCCTGCTTTTTCAAGTATTCTTTTGGTTTTTTTCCTATTGTGGACATTTGCTACTAAAATATCCTTGGTATAGTTTAAAATTGTTTTTGGATCATTGGAAAGATATATTTCAACATCATTATTCTTTGCCAGATCTCTATAAAACTGCACATAATCCATACCGGTAAAAGGATGTCGTACATTTTCACCAAATAAATCCCTATATTTCTTTTCAGTTAAAACATCTGTATATGGATTTATTTCAAGTTCATCCATCTTATCCATATCCATCAGCTGGTTTCCAACTTCATCAGAAGGATAGTTAAGTAATAAAAAGATTTTCTTGCCGGTTAAAGCAATTCCTCTAAGCACAATGGCAAATCTATTTCTACTCAGTATAGGAAATACAATCCCTATTTCATCATCATATTTAGAATTGATATCCTTAGCAATATCTTCAGCAGTAGCGTAGTTGCCCTGGGCCCTTGCTACTAGTGATTCGGTAATTCCTATAATATCCCTATCTTTTAATTCGAAATTTTCACTTTTAGATGCATTTAAAACAGAATCTACTACAATATCTACTAAATCGTCCCCTTCTTTAACTATAGGGGCTCTTATGCCTCTAGCTGTAGTTCCAACAGCTCTTATCATCCAAAAAACCTCCTAAAATCAAAATAATTATATTACCATTATACATTATATCATTATTATCTAAAATTAGTAGAATATGTTTAATATTTATATTAGCGGCATTTTATAAATTCTTTTTCAGTAAGTATATAGTCTACAGGAATATCATAACGATTAAGGGGAACCTTTGATATTATTTGCATATCAAAGCATAGCCCAATTTTAATTGTATCTCTATCTATCTTGGAAAAGAAGGTATCATAGTAACCACCACCATAACCAATCCTATATCCTTGTCTATCAAAAGCTACTCCGGGAACTAGAACCAAGTCTATGGACCCTGGAGAGATGATTCGTATATATTCATCTTTTGGCGTTAATATATTATAAAAGCCTAAGTATAGCTCCTTATCAAAATCCATTAATTCGGAGACCTTCATTATTCTTGTTTTGGGTATGGTTATAGGTACACCAATTCTTTTTCCTTTTTTAATTGATTTCTTTATTATTTCATGAGTATTAACTTCATCTTTAAAGCTGATAAAACTAAATATAAAATTTGATTCCTTGTAGTGGTTTAAATTATATAGTTTATCTGATATAATGTTACTTTTAGCAAGTATTTGATCTAATGAAAGTTCAGATCTTTTTTTTAGCATTTTTTTCCTTAATACTTTTTTGTCCACTATTACCACCCTTTGCTATTTATTTATTGTTCAATCTATATTATAATATATTATTAAAGATGTCTGGCAAAAATGCTGGAATATTATAGATTTTGTCCAAAAAAGAAGGATTTATTAAATAAAAATAGAATCCTATATAATGTATGTTATAATTTCATATGGGATATGCGGATTCTTATTGTAATAAGAGGTGAAAACACTTGATCAGGCTTATCAATATAAGTAAAGAATATAAAAATGGAGTAAAAGCATTATCCAATATTAACTTATCTATAAAAAAGGGAGAATTTGTGTTTTTGGTAGGACCTAGTGGAGCAGGTAAATCTACCTTAATAAAATTGATACTTAAGGAAGAAGAGCCCACAGGGGGCAAGATATTTTTAAATGATAAGGAAATTACAAAGGTTAGAAATAGAAGAATTCCTCATATTAGAAGAGGTGTAGGAACGGTTTTTCAGGACTTTCGATTACTTCCAAATAAAACTGTCTATGAAAATGTATCCTTTGCTATGGAGATCATAGGGGCGCCCCCTAAGGAAATAAATAGAAGAGTTCCCGATGTTTTAAGCATGGTAGGTTTAAGTGAAAAAGCTTACTGTTATCCAAGTGAGCTTTCTGGAGGAGAGCATCAGAGGGTCGCTATATCTAGAGCTATAGTGAATAATCCGCCTGTACTGATTGCGGACGAGCCTACAGGGAATTTGGATCCAGATACATCTTGGGATATAATGGACGTATTATTAGATATAAACAGAAGGGGAACCACAGTACTTATGGCAACTCATGCTAAAGAAATAGTAGATATTATGAAAAAACGAGTAATAGCCATTGAAGCAGGAAAGATAGTAAGAGATGAACAGAGAGGTGTATATGAGCATGAAGTTTCGAATATTTAAAAATATATTCAAACAGGGTTTCCAAGGTATGTGGCGGAATAGGGGAATGGGTCTAGCTTCTGTTACTTCCATAACAGCGGTATTAATCATACTTGGATTGGTTCTAGTTATGATATTGAGTATAAACAATGTAGTGACTGAGGCCAAAAATAAATTTGATGAGATACAAATATTTCTGGAAGATGATATATCTACAGAAGAATTAAATAAAATTGAGGATACTATTAAAGAAAATGAAGAAGTTTTGTCCGTAGTATATCAATCAAAGAATCAGGCATTAGATATTATGAAAGAGGATTGGAAAGAAGATGCCTATCTTTTAGAAGGGCTAGAAGAAAACCCATTGCCGAACTCTTTTATAGTCAAGGTCAAGGACATTGAGTATTCAGATCTGATAGTAGACAAGGTTAGTGGATTAAAAGGTATAGAGGATATAGTATATTATCAGGATATCATACAAAAGCTGGTGCTATTTGCAAAATATATAAGGCTTGGAGGCCTAATTATAATAGGTATTTTGGTAGCTATATCAGTTTTTATAATTTCAAACACCATAAAAATTACTGTATCTGCAAGGAAAAATGAAATAAATATTATGAAATATGTAGGGGCTACTAATGGATACATTAGAGGACCTTTCATTATAGAAGGGGTACTATTTGGCTTAATGGGGGCCATCTTATCCGTTTTAATAGTAAACTATGGTTATGAATATTTCTTTAATGCTGTAAATGATAGACTTTATGTATTGTTTACCGTATATCTAGTACCTCCCACATCCTTGGTTAAAGATATTTCCATTATATTTACTTCCATAGGAATGGGAATAGGTGCTTTGGGAAGCTTGGTTTCATTAAAAAGATTTTTAAATGTATAGGAGGAGTTGAACAAATGAACAGAAGAAGAAAGGCTATATACTATCTACTGATTTTAGTACTATTGTTCAATTATGCTATAGCTCTGGCCGATAATGGGGTAGGAGAGCTTAAGAAGAAACAAAACAATACTAAACAGGAGATGAATCAAAAGGAAAAGGAGATAAAGAGTTTAAAGAATCAGACTAAGGATGTTTCATCTCAAATTGAAGAATTGGATAAGGAAATGGACTTAGCTGCTATGGAGCTGGAAAAGGTTAAGGAAGAGATAGATACTTTAAATCAGGACATTCAAAAGACCATGGAAGAATTGAAAGAAGCCGAAAACAAAATAGCGGACAAGCAAGAGGTTTTTGATTCACGCTTGAGGGTTATGTATAAAAATGGAAACATTGGATATCTGGAAGTTCTTCTTGCTTCTGAAGATATAGGCGATTTTTTATCAAGAAGAGAAATGCTTCAGTCCATTGCAAATCATGATGTGGATCTACTAAAGCATATGAGGGAACAAAGGGATATTATTAATGAGAAGAATACAGAGTTAAAAGCTAAAAGAGCATCTAAGGAGGCTGCTAGGTCCAAACTAGATAGTAGAAAGCAGGACTTGGCTAGGGCTTCAAGGGCTAAAGAAAATCTAATGGCAAATTTAAATAAGGATTTAAAGAAGGCAGAAGAAGAGTATGATGCTCTCACTCAATTAGCTAAAGATATTGAATCCAAGATAGTAAGCAGTCAAAGGGTAAATGTACCTTATTCTGGATCAAGTTCTAAGGGTTCTTCTGGTGGTCCTTCTGGCAGTTCTTCTGGCGGAACATCTGGTGGTGGAGGAGGCTCTTATAGTGGTTCTATGACATGGCCTGTTCCGGGACATGGAAGGATATCATCTCCTTATGGGTGGAGAGTTCACCCGATATTTAAAACAAAGAAATTACATACGGGAATTGACATTCCTGCACCACATGGGGTTAATGTAACAGCTGTAGCCGATGGGGTAGTTATACATTCAGGACCTTTAGGAGGCTATGGAAATACTGTAATAATAGATCATGGAGGAGGTATATCGACCTTATACGGTCACAATTCTTCTTTAACGGTAGGCAACGGGGCTAAGGTTAGTAAGGGAACTGTGATAGCTAGAATAGGCAGTACTGGATACTCAACAGGACCTCATTGTCATTTCGAAGTTAGAAAAAATGGAGGTCATATAGATCCTATACCATGGCTAAGGGGTAATTAACCCCTTTTTTTATTTTCTATTATGGTATAATAATTAGGTAAGATTAATACAATAGAATACATAATTCATAAGATCGAGGTGAGGGCAGTGTCTAAAAGAAAATTGGCAATAATTATGGTTATATTGCTATTGGTAACCAATATTATTACATTTGGTGCAACCAATTTAGTAACTATAAAGTATAAAGATAAGGTTATAGTACCTGCAAAAGAATATGATCAACTTATATCTTCATATAAAAAATATGCTAAAGCTACTGGATTGGAAAGCTATATAAAAGATAGCTTCTTAAGAGAAGTAGACCAACAGAAATTAGAAGAGGGACAGCTAAAGGGTATGTTCCAAGCTTTGGAGGATCCCTATTCCGTTTATATGACGGAAGAAGAATTTAAGGATTTTTCCGAGCATACAAAGGGGGTCTATGGAGGGATTGGAGTAATAGTTACTCCAGGAGAGGATAATCTTATAACTGTAGTCTCTCCTATAGAGGATACTCCGGGAGAAAGAGCTGGACTTAAGACTGGAGATAAGATAATCAAGGTCAATGGGGAAGAGTTTACGGCGGACAATATGGATAAGGCTGTACAGCTAATGAAAGGAGAACCTAGAACATCGGTTAGCATAACCGTTTTAAGAAAGGATAAGGATGGGAAAAACGACTATATAGATATGGATATAGTTCGTGAAGAGATTAGATTGATAACGGTAAAATCTGATATGATAGAGGATAATATAGGATATATTAAAATAACCTCTTTCGATGATTTGACCTATGGAGATTTTAAGAAGAATTTAAGTTCTCTCATGAGTAAAAATATAGAAGGAATTATCTTAGATTTAAGAAGTAATCCAGGAGGCTTATTGGATGTATGTGTAGATATCGCTGATGAATTTTTAGGAGAAGGAATAGTAGTATATACTGAGACTAGAGATGGAGAGCGAGCATATGAAAAATCTAACAAAAACAAGATAGATCTTCCTTTAATAGTCTTGGTAAATGAAGGAAGTGCCAGTGCATCGGAGATATTGGCAGGGGCAATTAAAGATAGAAATAGAGGTACTTTGATAGGAAATAAAACTTTTGGAAAAGGGGTAGTGCAAAGGATAAAACAATTATCGGATGGCTCTGGGTTTAAACTAACGGTATCTGAATACTTTACACCAAATGGAACTAGCATCCATGGGGTTGGCATTGAACCAGATATAGTGGTGGATTTGCCAGATGATGTAGAGGTAATAGGGATAGAAAACCTAGAAGAAGATTTACAACTTCAAACTGCTATAGAAAAGATGAAAGAAATAGTTGAATAGTTCAAACATTAAAAGTGAGGAGATTTGAGTATGTATTCTATGCTTCAAATTGTATATTTTTCTATATACAAGATAATACAAACCTGCAAATCTCCTTTTTATTGGATTATAATTGGAATTATATTCTATCAATATAGTAAAATTGGAAAATGGGAAAGAATAGTGCTGGGGAAATACAAAAGGTCTTTATTCTATAATGTATTGACCTCCATAGCAATGGGCTTTTTAGGGGGGATAATAGGTAGTATAATATTTATCTATCTAGGTACTATAATAAATCTAACGGACTTTTATAGTATATTGATATTAGCTATTCTATTATCTCTAATCCATCCTAGGTATATGTGTTTTTCCTATGGAGGAGGGATTATTTCCTTAATAAGTCTTAAATTTGGATATCCTAATATAAATGTATCCGAGATAATGGTGGTAATAGGAGTATTGCATTTAATAGAAAGTATTTTAATATGGTTAGATGGAACAAGGGGTAGATTGCCAATTTTTATAGATAGGCAAGAAGGAATAGTGGGAGGATTTACTATGAATAGATTTTGGCCTATTCCTTTTACTATATTTATTAACAAGGGTCATATATATCCAGTAACTATAATGGCAATCCTTGGGTATGGAGATCTTGCTTTAGCAAACTATCCTGAAAAGAAATCCAAGCAGACTGCAGGTCTGTTATTTTTATTCAGTATAATATTGATCTTTTTAGCTCAAATATCTACTAAGTATTATATATATAAATATATAGTTGCTATTTTTGCACCTTTAGCCCATGAACTCATCATAACATTAGGAAAAAAGATAGAAGAGAAGGGAAATTGTATCTTTAAGCCCTCGGATAGGGGAGTAAAGGTGTTGGATACGTTACCTAATAGTATAGGAAAAGAAATGGGTTTCAATCCTGGGGATACAATTTTATCTATAAATGGATATAAGATATATTACAAGGATGATGTAAGTAAAATATTAAGCTTAAAGCCTTCATCTCTAAGGATGAAGGTGTTCCATAAAGGGAAAGGTTTGATAATAAAAGAATATAAGGGATATATAGACAATATAGAGGACTTAGGATTGATTTTAGTTCCTAGTATATCTGAATATGCTTTTCAATTAGCAGAACCTAAAGGAGCTATTGATAGATTGGTAAAAAAACTTGGCAGAAATAAAGTACGATTTAAAAATTAAAAGAACCTGAATTCAGGTTCTTTTAGTTTTTATTCATCTATTATATTTAGTTTGTTTAAATCAATGGAATAGATAATATTATGTTTATCCTTATCGGGAGGTGGAGCCAGGTTTACATATGCTTTAGCTTTTTCTGAATCATAAAATATTTTATCACTATTTATATTTGCAATTGATGTAGCGGATTTTTCTGGTAAATTATATCTAGCTAAAATATAGTCATTATTACATGAATTTTTTTTGGTAAGTATTATGTTATTATCATCTAGTTTGAAATAATTGGTTATACTATGTTCCAAATCTTTATATTCGGTTTCTCTATCTGCATTATATATGTGGAGTATATTTTTATCTTCCTTTTCTATATTTTTTAAGTAAACAATATTATTATTGTTTAAAAATGTAGCTTGAAACCCTGTGCCAATATTTTCTAAATTGGAACCATCTTTTGTTAAGTAGATATTTTTATTTACTAGAGCTTTGTCATATTCTACAAATAAAATATTATCATCATTTATATCGAAGTTTTCAACAGTTTTATCTAGATAGAATTTTCGAGTGGATTTATTTTCATCTACATTGTATTCGAATAACGTAGTTCCAGAGTTATCTATATCCATAAAATAAAGCTTATTGTTATCAACCCACCTCATAAGTTTAGGTTGTAATTTATTTACTGGAGTAATCTTGTAGGCAATTTTATCAGATATTGATGCCACATATATGTCTGATTTGGATTCATCAGTTTCGATGAAAGATATATGTTCACTATCAGGATTAAATAGGGCAGAATGGATTTTATATCTGGAAGTATATAGATTGCTTCTATCTCCAGTTTCTATATTGTAGATCCATAGGCTGTCATATTCATCTTCTTTTTCTATATGTTGTCGTTTATAAAGCAAGGCTTTATGGGGTATATAGTCCAGTAGAACCCCTTCATCTATATAGGTGGAGATATCATCCTTTGTAGATTCGATTATTTCCCCAGTATTTGCATCTACTGCCACATCTAAATTTACTAAAGAAAACTTAGAATCTTCATCATTGAATACATTGTCAAAGGAGATATTCCATATAAAACTATCTTTTAATTTGGTTAGTTCGACTGAAGGTATGGAAGTTGGCTCAATATTAAAATCCGAATATACCTTATTCAATATTTGATTTTTATCTAGCTTTAAGGATATAGGTTCATAGTTTTGACTTATAATATTAAAATGTACTTCCTCTAATTTTTTAATTATAGGATCATTGATTTCCAATAGAATCTGCGGTGTAGATAATTGTTTTTTTTCTTCATTTGCTAGGCTTTGCACATATATATTTATCTCTTTACCAGATTTTGTTATCTTGTCTATGGTTACTCCAGAGCTTTCTAACAATCCTGGGGAAGCCAATAGTTTTAAACGAGTTCCTTTTTTAAGTACTTCCACATTAGGTGCTAAAGATTGGAATCCCTTAGACAATACGATTTTTTCAATTTTATAATCTATAGGTTCCTCTTCAACATCTTCTGCAACTAAGGTTTTATCCTGGTTATTGGAAGTACACCCTAGTACAGCAACCAGTAATATGGTAATAATAAAAAGGAACAATATTTTTTTCATGAGTAATTCCTCCTTCTTTAACAGTTTATAATATAAGAGGAAATTGTCAATATGTTTTTAAAACAAAAAATTTTGACAATAACTTAAAGTATAATATAATTAAATAATACCATAAGAACAAATGTTTAATATGAGGTGAAATTCATGGGCAAATTTAAAATAGAATCAAATTTCAAACCAACAGGAGATCAACCCAAAGCTATAGATAAATTATCCCAAGGGATATTAAATAATTTTAAAGGACAAACTCTACTAGGAGTAACTGGTTCTGGTAAAACTTTTACCATGGCTAATATAATTGAAAGGGTACAGAAGCCTACTCTAGTAATTGCTCACAATAAAACATTAGCATATCAATTAGCCAGCGAGTTTAAAGAATTCTTTCCCAATAATGCAGTAGAATATTTTGTTTCATACTATGATTATTACCAACCTGAAGCATATGTACCCCAAACAGATACCTATATTGAAAAAGATGCATCCATCAATGACGAAATAGATAAGCTTAGGCACTCGGCTACGGCTTCATTGTTTGAAAGAAGGGATGTTATAATAGTATCTAGTGTTTCCTGTATATATGGACTGGGAGACCCTATTGACTATGAAAACTTAGTAGTATCATTAAGGCCAGGTATGATTAAGGATAGAGATGAGGTAATGAGGAAGTTAATAGATATACAATATATACGTAATGATTTAAACTTTATCCGAGGGACCTTTAGAGTGCGAGGAGATGTATTGGAAATATTCCCTGCCTCTTCTAGTGAAAATACTATTAGGGTAGAATTCTTTGGAGATGAGATAGATAGAATAGTGGAAGTAAATTATCTGACTGGAGAAATAATAGGTGCTAGAAATCACATCTCTATATTTCCAGCTTCTCACTATGCTACATCACAAGACAAGATAGATAAGGCTATCATGGGTATAGAAAAGGAATTAGAAGAAAGATTGAGGGAACTAATAGGCCAAGAAAAACTATTGGAAGCTCAACGACTGGAACAAAGAACTAGGTATGATATAGAAATGCTAAAAGAAATGGGATTTTGTCAGGGTATAGAAAATTATTCTAGGCATTTAAGTGGTAGGGAACCAGGGAGCAAGCCTTATACTCTTATAGATTATTTCCCAGAGGATTTCTTAATAATAGTAGATGAATCCCATGTAACTATTCCCCAAATAGGGGGTATGTATGAGGGGGATAGATCTAGGAAGACTAATCTAGTAGAACATGGATTTAGATTACCGTCAGCCTTAGATAATAGACCATTGAAATTTAATGAATTTGAGGATCATATAAATCAGATACTATACGTATCAGCAACACCAAGACAATATGAATTAGAACGTTCAGAGCAAGTAGTAGAACAGATAATACGTCCTACAGGATTGCTGGATCCAAAGATAGATGTAAGACCTACAGAACACCAAATAGATGATTTGGTGAAAGAAATAAGAGAAAGAACAGAAAGACAAGAAAGAGTTTTAGTTACCACTTTAACTAAGAAGATGGCAGAAGATTTAACAGACTATTTTAGGGAGATTGGGATCAAGGTAACCTATCTCCATTCAGATGTGGATACCATTGAAAGGATGGAAATTATAAGGGATTTAAGACTAGGGAAGTATGATGTATTGGTAGGGATCAATTTATTAAGAGAGGGACTGGACTTACCTGAGGTGTCCTTGGTTGCTATATTGGACGCAGATAAGGAAGGATTTTTAAGATCTGAAACATCCTTGATTCAGACTACAGGGAGGGCAGCTAGAAACGTCTCTGGACAGGTTATAATGTATGCAGATACCATAACTAGATCTATGGAAAAAACTATATATGAAACCAATAGAAGAAGGGAAATCCAAGATAGATATAATAAAGAACATAATATAACCCCTAAGTCTATTACAAAAGGAGTAAGGGATGTAATAGAAGCCACTATAGCGTTGGAAGAAGAAGGAAAATATGTAGAAGAGGTATTTACTGGAGATGAAATTGAATCTATGGTAGAAAACCTAAGAGAAGCTATGTTAAAGGAAGCAGAAGAATTAAACTTTGAAAAAGCAGCAGAGCTTAGGGATAAGATGATTGAACTGAAAAAGATGCAAGATGCAGGATTGCAATAATTTGCTTAATTGGAAATCATAAATCATAAAAAACAGGTAGGGGAGATCTTTGGTCTCCTGAAACACAACAAGAGGTGAAAATAATTGGAAAAAAACAAGATAATAATCAGAGGTGCTAAGGAACACAATCTTAAAAACATAGATTTAGAATTACCAAGAGATAAGTTCATAGTAATTACTGGCTTAAGTGGCTCTGGAAAATCCTCTCTAGCTTTTGACACCATATATGCAGAAGGACAGAGAAGGTACGTAGAAAGTCTGTCTAGTTATGCCCGTCAGTTTTTAGGACAAATGGAAAAACCAGACGTAGAATATATAGAAGGTCTTTCACCTTCTATTTCTATTGACCAAAAGACCACTAGTAGAAATCCTAGATCCACTGTAGGAACTGTAACGGAGATTTATGATTATTTGAGACTACTATTTGCTAGAATAGGAATACCCTATTGCTATAAATGTGGTAAGGAGATAACAAGTCAAACAGTAGATCAAATGGTGGATAAAATAATGGAACTGGAAGAAAGGAGTAGAATTCAAATCCTAGCTCCAGTAATAAGGGGTAAAAAAGGTGAGCATCAGAAAATCTTAGAGAATATTAAAAAAGAAGGTTTTGTAAGGGTAATTGTAGATGGAGAAATGTATGAGGTGGATCAGGAAATAAAGTTAGAGAAAAACAAAGCCCATGATATTGAAATAGTGGTAGACAGAATAATAGTTAAGGAAGGAGTAGAGGGAAGGTTAGCCGATTCTATAGAAACAGCCTTAAAGCTGGCTGATGGATTGATCATCGTAGATATAATAGATAAGGATCGAATAATGTTTAGTCAGAAACTGGCCTGTCCTGATTGTGGGGTGGCGATAGAAGAGTTATCCCCTAGGATGTTTTCCTTTAACTCTCCTTTTGGAGCGTGTCCTACTTGTAATGGCATTGGCTATTATAAGGAATTGGATAGGGAAGAGATAATACCGAATCCAAACCTAAGTATAAATGAGGGGGGAATAGCTCCCTTTAGTTCTGCTAATGAATCTAGCTATTATTATCAGATATTTAAAACTTTGGCAAAGGATAATGGATTTGATATGGATAGACCTTTAAAAGATGCTCCGAAAAAGTTTATGGATGAATTATTATATGGAACCAAAAGGACTATTCAATTTCGGTTTGAAAGTCGTTATAGTGGACTTAGAAACTATAAGGGGTCCTTTGAAGGAATTATTTCAAATCTAGAAAGAAGATATTCAGAAACCAATTCTGACTATATGAGGGATAGAATAGACGGATATATGACTGAAATTCCATGTCCTGCTTGCAAAGGAAATAGATTAAAAGATGAGGTATTGGCAGTTAAAATTAATGGATTGAATATATCGGAGGTTACCCACCTATCCATAGCACAGGCTATAGAGTTCTTTGAAAACTTAGATTTAAATGAAAGGCAAATGCTAATAGGGGATCAAGTGTTGAAGGAGATAAGAGAAAGACTCACTTTCTTACATGATGTAGGCTTAGATTATCTTAGCTTGGCAAGAAATGCAGGTACTTTATCCGGAGGAGAATCTCAAAGGATTAGACTGGCTACCCAAATTGGTTCCAGTTTAGTAGGCGTAATCTATGTGCTAGATGAGCCTAGTATAGGTCTTCACCAAAGGGATAATGCAAGATTATTAAAAACCTTAAGAAATTTAACCAATTTAGGTAATACCCTATTGGTTGTTGAACATGATGAAGAAACTATGTATAGTGCAGATCATATAATAGATATTGGTCCAGGTGCAGGAGTTCATGGTGGATATATAGTTGGCGAAGGAACTGTTGAAGATATAAAAAATAACTCTAAATCCATTACAGGTCAGTATCTATCCAATAAAAAAAGAATTGAAATTCCTGAAAAAAGGAAAAAACCCAATGGAAATTGGATAGAGGTAATAGGTGGAAAGGAGAATAATCTAAAGAATGTTGATGTGAAAATTCCTCTAGGGTTGTTTACCTGTGTAACTGGAGTATCCGGCTCAGGAAAGAGTACTCTAGTAAATGAAATCCTTTATAAAAGTTTAGCTCAAAAATTAAATGGGGCAAAGACAAAACCAGGAAAACATAAAGAAATTAAGGGATTAGAGAACTTAGACAAGGTAATAGTTATAGATCAATCTCCAATAGGCAGGACCCCTAGATCAAATCCAGCTACCTATACTGGAGTATTTGATTATATAAGGGATGTTTTTGCAATGACACCTGAGGCTAAGATGAGAGGATATGAAAAGGGAAGGTTTAGCTTTAATGTAAAGGGTGGAAGGTGTGAGGCTTGTAGGGGAGATGGTATATTGAAGGTGGAGATGCACTTTCTACCAGATGTATACGTTCCTTGTGAGGTGTGTAAAGGTAAAAGATATAATAGGGAAACATTACAAGTTAAATACAAAGGAAAGACTGTATCTGATGTTTTGGACATGACTGTAGAGGAAGCCTTAGAATTCTTTGAGAACATACCTACAATTAAGAGAAGGTTACAAACCTTATTTGATGTAGGCCTAGGGTATATAAAGTTGGGGCAATCCTCTACCGAATTATCTGGAGGAGAAGCCCAAAGGGTTAAGTTGGCTACAGAACTGAGCAAGAGGAGTACAGGAAAAACCATCTATATATTAGATGAACCTACAACAGGTCTCCATATGGCAGATATCCATAAACTTATAAAGGTATTGAACCAGTTAGTAGAAGGTGGTAACACGGTATTGGTAATAGAGCATAATCTAGATGTGTTAAAAACTGCTGATTATATAATAGATTTAGGTCCAGAAGGCGGGGATAAAGGTGGTACAGTAGTAACTACTGGAACACCTGAAGATGTTGCCAAAGTAGAGAAATCCTATACAGGTCAATTTTTAAAGAAAGTACTACAATAAAAATATGACAGGGTTAGAACCCTGTCATATTTTTGTAGCATTGTTGTCTTTTGAGCGTTAGTGAAGGATTTTAAGTTTTTTTATACTTCTAATTACATTAGTCTTTGTCCTTATTTTGTTATATAATATAGAATATCATTACATATTAGAGGTGAGATATGAGCAATATCATACTATTTATTATGGTACTATTTTCTATTTTAGGTGGAGTAGATAGATTAATAGGGAATAGATACGGATTAGGAGAAAGGTTTGAAGAAGGATTTAAAAGTATGGGGGGATTGGCTATGACCATGATTGGGATTATTAGCTTGGCTCCAGTAATTTCCCAATTGATTATGCCAGTTCTATCTCCAGTGGCTAAGATAACTGGAGCAGATCCCTCTGTATTCATATCAAATATATTAGCTGTAGATATGGGGGGCTATGCGACTAGTATAGAAATAGCCAAGACTAAAGAAATGGCTCAGTATACTGGACTGATTTTAGCATCTATGATGGGGACAACTCTATCTTTTACAATTCCTGTAGCACTAAATTTAATATCTAAAGAGGACTTACCATTTTTCATCAAAGGAATGCTTTCAGGAATTGTAACCATTCCAATAGGTATGGTAGTTGGAGGAATATCTATGAATATCCCAATAAAAGATATATGGATAAACTTAGTACCTGTAATAATACTATCCATATTAATTGCTATTGGGCTTTTCAAGTTTCAAGAACAAACCATAAAGGTATTCAATGTTCTAGGAAAAGGAATTATGATAATCAGTTTTTTAGGCCTACTATTAAGTATATTAGATCTTATATTGGGAATAAGGATAATACCTAATATAGCACCTTTTGAAGAAGGTATTGTAATAGTAGGAGAAATTGCTGTAATTCTTTCTGGAGCATATACACTTTTTTATATTATCTATGAGAAATCTCATGATAGGTTGAATAAAGTATCGGAAAAGGTAGATATTAACGAATTTGCTTTATTAGGCATACTATCATCCCTTGCTAATTGCATACCTATGCTAGCAATTTATGATAAAATGGATAATAAGGGAAAAACTATAAATGCAGCTTTTGCAGCAAGTGGAGCATTTGTTTTTGGAGGTCAATTGGGCTATGTGGCTGGTATTGCTCAGGAAATAGTGACACCTTTTATCTTAGCAAAACTATCTGCAGGATTCTCAGGAATACTATTGGCAAATCTATTGATAAAGATGGAAGAAGATGAGGATAAGAAACTAAAAATAAAGAAATTTTCGAGGGGGTATTAGTTTGAAAATAAATGATAGGATTAAGGGTTTAAGGGATTTGATGAGGGATAAAGAAATTGCAGCTTATATAATACCTACTTATGACCCACATCAAAGTGAGTATTTGGCGGATCATTATAAGACTAGGGTTTGGATTTCAGGGTTTACAGGTTCAGCAGGAATTGTGGTAATAACTGAAAAGGATGCAATCCTTTGGACAGATGGTAGATATTTTATACAAGCAGAGGCTGAACTAGAAGGCAGTGAAATCAAGCTATATAAGATGGGCATCCCAGGATTTCCAACATATATTGAGTGGTTGAAGGATAATTTAAATGAAGGAGATAGTCTGGGATTTGATGGAAAGATATTTCCCCAATCAGATGTTAGAAAGCTAGAAGAATCCTTTGAGAATAAGGATATTAAAATTGTAGATCAGTATGATTTAATAGGAGAGCTATGGAAGGATAGACCAGAAATCCCCAAAAGTGAAGCCTTCATACATCATGTGAAATATACAGGGAAGACTGCGGAGGAAAAGATAGATGATATAAGAAAAGAAATGAAGAAAAAAGACTTAGACTATTTTTTACTGGGAAGTTTAGACGATATAGCTTGGCTTTATAATATTAGAGGAAGAGATGTGGCAAACAATCCGGTAGTCATATCCTACGCTTTAATATCCAAAGATGAAGCTTGGTTATTTGTAGATGAAGAAAAAATTTCTAGCCATGTGAAATCCTACCTAATGGAAAACGGGATACAAATTGAAGGTTATGATAAGGTTATAGACCATGTTAAGGGTATAGAATTAGAAAGCAGGATATTTGTTGACCCATCTAGGATAAATAGATGGCTTTATAAAGGAATACCAGAGGAATGTGAAATAGTTGAAGGCACCAATATAACTACTGAAATAAAGGCCATAAAAAACAGCAGGGAAATTGAAAACCAAAAAAATGCTTATATAAAAGATGGGGTGGCTTTGGTTAAATTTCTATATTGGTTAGACAAAAATGTAGGCAATGCAAAGATTACAGAGGTTTCTGCATCAGAAAAGTTAGAAGAATTTAGACAGGAACAGGAAGGATTTATTGAACCTAGTTTTGATACCATAGCAGCCTATAAGGAAAATGCAGCTATGATGCATTATAGTGCAGATGAAAATTCAAATTATGAACTGAAGAGGGAAAAGATGTTTCTAGTGGATTCTGGGGGTCAATATTACGATGGGACTACGGATATAACTAGGACTATAGTGTTGGGAGATATAACGGAGGAAGAAAAACGGGATTATACCCTTACATTAAAAGGTCATATAAATCTAATCAATGCCAGATTTTTATATGGTGCAACGGGAACTCATTTAGATACATTAGCTCGTTATCCCCTATGGCAGGAAGGAATAGATTATAAATGTGGTACAGGACATGGAATTGGTTTTCTATTAAATGTCCATGAAGGACCTCATAGGATATCCCCCGTATTAAATGATGTAAAGCTAGAAAAAGGTATGGTTGTTACGATTGAACCGGGAGTGTATAAGGCAGGGAAACATGGAATAAGGATTGAAAATGTAGCTGTAGTAGTTGAAGATATAAAAACTGAATCAGGTCAATTTATGAAGTTTGAAACCATTTCCTATTGTCCAATAGATTTAGCTGGGGTAGATATAGGATTACTCACCGAAGATGAAAGAAGTTGGCTAAATGATTATCATGAGAAAGTATATGATAAACTAGCTCCATATTTAAATGACGAAGAAAAAAAATGGTTGAAAGAGGAAACTAGAAGTATATAGATATTAAAAATATTATGAGATTAGCGGGCGATTCTTGATCGCCCGCTTGTTACGCATTAATGGAAAGAACGCCCTCTCCGAAGTAAAATGAACAACCACAACTTCCAACTACCATATAAATTTATATTTTTACACATATTATGATATTATATTTTTAATAAGCGATGATAAACTGAAAGGTGATTTTATGTTTAATATAGATGAAGAGTTGAAAAGGCTACCAGATGAACCTGGAGTATATATAATGAAGGATAAATATGGAGAAATAATCTATGTAGGAAAAGCCATATCCTTGAAGAAGCGGGTTAGGCAGTATTTTCAATCCTCTAGAAACAATCCTCCCAAGGTTAATGCCCTTGTTAAACATATTTACGAGTTTGAATATATAATGGTAGATAATGAAGTAGAAGCATTGATTCTAGAGGCTAATCTTATTAAAAAACATAGACCAAAATACAACATATTATTAAGGGATGATAAGCAGTATCCTTATATAAAGGTAACAACTAATGAAGAGTTTCCAAGGGTGATAAAGACTAGAAGGATTTTAAAAGATGGTGCCAAATACTTTGGACCCTATCCTAGTGTATATGCAGTTAATGACACCTTGGATATAATAAGAAACCTTTATCCTATAAGGACTTGTAACCGAGACCTAAGCAAAAATATAGGTAAAAAAAGGCCTTGTTTAAATTATTATATAGGAAGATGTCTAGGTCCTTGTCAAGGAAATGTAGATAGAAAAAAGTATATGGAAATGATAGACGAAATTATTATGTTTTTAAATGGAAGGGAAGATGGATTAATAGAAATAATAAAAGAAAAGATGAAAAAAGCATCTGAAGAATTGGATTTTGAAAATGCTGCTAAGTATAGAGACCAGATAAATTCTTTAAATATAATACTGGAAAAACAAAAGATAGTAAGCTCAAATATAGTAGATCAAGATATAATAGGAATGGCAAGGGGCGTTGATCAGGTATGTATTCAAGTATTCTTTATAAGAGGTGGTAAAATAATAGGTAGGGAGCATTTCATACTATCAGACACTTTTAAGGAATCGAGAAAGGACATTCTTAGCTCTTTTGTTAAACAATTCTACCTAGGTACTGCCTATGTGCCTAAGGAGATATTTATAGAGGAAGAGATAGATGATATGGAGACTATATCCACATGGTTATCTGAAAAGAGAGGATCGAAGGTAAGATTAAGAATCCCTAGAAGGGGAGAAAAGTCTCAGTTAATGGATATGGTAAGAAAAAATGCAATGGATATGATGAGCCAATATGGTGATAGATTCTTAAGGGAGAAAAGGAAAGATGAGGAGGCACTAGAACAGATAAAGGATGCATTAGGATTAGAAAAGTTACCCATGAGAATTGAAGCCTACGATATATCCAATATATCTGGAGTAGCATCTGTGGGATCTATGGTAGTATTTGAGCAAGGTAAACCTAAAAAAAGTGACTATAGAAGGTTCAAGATTGAATCAGTAACTACTCCCGATGATTATAAAAGTATGGAAGAGATTATAGAGAGACGGTTTATTAGAGGTTTGAAGGAAAAGGAAATTATTAAGGAGAATAAAGTAGAAGTAAAAGGTTTTTCTACTTTTCCAGACTTGATAATGATAGATGGTGGCAAGGGTCAGGTAAATATAGTGCTACAGGCATTGAAAAGATTAAACTTATCCATTCCAACTTGTGGATTGGTGAAGGATGATTTTCACAAGACTAGGGGGATTATATACAATAATCAAGAGATAAGACTAGACGAAGACAGTATTGGGTTTAAGCTAATATATAGAATCCAAGAAGAAGCCCATAGATTTGCGATATCCTACCATAGAAGTCTAAGGAGCAAAAAGATGTTCAGATCAGAATTAGATGATATAAAGGGAATAGGAGATAAGAGGAAGAAAGAACTTCTTAAACATTTTCATACTATAGATAATATAAAGAATGCAGATATAGAGGAATTGGCAAAAGTAGAAAGCATGAATAGAAAGGTAGCCGAGGATCTATATAATCATTTCAGAAAAAATAGAGGTGAATAGGGTTATGAGTTATACAAATATAGATGAAACAACTAAGAGCTATATCACTTTAGATAAGCTGATAAGGGATCTAGATATGGAAGTAATATATAGAGCGGAGGGTGTAGAGCATGTAAAGGTGATTGCAAGTGAAGTAAATAGACCTGGATTACAGTTGACAGGTCATTTTAAAAATTTTGCTTATGAAAGGATTCAAATAATTGGGACCATTGAATGGCATTATACCAATAACCTTTCCAAGGATATACGTTACAGTAGATTGGAAGAGATATTTTCCTATGATATTCCCGTATTGGTTATATCAAGAAATTTGCCCATATTTCCAGAGGTGTTGGAGTTGGCGACTAAATATAATATAACCATATTGAGAACGGAGCTTGCTACCACTAAGTTTATAAATGTTTTAATAAATTATTTGGATTATGTTCTAGCTCCTGAAACTACTGTTCATGGAGTTTTAGTAGAAGTCTATGGCATGGGAGTATTGATTATAGGAAAATCTGGGGTTGGAAAGAGTGAAACTGGCCTAGAATTAATAAAAAGAGGTCATCGACTGGTAGCAGATGATTCTGTAAGCATTAAGAGAATAGATGGCGGTTTAAGAGGACAGGCACCAAATTTAATTAGGTACTTTATGGAGATAAGGGGAATAGGAATATTGAATGTGGAACGATTATATGGAGTGGGTGCTGTAAAAGGAAATGAGTTCATAGATTTGATCATTGAATTGGAGCGTTGGGATGAGGGCAAAGAATACGATAGAGTAGGATTAGATGAGGAATGTATGGAGCTTCTAGGAGTAGAAGTTCCAAAACTGGTTATCCCAGTTATGCCAGGGCGAAACTTGGCTATGATTGTGGAAGTAGCCGCAAGAAATACGAGACAAAAGAAATTAGGATACAATGCAGCTAAAGAATTGGACAATATGATCCAACGAAGAATAGGGGAAAGGAAAGGGATAAATAGAGAAATAAGGGACTAAAATGTTTACTATC
>JAAYRD010000027.1 GCA_012518955.1 Tissierellia bacterium | reverse complement strand
TAGGGTTATATTCATGGATGATGGGATTATTTTAGAAGAAGGCTCTCCAGAAGAACTTTTTAACAATCCCAAAAATCAAAGAACTCAGGATTTCTTAAGAAGAGTTACAAACTAATAAGCTTCTTTTATGGTACTAGTACCATAAAAGAAGCTTATTTAATCCTTCTGTATCTCTTCGATTATATTTTTGAAGTCCTTTATATCGCTTTCTGTACCATTGGAACCTACTCTTGGTTCCGTTAAAAGTTCCCCCTCTTTTCCTAATATAAATGCAGTAGGAGTACCTTGCACATAATCTATTAATTTTATTAAGTAATCCTCATCAGCTATAACATTTGTAAATTCTAACTCCAAGGTTTCTACTAACTCCTTAACCCCTTCTTCTCCTACTACCTCTACATTATCCACTGATATGCCTAGTACATTAACATCTTTATCCTTATACTCATTATATATAACATTTAAAGCTTCTAGTTCCTCTATACATGGTCCACAAGTGCTTTGCCATATGCTAACTATGGTCATATCATAATCTCTAAATATATCACTAGATACCTGATTCCCCTCTAAATCCTTTAAATTAAAATCTGGTAATTTAATCATTCCAATATCATCTATATTTTCTTCATCATTTTCTTCTACTGGTTCGCTATTATTGGTAGAACCTACATTCTGATCCTGTTGGTCTTTTTTAGTAGAACATCCATTTACAGCTATGGATATAATAAGTATTGCCGATAACACCACAATTAATTTAACTTTCCTATTCACTTTAAAATCAACTCCCTTATTTTATTAGCTCCTGAACTCTTTCCTTTAAAAACCTAATATCCCCTTCTGTTCCATAGCTTCCCGTATACTTCTTCATTATATACCCATCTTTATCAACAAATAAAGTTGTAGGTGTAACTACTGCCCCTTTAACCAATTCCTTGTTTAATTTTTTATCCGGTATAAGGTTTGTAAACCCTAGATTTAATTCGTTTATTTTAGCCCCAGCTCTATCGGCACTGCCATTGGTTATTATACCTATTATGTTTCCATTTCTTTCTTCAATATATGGTTCCAATTCCTTTAGAGCTCTTAGTTCCTCTATACAAGCTCCACATAAAGGAGACCAAATATTTACTATTGTAAAATCATAATCCTTAAATATCTTTTCCGTCACATTATTACCTTCCATATCCTCTACCTTAAAGGATGGTATCCTATCCAATCTATCAAGTTTTGTTTCTATAATACCCTTTTTCTGCAATAATCTAAAAGAAAGATAGATTATTAAAAGTATGAGTATTATATCTATTATTCTACTTATGATTTTTTTCAATACTATATCCTCCAAATAAAATAAGTACTATTATATTTCCATTCTCAAAATATATACCCCCCTATCCTATATACTAAACCATTATAAAAATAAAAACTTAAAGTTGAAGCATATGCTCCAACTTTAAGTTTGATAATAAGATGCTTTAAGTTTTGTTAGAATATTAATCATAGGTTTATAAAGAACCAATATGATAATAAAGTTAGAAGTTCCATGTATTAGATCAAAGGGTATACCTCTAAGCCAATAAACCCATCCATAGGCTAGACCATAAAAAATTGATTCTACTATAGCAAATAACGCTCCAAAAGCATATCCGAAAATAGCTCCTATGGTAGCATAAACATATTCAGACTCCATCTTTTTACTCATTAGGCCTGTTACTATGATGAGTAAAGGCCAAACTAAATAATATCCTAATAACCATGTGGAAAAGCCGTAGATCAATATTTCGGTAGTACTAAAAACTACAGAGGCTAAAAAACTCTTTCTTACCCCGAATACAACGGTATAGACTATAAATAACAATGTAACAATTTCCACATTAGGTACGAAGCTTAAGACTAGCTTTCCCGCTGTTATGGTAGCGCTTAAAATTCCTATAAGAGCCACATCACGTATTTTCATGGCATTAATAATTGCTTAACTCAAACTTATAAACATCGTCATTTTCTAAGGGTATCTCTTCAACCCCTGTCATTGCATCTTCTCCATTGACAGCTATATGAAAAAACTCTTGCTTATCTGGATTCGCTGTATAATTCATCATTCCTACTACCATTTTTCCAAATTCAGATTCTTCAAATGTTACACCTAATTCCTCTTGTTTTTCTTCCATTAACTCTAATAAAAATTCATGATCTGTATTGTATGTGAAAGTTTTGTCTACGTCTTCATTTTCGTTGATTATATGGATAGTAACCTCTTTAGCGCCTTCAGCACCTTTGGGACTTAGAAAAGTTTTATAGCCTGTAAATAACAATAAAGCTACCACTAAAACCGATAAAATTACAATAGACTTTTTCTTCATAATGTCACTCCTCATTTTTTATTTAAATACTTTTTAACTATTTGATAAAAAGACCTTCCAACTCAGAGTTGAAAGGTCTAAATGCCTACTATTTATATTATTAGGCCCACAACACCTCCAATCCTCCGTGAAGTTTAGTTGTATTGAATATAGGCAGGTCTTCCGGCTTGGTTTTTAAAAGTAGTTTGCCTTCCCAGTTTCCCAGTGACAATAAAAACTACTTAAGTACCTTACGGCGGCGGGACCGCACAGGATTTTAACCTGTTTCCCTATTAATGCTTGAATTTTCATAGCAACCTATATTCCATATTAAGTTTTATAATATGCTTTAATGATACTATAATTTTAAAGAATTAGCAATAAGTAGAATATCCTTGAACCCTTTTATCTATCAATAAGTTTCAATGCTTTACTCACTACATTATCTACTGTAAATCCAAATCTTTTAAATAACTGATCTCCTGGTGCAGAAGCTCCGAAATCATCTATGGATATTATCTTACCGTCATGGCCAACATATCTATGCCATCCTATAGAAGAACCTGCTTCTACTGCCAATCTCTTTGCCCCATTACTAGGTAATATCTTCTCCTTATATTCCTCAGATTGTTTTTCAAATATTTTCCAAGAAGGAATGCTTACTACTCTAGTGCCTACTCCTTTTTGTGATAGTACTTTTGCCGCTTCTGTTATTAAATGAACCTCAGAGCCTGTTGCCATTAAGATAATATCAAAGTTTGCATCTTCTTTTAATATATATCCACCTTTTAATGCCTCTTTACTGGTTTCATCTAACAATGGGAGTCCTTGCCTAGTTAAGGCTAAAGCCGTTGGCCCTTCATTAGTTAATGCTAAATACCATCCAGCAGCCGTCTCTTTAGCATCAGCAGGTCTAAATACCGTCATATTTGGGGTAGCTCTTAGCATGGCCAACTGTTCTATAGGTTGGTGGGTGGGTCCATCTTCTCCTACTCCTATGCTGTCATGGGTCAATACATAGGTAACAGGTATATTCATTAATCCAGCTAGCCGCATAGAAGGTTTCATATAATCGCTAAATATGAGGAAGGTACCTCCATATACCTTTAATCCTCCATGTAAGGCAATTCCATTTAAAATTCCACCCATAGCATGTTCTCTTACTCCAAAATGAATATTGGAACCCTTATAATTATTGGCTAAAAACACTTCTCTTTCATTCATATAGGTTTTATTGGATGGAGCTAGGTCTGCAGATCCTCCTATTAGATTTGGAAGTTTTTTAGTCAATCTATTTATCAATATACCGGAGGCTTCCCTCGTGGATATTCCTTTTTCAAAACTCCAGAATTCTTCAGAATCCAAATAGTCCATTGGTAATTTTAAACTATTCCATCTTTCTAACTCCTTCCAAAGTTTTGGATATTCTTTTTTATATTCCTCAATCCTATTTTGCCAATTTTTCTCCTTCTGTTCTCCTTCTTCTGCCAAAATAGCCATATACTCTTTTACCTTATCAGGTACAGTAAACTCATCTTTTTCTTCCCATTCTAAGTATTCCTTTAATGCCTTCAGATTTTCTTCTCCTAAAGGCTCTCCATGAGCAGAGCTTTTCCCTTGCTTAGGAGAACCGTATCCTATTTCAGTAGTTATTTTAATTAAGGATGGTTTGGAAAGATTTTCTTTGGCTTTCTTTATTGTCTCTTGAATCCTTTGGATATCGTTTCCATCTTCTACTTCATAGGTTTCCCAACCAAGGGCTTCAAAACGCTTAAGTACATCTTCTGTGAAAGCTAAATCTGTGCCTCCTTCTATGGTAATGGAGTTTGAGTCATATAATACTATTAATTTTCCTAATCCTAAATGTCCAGCGAGAGATGCTGCTTCATAGCTAATTCCTTCCATTAAGCAACCATCACCTGATAAAATATAGGTATAATGATCTACAATTTCATGTCCTGGCCTATTAAAGTAAGCTGCCATATGAGCTTCTGCCATTGCCATTCCAACTCCATTAGCTATTCCCTGTCCCAAAGGACCTGTTGTTGATTCTACTCCAATTGTATCCCCATATTCTGGATGACCAGGAGTTTTACTATCCAACTGTCTAAAATTTTTAATATCCTCTATGGTTAAACCATATCCAAATAAATGCAACAAAGAATACAAGAGCATAGAGCCATGACCAGCAGATAGGATAAACCTATCCCTATTTATCCATTTAGGATTTCTAGGATTATGGTTCATTTCCTTGGACCAAAGGGTATAAGCCATAGGTGCTGCTCCTAAAGGTAGTCCTGGATGTCCTGATTTAGCTCTTTCAATTGCCTCTGCCGATAAAACTCTAATAGTGTTAATAGTTAATTGTTCTATGGTCATTTAATCCTCTCCTTCATATGCCTTCTACTACAATACCAATCATTATATATATAACCATTTTTTTAACTATTAATTATAAAATCAAGTATTAACTAATTGATTTAAAAGTTTATTAATAATTTGCATTTTGTTGAACATACTAGAAATATAAAACTATTACATTCATGAAAGGATGAACTCTATGGAAAATCCAAGAGCAATAGGTGAAATTTTAGATCAAACTAAAAAAATAGAAGAGAACAATTGGCATACCACTCAATATTTAAATAGTATAAATATGCTACTTACCTCAAGTGATTTAGGAAGAACAAAGGATAAAGAGCTATCTACACAGTTTGCCCAACTTCATAGTAAAATGGAAGATGTAAATGAGTTAACTGAACGACTACTCTCCCATTTAAGCAGTAAACATAATTAAAGTGATGGAAAAAATTCCATCACTTTAATTTATTTGCAATAGTTATTGTAAACAATGAAAGTTTAAATTTTTTTACTAGTTAAAAAGGATTTTCCCAATAGATGTAGAATATAATATATTAGGTGATAGATATGATAAATAAACAATTGGAGTCTACAAATACAAATTATCTCTCCAATGAAGAGCTTATAGCTTTATATAAACAGAATAGAGATATGAAAATTAGGAATAAAATCATATTAAAAAATATTGGTCTAATCTATTCAGCAGCAAAAAAGAGATTAAGAAACCCTACTTGTTATACTCTGGATGATTTAATGCAAGAAGGAGTTATTGGCATGATTCGGAGTATAGAAAAATTTGATATTACTAAAAACACTAGCTTTTCTACATATTCATATTATTGGATTATTCAATACATGGATAGAGCCTTAGTAAACAACGGATATATGATAAGACTCCCAGTACATTTACATGAAAAATTAAATGCACTATTCATAGCTGAAAACAATTATTCTATTAAGCGTATAGAAGTAGATATAGAGACCTTATGCCAAGAAGTAGATATTACAGAAGATGAATACCATCTAATCGATTATTATCGGAAGAATTATTATAGTTTCACATCCTTAAACGCCATCATAAATCAAGAATCCGACGGTAGCTATATTGAGCTACAGGATTACATCCCTTGTCAACATATTTCAGCAGAAGACGTTATAGTTTTCCAATCCTTAAAAGATGAATTAAATCAAATACTTGATGCTTTGACCCCAAAAGAAAAAGACATATTAGAGCTTAGATTTGGCTTAAATGGATATAGCCCTTCAACCTTGGAATCCATAGGTAGTAAATACAATCTTACAAGAGAAAGAATTCGACAAATTGAGAATAAAGCTTTAAAAAGAATTAATCGGCTAAATTTAAAAACCGGCCTCAAGGATTATTTGATAGAAACCTAATCTTTCTCATAGCTGCTGAAGAACTCTATTCTTTCTTCAGGTGTTGGGTGGCTATGATACCATATTTTGAATATTGTACTTGTGCGTGGTAAGCTTAGACTTTCCTCATATAATTTCAACATACTAGAAATAGATGCTTCTTTGTTTTGAGTTAAGTTTATTTCATAGGCATCTGCCTCTCTTTCCATTTGTCTTGAATTGGCATTTATTATAGGGGAAGCAAAGAACATATATAAATTCAATACCAGTATCATCAATGGTATGGACGCTATGTCATATAATCTATTAAATCCAAAACTCCCCTTGGATCTCATTAGTATCCAATTAGAAGTTTTATATATTAGAAACATTAAAAATATATAGAATAATCCTCCAAGTATTATACTTCTCCAAATATGCCCTTTTATATAATGACCTATTTCGTGAGCAGTAACCGATAATACCTCTTCTTTATCCAACTTATCCATGGTAGTATCCCATAAGACTATCCTTTTAGATTTAAACACTCCAGTCATATAGGCATTCATCAATTTTGTATCCCTGCTTTTATCTACTCTGTATATCTCAGCATCATCTATTCCTGATTTCTTTAGCAGCATCCTTATTTCTATACCCAATACATCATCTTCTATAGGGGTATATTTATTGAAGATTGGATCTATATACATAGGGGATATAAATGTTACAAAAGCAATAACCGGTATGGCTAATATCCCCAGATATAACCACCATCTATTGGGGGTTCGATACATCAAATAATAGGGAAACCATATGAGTAGGGAAAAAGTTAGACCGTTTATGATAAAGTTTTTTAGTACTATCTCTAACCATCTATATAGGGATTGATTGGATAAGCCATATCTATGCTTTAAAATAAAACTACTATAAAAGTTGGTAGGCAATGCAAGCACTAAGTCTATAACTGAAAATATGATTACATATATGAAACCAGTCCAAAAAAGGTTTCTACCACTTCCCTGAGAAAATATACCTATTCTCTTGGATAGTCCAGTAGTTAAAAATAAAAAGGGAACTAGAAATTTTAATATTAAATTTATAGCCCATATGTTTAAATTAGACTTTCTATAATCATAGGCTTTTTCCGGTATATTAGGATATTCTTCTCTTAAATTTTCCATATTTTTATATTCACTAATCAGTGTGAAGGTAATAAATAATAATAGAAATATAAAAAACAATATAATAGATAAAGATAACCTTCTATCCATACAATCACTCCTAAAGTATTATTTAAATCCTACCTAATATTTATATACAATATCTACTTTTATTATGCAAGGGAAAATCATAGACATATAAAAAAACCCCTAAAAATAGGGGTTTTATTTAAACTTTACTCCCGTTCCTAGTGCAATAACTACTAGTGATGAGCCTCCCTGTAAATTAGTAATAGAATATTGTACATTTAAAACTCCATCTGCTCCTATATTTCCCGCTTCCACTATTAGTCTATCCAAGGCTATCTTTTTCGCATCATCTATCATTTCCGTATAAGCTTTTAACTCACCTCCAGCCATATTTTTGAATCCTGCCATCAAATCCTTTCCTAAATGTTTAGCAAATACTGCTGTTCCTTCGACTAATCCTAATATATCATAATCCCTATTCTTAATGTCTGGTAAGTTTGTAATTACCATTAGACTCCCTCCTATAAGTCAATTTTATTTTCAATTAAATATCCAGTGCCCAAGAAGGTTAAAACACCCATTAATATACTATATATGAAACTAGGTATATTAAATAACATATTTCCAAAATCACCACTCATTATTATTCCATTTTCATTAGTGCTTATATAGAAGTTATTGCTTAACATATACCCAGAACCTACTTTAAAGGTGCTAATATCTATATAGTATGGTAAAAATTGAGCAATTTTTACCTGGCTATAGGTTATCAATGCACTTAATACTAGAAATATTATAAACCAAAATCCACCAATCTTTTTATTTCTAAAGGTAACCCTACTAAGAGCCATAGATAGGTATATCAATATCAATGTAGTAACCCCACTAATAATACCTGTTATAGCAACAATAATAAACTCCTTATATGGTATACCCATATTCTTTATCATGGAAAAAAGTTCTGAAATATTTAATTCCACTGGACTAAAACTTAATGCCATAATAATATTGTATACTGCAATAACTATACCTAATATAGCGAACCACATTAAAGATACAATAAGCTTAGCACCCACTATTTGATTTCCTGTTAAAGGCAGTGTAAATGTCAAATAACCCCTGTCATCATATAATTCCTTTCTGAAGGAACCCACTATATATAAGAATGTAGACAATGCGGTACCAAATATAACTAAAACCGATAGACCTATAAACGTTGCTCCAAAAGCTGACCCCTCATTGGTATTAGAGATATAAGCATATATGCCTGTGGTAAGTATTAAGACCAATGCTAATACTCCTAATATATATCTATAAGTTCCCTTTATTTCATATTTAATCAATTTACCCATTATTCTTCCCTCCTATTCTCCAAATATTTCTTTATATATATCATCTATTTGTTTACCTTTTTCTTCTCTTAAAGCTTCTGCACTTCCTTGTAAAACTACTTCCCCGTCTTTTAAAAATATTACATCATCAAATAGATTCTCCATATCCCTCACTAGATGAGTGGTTATAATCATAGAGCTGTTTTCATTGTAATTATTTATAATAGCGTCTAGGATCTGATCCCTTGCTACTGGGTCTACCCCTGCTATAGGTTCATCTAATACGTATAGCTTTGCATTTCGTGATAATACCAAGGATAGATTCAATTTTTCATGCATTCCCTTTGAAAGGGATTCTATTTTCATAGACTTATCTAATTTCATAAAATCCAATAGTGCTTCAAATTTCTTCTCATCAAAATCAGCATAAAAATCCTTATATAGTTGAAAGGCATCTTCTATTTTCATCCAATTGTATAAGAAATTTCTATCCGGTAGATAGGATACTATGGATTTTGTATATATGCCTACTTCGTGACCGTCTACTGTGATTTCTCCCTTGGTTTGTCTTAATAGTCCAGTTAATATTTTAATTAGAGTGGTTTTACCACTTCCGTTGGGTCCAAGGATACCTACTACCTTTCCACTTTCTATATCTAAGTTTAAATTATCCAAAGCCCTTTTATTAAAATAATTTTTAGTCAAGTTTTTTATTTCTATTATATTATTCACTATTTGTCCTCCTTTTCTATGCATTCCGATACAATTTCAACTATCTCATTTGGTCCAAATCCTATTTTTTCCATCTCCACTATGAAATTATTCACTATGGTCCCTGCCATATCCTTCTTCAACCTTTTTATTATTCCTATATCTTCTGTTACAAAAGTTCCCATACCTCTTTGAGTAAATACTAAGTCCTCTCTTTCTAATTCCTGATAGGTTCTTTGAATTGTATTTGGATTAACCTTTAGATTTTTCGAAAATTCTCTTACCGATGGCAATTTGTCACCTCCATTAATCTGACCTGAAACTATCCTACTCTTTATTAGATCCATTATCTGAATATATATAGGAAGATTATCGTTAAATTCCATCTTTTCACCCCCATCGTTTGGATGCCTTAGTGTATTAATTATATAGTACACCAATGCCCTAGTAATGTCAATAGGCAAAATAAAAAGATCTTGTGACTTTTAAAAAATCACAAGATCTTTCTCTTATCTTGTCATCTCTTTTGACTTTTCAGCACATATTCTCATGGCTTCAATAATTGCTGTTCTAAATCCATTTTCTTCTAACGATGCTACAGCTTCTATAGTAGTGCCTTTTGGGGAGCAAACATTATCTTTTAACATTCCTGGATGAATTCCGGTCTCTAGCACCATCTTAGCAGCTCCTAGGACTGCTTGAGAAGCAAATTTATAGGCTAATCTTCTACTCATACCTTCTAATACTGCTGCATCTGCCATCGCCTCAATCATCATATATACATAGGCTGGCGATGAACCACTTACTGCTGTAACTGCATCCATTAAACCTTCTTCTATTATTTCTGTTTTCCCAAAGCTATTGAATATCTCCATTATCTCAGTTAATTCTTCTTCTTTAACTTCCTTGCTTGGAGATATACCAGTCATTCCTTCACCAACCATAGCTGGTGTATTAGGCATAGCTTTTATCACCTTTAGTCGTCTACCTAACCTATTTTGTATATACTCTATATTGATACCAGCAGCTATTCCTATAACTATGGTATCATCTGCTATATCTTTTCTTATCTCATCTATTATTAAATCATATATATTTGGTTTTACCGCTAATATTAGTATATTAGCGGCCCTAGCTACTTCTATATTGTCAATAGTTGTTTTTACATTATACTTTTTCCCTATCTTTTCTAAAGTTTCTTCAGTTCTAGCAGAAACTATAATGTTTTTTCTTAATACCAAGTTGGACTCTATTATCCCATTCATAATGGCTTCCGCCATATTTCCAGAACCAATAAACCCTATTACCTTGTCCATTTTCATCCCTCACATAAATAATAGTTTATGTTTGTTTTACTTCCAGTCTTGCCTTTTCCTAATTATATCCCTCTCCATCTTGTTTGCATATCCCTTGTTAATTGCTTTTATAATCCTATTGTTAACAGAATCGAGTTCTATATCACCTATAGTTGCTATAGGTAAAACATTAACGGAAGTACCTGACATAAATGCCCCATCCAGTTTGTCTAAATCTTCTACATGAATATTTTCTTCTACTACCTTTATATTAAGTTCCTCACATACTTTAAGTATATATTTTCTAGTAATACCTAATAATACATCTCCTTTAGGTGCAGTATATATCTTATCTCCTTTTACAAAGAACATATTGGATCTGCTACCTTCCGGAATATAACCTTCCTCATTTACCAATAATGCTTCAAATGCCTTTTTTTCATCTAATTGTCTAGCTACTTCTTCTCTAAAAGATATCATCTGAACCTTTGCGTTGGGATTTTCCCTCTTATGATGAAATAGTATAGTATGTATGCCTTTTTCATAGTATTCTTCTGGCGGATAAAAGCTCTTAATAAAATAGATTAAAAACACTTGCCCTAACTTTTCAATATCAGTACATAATAGCTTTACATTTAGGTTTTCTATTTTATTCTGTAAAATAAGTTCCCTAATATCTCCTTCTATTTCTTTGTCTGCTCTTTCAATTTGATAATCTATTATTCGAGCAGATTCCCTCATTCTTTTTAGATGATCTTCTAAAAATAAAGGTATTCCATCTACTACCCTAATAACTTCATATATAGGTGGCTTTTCTATTCTTTGAAATATTCTAACATTCGAGGTTACCTTCAATTCACCGTTTACTATGTAAAATTGAGCTATCGCTTCAGGCTTCATTTATAATCCCCCTTTGTTTTAATTATTTTTGTAATTGTTTTATATTTTCCAAAATTATATCCCTTTTTATTTCCCAAAGCTTCATACTATCATCTGTTAAAGATTGTTTCATATCTCCTATTGATAAAGATAGCTTATCTAAGGATTTTATACTATCCTTATCCTCACCTAGCTTTTGTCTGATCCTAGTTATATATTCTTCTGTAGTTTCCAGTAATTTATCTGCTTCTTTCACATTGTTTCCTTTTGCATTTAAATATGCTTGATACACTGCATACCTTATTCTAGACAGGTCTCCATAAGTTTCGTCTCTATATAGATCGAAAAAATATGATAGAGAGGATAAAGTTTTGCTCCCATCATCCATAGCCAATACCATGTCTCTATTTTCAATAGCTCTAGTAAACAAGTTTAAATTTCCCTTTAAATCCTTGCTCTTTTCAGCACTTGCTCCCTTTTTCATACCTTCCGATTCATAGTTATTCCAATCTTTATGGATTTTCTCTATTTTGTCATCAACGGTCTTCCATATTTTTAAAATTTCCTCATCCTTAGTTATCATTGCTTCCTTCTCTGTTTTACTTTTATCTGTCTTTTCCTGCTCATCTTTATTCTCATCTTTATTCTCATCTTTATTTTCTTGATTTTTTATATCCTGACCGCCATCTTCAGTTTTTTCCTTTTTGGGCTCTGTATCAGTGTGTTGAACTTTAAATTCTAATGGGCTTAATTTTAGAATTTTTTCTATATCATTCATAGAACCAAGAACTTGATCTATTCCTTCCGCAACAGACACAAGACTCTTTGGTGCTTTTTCATGTTGAGTCAATTTGGCAGGCTTTTCTTTTGTTGATTTCATACAAGATGTAGATAGTAATAAGCCTATTAAAAGTATTGTTAAAAATGTTTTCCTATTCAAGATTACCACCTCAAAGAATAGTTTTTCCCTGAGAGCTTTTTTTATCCTATTTTATTATAATATTGGAGATAATAATCTTGAAACCGATTCTTTTAATTTTACTATATTAGACCTTTGTTGGTATTCTTTAATTGTAATTTCTTTGCAATGTTCTAAGTCTAAATTAAACTGTTCTACAGTCTTTCTATTTACTTCTCCATCATATATAAAGGCATTCACTTCGAAATTGAGTTTAAAACTTCTAATGTCTAAATTGGCAGTTCCTATAGAGGTTACAAAATCATCCATAATAAATGTTTTGCTATGTAAAAACCCATTCTCATAGGTATAAAATCTTACACCTGCCTCCAACAGTTCTCCTATATAAGAAAGTCCTGCCCAGTATACAAATGGGTGGTCTGGCTTACACGGTATCATTACCTTTACATCCAATCCTGAAAGTCCTGCCACCTTTAATGCCTCCAGCATACTGTCATCAGGAATAAAGTATGGAGTCTGAATATATACTCTTTCTCTAGCATCGGTAACCATCTTAAAGTATCCATCTTTTATACTAGGCCATTTAGAATCCGGTCCACTATTTACTATTTGTATTCCTGTATTGGTTTCACCTTTTATTCTGTTGGGTTTTAATTCACATTGTACATTGTCTTTCCCTGTCGCAAATCTCCAATCCTTAAAAAACCTCCACTGAAGACTACCAACAGCAGTACCTCTTATCTTAATATGAGTGTCTCTCCAATATCCAAACTTTTTAGAAAGTCCTAAATATTCATCACCTATATTAAAGCCTCCTACATAGGCCTCTTCTCCATCTATTATACATATCTTTCTGTGATTTCGATAATTAATTCTTAAACTAAGGTAGGGAACAAAGGGCGGAAAGAATACCGCTACTTCTCCGCCAGCTCTTTTCATCTCATCAAAGCTGTTTCTCTTTAATTTTCTACCACCCATACCATCGTATAATACCTTGACTTCTACTCCTTCTTTTGCCTTCTCAGTCAACTTATCTATTATCTTGGTACCTATCCCATCGCTTTTCATAATATAGTATTCAATATAGATATATTTCTTAGCATTGGATATACTTTCAAGTAAAGCTGCAAATTTTTCTTCTCCAGAAAAGTATAATTCCACTTCATTATCTTGGGAAAAATAAGCTTCACTGGTCAAGATATGCATCTTTATTATATCTTCATATTCCATAAACTTGGGATTTGAAAAAGAATATACTTCTTCTTGTATTTTTTGTCCTTGCCGAAGAACTCTATTTCGAATTCCCCTGTCCTCTTCTTCTTTTAATTCGAATATTTTTTTCTTGCTCATATCTTGGCCTAGAAATAGGTAGAGTAAGAATCCGATCCCAGGTAAAAAGGTCAGCACCATAAGCCATAGCCAAGTGGTAGTAGGATTTCTTCTTTCAAAAAACACCAACAGAACTGCAAACAAAATATTTAACCATATTATATTTTTCAAAAACCACATATACCCATCCACTATATAGTTCATATCATCACCTTTATTTTTGAAATAAACATATTAATTATATTTTCTAGACTTATGCCTTTTATTGGTTTCAAGAATTTTCTTTCTTATTCTAAATGTACTAGGGGTTATTTCAATAAGCTCATCCTCTTCTATAAACTCCAATGCATTTTCTAAAGACATCTCTCTAGGAGGAGATAGTCTCAAAGCCTCATCTGAGCCAGAAGCTCTAACATTGGATTGATGTTTCTTCCTACATACATTAACTTCTATATCCAAGCCTTTAGGACTTGAACCTATAACCATCCCTTCATAAACGCTAGTTCCCGGGGTAATAAATAGAGTTCCCCTCTCTTGAGCTGAATGCAGTCCATAGGCCGTTGCTTCTCCAGTTTCAAAGGATATTATCGATCCTTCCTTTCTCGTAGGTATGTCTCCCTTATATGGACTATAAGAGTCAAATATTGAATTCAAGATACCATTACCCTTGGTATCCGTCATAAATTCTTGCCTATAACCTATAAGTCCTCTAGCTGGAATAGAAAAAATCAACCTGGCATATCCACCACTGGCCTCGGTCATACTGATTAATTCACCTTTTCTCTGCCCTAATTTTTCTATTATTGATCCAATATATGCCTCTGAAACGTCAATTGTTACTATTTCCATGGGCTCTAGTCTTTTATCGTCTTCATATTTATATAATACTTCAGGTTTTGAAATTTGAAACTCAAAGCCTTCTCTTCTCATATTTTCTATTAAAACGGATAAGTGTAACTCTCCTCTCCCAGATACTTTAAAAGCATCTGTAGAGTCGGTTTCTTCTACTCTTAAACTAACATCTGTTTGCAATTCTTTAAACAATCTATTTCTAATCTGTCTAGACGTTATATACTTACCATCTCTTCCTGCAAAAGGACTATTATTTACAGAGAAGGTTACGGCAATAGTGGGTTCTGATATCCTTACAAAAGGTAATGGTTCTGGATGTTCTACATCACATATGGTATCTCCTATATGAATTCCCTCTACTCCTGTAACTGCAACTATACTACCTACCTTGGATTCCTCCACTTCAACTCTGTTAAGACCTTCAAATTCATATATATTTGTTATTTTAATTTTTTTAACATCATCTTCCTTATCCTGGTTTACAATTATTGCATCTTGATTGGCCTTGATATTACCTCTTTCTATTTTACCAATTCCAATTCTGCCTACATAATCATTATAGTCTATGGTAGATATTAATAGCTGCAATGGCTCATCTATAGTTCCCCTTGGAGCTGGTATATAGTCTAAAATAATTTCAAATAGATCTTCCATATTGTCTTTCTCTATGTTTAAATCTTTAGTTGCTACTCCAGCTCTTGCAGAGGTAAATACAAAAGGAGAATCTAAATACTCTTCCCCTGCTCCCATTTCAATAAATAATTCCAATACCTCATCTACGACCTCATTGGGTCTAGCCCCTGGCCTATCTATTTTATTTATACATACTATAACTGGTAAGGCTAATTCAAAAGCCTTTTTTAATACAAACTTCGTTTGAGGCATGGGGCCTTCAAAAGCATCTACCAATAGCACAACTCCATTTACCATCTTAAGAACCCGTTCTACCTCTCCACCAAAATCTGCATGGCCTGGGGTATCTATAATATTTATCTTGGTATTCCTATAATAGATGGCTGTATTCTTAGATAAAATGGTAATGCCTCTCTCCCTTTCTATCTCATTAGAGTCCATAACCCTATCTTCTATAACCTGGTTTGTTCTAAATATTCCACTTTGTTTTAACATACTATCAACTAATGTAGTTTTACCATGATCTACATGGGCAATAATAGCTATGTTTCTAAGATCCTTTCTTGCTATATCCATAAAAGTAATCACTTCCTATTTGTATTTATAATTATTATTTGTTTTAAAACAAGATTTATTTTAACACACTATATCAAAAATTGATAGAGTCAAATATAATGGCAGGGTTTCTTCCCTGCCTATACCATATATTTAACAGCCACTATACTATTATCCTGGATATACATTTCATCTGATAGTCCATTTACAATTACAAGACCTCTCCCACAAACTTTTAACTCTTCAGGATTATATGACTCAACATCAAAATCAATGCCTTGTCCTTGATCCCTAACTTCTATTCTGATGGTGTTTTCTATTATTTCTAAATATAAGTCCACACATTTTCTTCTATTGTACTTATTCCCATGGATGACTCCATTTATAATTAGTTCATTTAGTATTAACCTTAAATCAAACATCAAGTCTTCATCTTCTATTATAGTTTTCAGTTTATCTAGAACGTTTTTTATAAATATTTTAATGTCTTCCAAATCGCTACATACTGAGCCATGGAATTTAAAAGTCATTTAAACCCCGCCTATCTATATTATATTATAAACTATTATAATTTTACCCACAATAGCTTCCTTTAATCTATATGTACAAGCCTATTCTTTTTTTATGACTTTTTTATATATTATTTATTATATAGTTTAAAACCTAGTATATTGGGTAAAATTGCATTGATTACATATATGAAAGGAGAATTTTTAATGGATAGTTATGTTTGTGAACCATGTGGATACGTTTATGATCCAGCAGAAGGAGATCCAGATAACGGTGTTGAACCAGGCACTCCTTTTGAAGAACTACCAGAGGATTGGGTTTGTCCAGTTTGTGGCGCAACTCAAGACATGTTCGTAAAAGAATAATTTTTTAGAGCAGCTATCTATTTAGATGGCTGCTCTTTGTTTTGTAATAATAGCTCTAGAGTAGTCCATACTTTATCCTTATTGGTTTTGTTAAAGGATGAGTAAGGTAGTATCAAGTTTCCATCTGAAACTCCTAATTTCTTCTTTATTATGTTTACATTTGACCCATATTTACCTTTAGATATTTTATCTGCCTTAGTAGCTATGATTACACCTGTAAAGTTAAGACTTCTTATCCAACTATACATCAATATATCTTGTTTTGTTGGCTCATGTCTTATATCCACCAGCAAAATAATTTCTATTAAATTCTTCCTGGCATTTATATACTCTTCAATTATATAACCCCATTTTTCCTGTTCTTTTTTAGATACCCTAGCATATCCATACCCTGGCAAATCTACAAACCTAAACTGATCGTTTATATTATAAAAGTTTATGGTCCTAGTTTTGCCAGGTTTACCACTAGTTCTAGCTAGATTGGTCCTATTTACCATAGAGTTTATAAAAGAAGACTTACCCACATTTGATCTACCTACAAAAGCTATTTCCTTTAAATTCTCATTAGGATATTGTTTTTTATTGACAGCAATTCTATCCAATTCAGCCTTAATTATTTTCATAGTCATTTTCCTCTCTTAACAAAGAATGTTCGAGAACCTGTTCCATATTTTTTACTAGAATAAAATCCATTTTATTTCTAATCTTATCTGGTATTTCTTCCAAATCCTTAGCATTTTCAAAAGGTATTAAAACTTTCTTTATGCCAATTCTATTAGCTGCCAAAGCTTTCTCTTTAATGCCTCCCACTGGTAATACCCTTCCCCTTAAGGTCACCTCTCCTGTCATAGCAATATCCCTTGCAACCGGCTTATTGGTTAAAGCGGATATTGCAGCTGTTGTCATAGTTATACCAGCAGATGGACCATCCTTTGGAATGGCTCCTTCTGGAACATGAACATGGATATCCATCTCTTTATAAAAGTTGCTATCTATTCCTAATGAATTGGAATTAGATCTAATATAGCTAATACCAGCCATAGCTGATTCCTTCATTACCTCACCTAATTGTCCTGTCAACTGAAGCTTTCCCGTTCCCTTCATAGAGTTAACTTCTATGGAAAGGGTATCTCCACCAAAGGCCGTCCACGCCAATCCAGTTGCTACACCTATTTGATCTTCCTTTTCCTGCATATCAAAACGATATTTTGGAATACCTAAATATTTGTGCAAATTACTCATATTGACCCTGACTACTTCAACACCTGATTCTACTATCCTTTTAGCAGCTTTTCTGCATATACTGGCAATATTTCTCTCCAAATTTCTTACTCCAGCCTCTCGAGTATAATTATTTATTATACTCCTTATAGCATTTTCAGAGATATTTAAATTCTTATCCTTTAACCCATGTTCTTTAAGCTGCTTTGGTAGGAGGTATTCCGTTGCTATCTTTAGTTTTTCCTCTTCTGTATATCCACTTATTCTAATTACCTCCATCCTATCCAATAGGGGTTCGGGTATAGAATTTACGGTATTAGCTGTGGTAATAAATAAAACCTTGGATAGATCGAAAGCCACCTCTAAAAAATGATCTGTAAATGTCACATTCTGCTCCGGATCTAGAACTTCTAATAGAGCACTTGCCGGATCTCCCCTAAATCCACTATCCAATTTATCTATTTCATCAAACAAAAATACTGGGTTTTTAACACCGGACTTCTTAATTAAACTAATAATTCTACCAGGCATAGCTCCCACATAGGTTTTCCTATGACCTCTAATCTCCGCCTCGTCACGTACACCTCCTAATGACATGCGGACAAACTCTCTATTTAGTGATCTTGCCACAGATTTTGCAATAGAAGTTTTCCCTACGCCAGGTGGCCCCACTAAACATAATATAGGTCCTTTAAGATCCTTAGCAAGTTTTCTTATGGCGATAAACTCTAATATCCTTTCCTTTATGTCCTCAAGTCCATAATGATCCTCATTCAAAATATCCCTTGCTTTTTTAATGTCTATTTTATCTCTAGTTTTCTTATCCCATGGAAGCTCTACAATCCAATCCAAATAAGTCCTTATAACTGCTGTTTCAGCTGAATGAGAGGACATCTTCTCTAGCCTATCTAACTCTTTCAAAGCTTTTTCTTTGACCTCTTTAGGCATCTTAATCTCATTTATTTTACTTTTATATTCTTCAACCTCTTCGACTAGTTGATTTTCCTCTCCTAGTTCTTTTTGGATGGCTCTCATTTGTTCTTTCAGGTAATATTCCTTTTGTACCTTAGTTATTTGCTTTTTTACCCTTTTATTTATCTTGTCCTCTATTCTTAATAGCTCTATCTCTTCTTGTAATAATCTATGAAGCACTTCTAATCTTTCATAAAAATCAAGAGTTTCTAATATCTCTTGATGTTCCTCTATTTTAAAATTTATATAAGATGCTATGACATCGGCCAATCTACCCGGATCTTCTATGTCCGTAATAGCTAATAGTATATCTGGAGACATTCTATTACTTAAAACCAAATACTCTTCAAAATCACCAATAACCAGCCGCATAGCTCCTTCCATTTCTTTGTCTACATGAATTTCCTCAGGTTCGTAGCTGAACTCTTCAACCCTAGATTCAAAATACTCGTCTTCTTTAAGTATTTCAACAACCCTCGCTCTGTCCATCCCTTCTACTAAAACCCTTATGCTTCCACCAGGTAGTTTTAACATCTGTTTTATCTTTGCAATGGTACCTATATGATAAAACTCTTCTACGGTTGGATCTTCTACTTTAGCATCTTTTTGAGCACATAAAAGGATTAGTGAATCATCTACCATTGCTTTATCTAAAGCTTTTATGGATTTATCCCTTCCCACATCAAAGTGAATAACCATATGAGGAAAAACAGTCATACCTCTTAAAGGTATGAGAGGCAATGTTTTATATTCTGAAATATATTGTTCTTTATGCACGATCTCACTCCTTCTACATCCATATAATTATTATATAAGGTGAGACAAGTAATCTAATAAACTTTCAAAAGAAAAGGCTCACTAAACCGTGAGCCCCTCTATTCTATGATACTGATTCCTTCTTGTCGTTTTTTTTAGCCCTGTTTTTTGATTTTTTCTTAGACAATACCAATGTAGGTTCTGCATTGTTTAATATAACTTCTTTTGTAATTAGACATTTTTCTATTTCATCTCTAGAAGGTATTTCATACATTATGTCTAATAAGGCTTCTTCTATTATACTACGTAATCCCCTTGCTCCCGTTTTCCTTTCCATAGCTTTTTTAGCTATAGCTTTCAGAGCTTCATCATCAAATTCTAGTTCTACTCCATCCATTTGGAATAGCTCTTTATATTGTTTTACAAGAGCATTCTTAGGCTCTGTCAATATCCTGACTAGAGATTCTTCATCTAATTCTTCTAGTGTGACGATTACCGGCAATCTACCAACAAACTCTGGTATTAGTCCATATTTTAATAGATCTTCTGGACGTACTTCTTTCAATAATTCTCCAATCTTCGCATTTTCCTTGCTTTTTACATCTGCACCAAATCCCATGGCCTTTGTATCTAGTCGATTGCCAATTATCTTATCTATCCCGTCAAAAGCTCCCCCAACTATGAATAGTATATTAGTTGTATCCACCTGGATAAACTCTTGATGGGGATGCTTTCTACCTCCTTGAGGCGGCACATTAGCTATAGTACCCTCAAGAACTTTTAATAGCGCTTGTTGAACTCCTTCCCCACTTACATCTCTTGTAATAGAAGGATTTTCAGTTTTACGAGCTACTTTATCGATCTCGTCTATATACACTATCCCTTGCTCTGCTCTCTCTATATCATAGTCTGCAGCCTGAATTAGTTTCAAGATTATATTTTCAACATCCTCACCCACATATCCCGCTTCCGTTAAAGAAGTGGCATCAGCAATAGCAAATGGCACATTTAGTATCCTGGCCAATGTTTGAGCAAGCAATGTTTTTCCCGAACCAGTAGGTCCAATCATAACTATATTGCTTTTTTGTAATTCTACATCGCTATTTTTAGATGGTTTCCTATTTATTCGTTTATAATGATTATATACTGCAACTGCCAAGGCTCTTTTAGCCCTTTCTTGTTTTATTACATAATCACTTAATGTTTCTTTTATATTTTCAGGCTTCGGTAATTCTTTCAATTCATAATCGAAGTTTTCAATAAACTCCTCATCTATTATCTCTTGACATAGTTCTATACATTCATCACAGATAAATACATTTGGCCCTGCTATAAGCCTTCTAACTTGATCTTGAGGTTTTCCACAAAAAGAGCAACGAAGCTGCTTATCATCATATTTCGTCATCATAACACCTCATTTCCTATTATTTAGCTGATTCTATCACATCATCTATTATACCATATTCTTTTGCTTCTGTAGCGGTCATAAAGAAATCTCTATCTGTGTCTTTAGATATCCTTTTGAAGGTCTGCCCTGTTCTTTCACTTAGTATTTTATTTATTAACTCCCTTGTCTGTATAATCTTTTCAGCATGGATTCTAATATCTTCTGCTTGACCTTGCATACCTCCTAGAGGCTGGTGAATCATAATATCCGCATTAGGTAGTGAATATCTTTTACCTTTTGTCCCAGCCGCTAATAAAAAAGCTCCCATACTTGCAGCTCTACCTATACATATAGTAGATACATCTGGTTTAATATATTGCATAGTATCGTATATGGCAAACCCAGCACTGACTGAACCTCCTGGGCTATTTATATATAATTGTATATCTTTATCTGGATCCTCAGCTTCTAAAAATAATAATTGGGCTACCATTAAATCTGCAGTTACATCATTTATTTCTCCCCCAAGAAATATTATTCTTTCCTTTAGAAGCCTAGAATAAATATCATAAGACCTTTCTCCTCTATTGGTCTGTTCTACAACAACAGGAACTAATGCCATTTCTTATACCTCCTAATTATTTAAATAAGCTTGACATTTGCCAACAACAATTCTATTGTCTTATCTCTCATTATACCCGATCTAATAGGTTCTAAATCTCCCTTTTTCATATTCTCTTTAAACTGCTCTATATCTTCTTGGTTGTATTGTTTGGCTATCTTTTCTAATTCTTTGTCTATATCTTCATCTGAAACTTCTATTCCTTCCACTTCACCTATCTTAGATAGGACAAGATCTGCTCTTACTTTTTTGTCCGCTACAGGTTTAACTTGTTCTCTAAAGTCTTCTACAGTTGTATTGGTTAAGTTAAAGTATTGATTCATATCCATTCCTTGCATCTTTAATGTATAATCAAATTCATTTATTTCATTGTTTATTTGATTTTCTACCATTACCTCTGGCAAGTCAATCTTAGATAATTCAACCACCTTTTCAACTACTTTGTTTTTTAATTCCATTTCTTCTTTATCCCTTGCTTCCTTCTCTAATCTTTCCCTGATGCTTTCTTTATATTCTTCTATAGTGTCAAATTCACTGACATCTTTTGCAAACTCATCGTCAAGAATTGGTAATTCCTTTTCCTTGATTTCATGAATAGTAACCTTAAATAGAGCATCTTTTCCCTTTAGACTTTCTTCAAAGTAATCCTCTGGGAAAGTTACATTTACATCTACTTTGTCACCTTTATTTTTGCCTATAAGTTGTTCTTCAAAACCTGGAATAAATTTATCTGCACCTATTTCTAGATCTTGATTTTCTGCTGTACCACCTTCAAACTGTTCTCCGTCTATATATCCTTCAAAGTCAATTGTAAGTATGTCTCCTTCTTTAGACTCCCTATCTCCTGCATCAATAATCCTGCCGTTCATTTCTTGAATAGATTTTAGTTCCATGTCCACATTCTCTTCTGTAACATTATACTCTGGTTTTTCAATTTCTATGCCTTTATAATCTCCTAGCTCCACATCTGGTTTTATGATTACTTCAAACTCTACAATTACAGGTTTTCCCTTTTCTAATTGTTCTACATTTACCTCTGGTGTATCCACTGGTTCAAGTTCTAAGTCCTCTATAGCCTCATCATAAGCTTGTGGTAAAAGACTATTTAGTGCTTCTTCATAAAATATACCTTCTCCATAGCTTAACTCAATTATCTTTCTGGGTGCTTTGCCTTTACGAAATCCTGGAATATTAAACCTATTTCTGTTTTTTAAATATACACCTTGTACTGCCTTTTCAAATTCTTTTGCGTCAATTTCTATATTGAATAAGGCTTTATTGTTTTCTTTTTTTTCTAATACAGCGTTCATTATGATGTTCCTCCTTAAATCTATTGTTTATTCCGTTATATAGATAATAAACTAACTCATTATACCATAAAATTATATCATATAAAATATTATTATCCAATTTTTATGTATTATAACTTTATAAATATGAAAAAACCAATGGCATACCATTGGTTAAAGTACTGGTGCGGGAGAGAGGACTTGAACCCCCACGTCAAAGACACTAGATCCTAAGTCTAGCGCGTCTGCCAATTCCGCCACTCCCGCTTATTAAAAAATTCTACCTATATATTATAACATTTTATCTTTTTTTGTCAATTACTTTTGTGATAATTTATTGCTAGGTTATAATATGTTAAAATGCTAAAATTACTCCTCCATCATCAGCGTAGGCAGTACTTAATCCTGCAGTTTCTACAATAATAATCTCTTTAAAATTATATCTCTTTTCTATTTCTTTTTTTAATAATTCTGCTTTATCCAATGCATTACAATGCGCTATGCCAAGTATCTTTTGTTCTATCTTCTCACCTTGTTCCCCTATAATCTCCACCAATCGGTTAAATGCTTTTTTGCTACCTCTTACCTTCTCAACCAACTTTATGGTTCCATCGCCATTTTCACCCATTATTGGTTTAATGGATAATGCAGAGGCAATATGACCCATAATCTTACCTATTCTACCATTCTTGATTAGGTTGTCCAAAGATTCCAATATGAAAAATGTTTTCATCTCTTCTATATATTCTTCTGTTTTACTAACTATTTCATTCTTGCTACATTTCTGTTGAATTAAATCATGTATTTTAATGCTTACAAGAGTCTCCCCTATTGAAGCACTAAGGGAATCAAATACATGGATAAACTTGCTACCGCTTTCAAGAGCAATATTTTTAGCTAATACAGCATTATTATAAGTACTGCTCAGGGCAGAAGACAAAGTCACAACAAAGATATTGTCGGATTTTGCATATTCCTTTAAAAAATCTCCTGGAGAAGGGCTTGATGTCTTTATTGGATTGGCACTGGTTTTCATCGCCTTAATTAATTTAGATACATCCATAGAGTCATCATCTCTAAAGGTCTCATCGTCTACATCGATATTAAGAGGCACTAATCCAATATTTAATTTTCTTCGTAACTCATCATTTAAATCACAACTACTATCTGCAACTATCCTATAGTCCATTTCTTCACCTCAAATATTTTTTTACACTAACCTATCTTATCTTCAATAATCTTGGCCAACTCTTTGGCTATTTTCTTTATTTCTCCTTCATCTTTGCCTTCAATCATAACCCTTACCATAGGCTCCGTTCCTGAAGGTCTTATAACAACTCGACCTTCTCCATGAAATATTTTTTCAATTCTTTGGATTTCGGATTTTATTTCTTCGTCTTCTAGATAAGAATTTTTCAATTCATTTTTCACCTTTGCATTTACCAATACCTGTGGAAAATCTTCTACCAAGTTGTTTAACTCTGACATCTTCTTTCCTGTCTCTTTCATAACTTGAATCAATTGCAATCCTGTTAATAGACCATCTCCAGTGGTATTATGTTCTAGAAAAATTATATGCCCAGATTGTTCTCCACCTAATATATACCCATTGTTAAGCATTTCTTCAAATACATATCTATCACCAACAGCTGTTTTAACAATATCCATGCCGTTGTCTTGTAAGTATTTATCTAATCCCATATTAGTCATTACTGTGCCTACTACTGTATTCTTTTTAAGTTTTCCCTTCTCTTGAAGATGAGCACCGCAGATAGCTAATATATGATCCCCATTGATTATATTACCTTTCTCATCTACAGCTATAAGCCTGTCCGCATCTCCATCAAAGGATAGACCAATATCTGCCTTGGTTTCCAATACCAAAGATTGAATCATAGAAGGATTAGTAGAACCACATTCATGATTAATATTAATTCCATCTGGGTCATCATTGATAACCACTATATCTGCTTTCATTTGATTGAAAAATTTAGGTGCAATCTTATATAAAGCCCCATTACCACAATCTATTGCTATTTTAACACCTTCTAAATTCCCTTCAATTGTAGATTTTAAATGCTCCATATAATCTTTATACCCTTGACTCTCGTAGATTTTTCGGCCTACCCCATTTTTTATAGGTCTTGTGGCAATTTTTTCATCATTTATAATCAAGTTTTCAATTTCTTCTTCTATATTATCATCAAGCTTATGTCCTTTGTTATTAAAAAATTTAATGCCATTATATTCCGCTGGATTATGGGATGCAGATATAACTATACCTGCTAAAGCGTCATACTCCCTAGTTAAATAGGCTACTGCTGGAGTTGGTACAACTCCTAAGGATATTACATCTAACCCAACAGAACAAATTCCTGCAGTTAAGGCAGCTTCTAGCATATCTCCTGATTTTCTAGTATCCTTCCCAACGATTATTTTACCATTATTACCCTTTGACAATATATATGCTCCTGCCCTACCAACTTTAAAGGCTAGTTCTGGAGTCAGTTCTGTATTGGCAATTCCTCTTATTCCATCTGTACCAAAAAATTTTCCCATTTTAATACCCCCTAATTCTAACTATGACAATCTAATAATAACACAAGATACTCTATCCTACAAATATATAATGATTAATAAATAAGATTAAGAACAATCTATGGATTTTCAATTCTAGAAGAAAATTTTTCTAAAGCTTTCTTCTCTAAAATCTTTTTTTCATTTAATTTTGGATTTTCCATTACTAAATCTAATAGATATTCCAATATTTCACCAATTATTTGTCCTTGTTCAAAACCTAAATCGATTAAATCGTTACCGGTTATATCCATCTGGTTTACGTCATAAGCTTCTTTTTCCTTCAAAATAGCCCTTATCTTACTTTCCCTTTCAACTATATGCTCTATAGTTGCATTTTCATTAGAGCATTTTATATCTGCCTTTTGTAAGGCCATTAAATTAAATATTTCTTCATCTCCTAATTTTCTGATCAACCTTTTTAACCCTTTTTCTTTAAACTTTGCATGATGATTCATATGCTCCTTGACAAGTACATACACCCTATCTATTAATTCGTTAGACACCTTAAACCTTTTTAACACTTTCTTGGATATATTAGCTCCCAACCTATCATGGCCATAGAAATGGCCTACTCCTTCTTCATCAAGGGTCAGTGTATGGGGTTTGCCTATGTCGTGGAAAAGGGCTGCTAATCTTATCTGAATAACTGGAGGACTATTATCTAAAACACATAGTATGTGATTATATACATCCTTTATATGGTGAGGGTTTTTTTGTTGAAACCCTATAGCTGGGGTAATTTCAGGTAGAATGATTTTTAACATTCCCATCTCTTCTAACAACCTGATACCATTAGATGGTGTATCAGACAATAGGATTTTAAAAAACTCATCTACAATCCTCTCCATACTCACCTTTGAAATATTTGCACTATATCTTTTACCAGCATTAAATGTTTCTTCTTCCATTATAAATCCAAGCTGAGCCGAAAACCTAACAGCTCTTAATATTCTAAGATAATCTTCATTAAATCTATCTTCAGGAGCTCCTACGGTTCTTATTATCCCCTTTTGTAAATCCATTCTACCACCATAGGGATCTACTATACCTCTTCTACTATTATAGGCTATGGCATTTATTGTAAAATCCCTCCGACTTAAATCATCTTCTACCCTATTAGAAAAAGATACCCATTCTGGCTTTCTACCATCGATGTAATTACCATCCTTTCTAAAAGTGGTTACTTCTACATCTCCCTTTGATTGAACAAGAATTATGGTGCCAAACTTTTTGCCTACATCTATGGTTTTAAAATCATAAAATATATCCTTTATTTGCTGAGGATGGGCGTCTGTAGTTATATCATAGTCATTGGGCTTTTTCCCTAGAAGCATATCCCTTATGCTGCCTCCTACTATATATGCCTCATGACCTTCTTTTTGTAACCTTTCCATTATAATCTTCACATGGTTTGGAATATCAAACCCCATTGAATCACTCCGTAAATTATTATATTATTACCAATTATAGCATAGTGTCGGTAGAGAACAATCAATTTATTCAAAAAACCTATATAATTAAGATATATAAATCAGCTATCCATGGATAGCTGATAATATTTTAACCTCGATTAATATGTTCTGTAACTCATATATATCCAACTGGGCAAATTCTTTATTTCCTATATAATAATTATTTGATTCTTGACCTATATCTAAAAAGTCTTTCAAAAAAGAGCTGAAAACTTCTATACTATCCTCTTCTAAAAGAGTATGTAAAATATTGGAGTTTTGTAAACTATATAATACTCTAACAAGCTTTTCCTTAGCAGCTTTCTCGTTTGGTTCAGCGTATATAATATCCTGATAGATGTCGATTATTAAATCTAAAACTCCTGTAGAGTTTTTGCCCTTAAAGAAATCTAAAATCATTTGTTTGCAGTTGTCTAGCCTGTCATCTCTACCATACATAAATACAGCCCCCTAGCCGACTATTGTTTAGTCTAACTTTAAATATTCTATTATTGAGATGATGTGTAGGTTCAATATAAGATATTTGTATCTTGAAAGGATTTTCGTTAAATCTTATAGGTATAAAGTCCTATATGTATAATACTATTTGCAATGACCTTTTGCAAGTCCAGCTCAAGTTATACCTAAATTTATTGCAAAAATAAAATCCGACTCTTTTAAAAGAATCGGATTTTGTCCATTGTTCTTTCTATTAATATCTATTCACCCATCAATCTAATACTTATGGCTTCGGGATTTATATTTATTATTTTAACTCCTTCTACTTTTGCAGAAATATTTACTGTATGGTTTCCCTCATCCAAGCCTTGTAAATCTAATTCCATAACTATATCGCTTTTCTCTAGATTATCAATCTTTGATCCGGTCCCCTCTACATTTATTGCGAAAGACTTTATTAGGTCTTCATCAGCTATTCGAAGTTTGGAATCCAAATTTAAAATATTGGCATCTTGTAAAGTATAATCAAAAGTTTTTGTTTTACTTTCATCTACATTTAGTTTCACTGTTATACTTTGGTCTGGATTAGAAAGGCTTACCCCTTCGGGTAATTCCAGCTCTACCGATACAGTATTATCTTCTATTAAAGAGTTAATATCTATCGGCTTAGTATTGAGACTATTTATATCTTTCAATAAATCCTTCTTACCCTGTATTTTAACAGCGCTAGGATCAACACTTATGTCTAAAACCTCATAATTATCAGGTAACCGGCCATGTGTTTGTATCTTAATAGGCACTGTTTTAGATTGATATACAGGTATAAACACATCTACTACGTTTTGATCCTTTGTTACCCCTCTAACATCGTTGCCCTCATTATCCACTATCCTTATGGGTACAGTGACATTGATATCATTGGCCTTATTGGTAACATCTACAAAGGCTACAACTTTAGATACAGAGTCAACCCAAGTCTTTGGTCCTTCTATATATATGGACTGGGGTTTTATTACTGGTTCTGACAAAGAGTGATCTTTTGCTAATTCACCCACTGTCTCTATGGTTATAGGCATCTCTTTTCTAACAAGTTTATCAAATTTAAATAGTATTTCCTTTGGACTATAATCCACTACCTTTATTTCATCTGGCACATCTATATATACAGGTACCTTTCTATCACCTTCTTGATACCCACTTAAATCTACTCTTGCAATAATATCCTCTTCTGATATCTTATTTATGTCACTTCTCTTCCCAGATACTTTTACATTAACTGTTGGTTCATTTGGTTCTAATACTACTAAATTTTGCTTTTCCAAAGTAGCCACATTGGTTAAAGTTACTTCTATATTTTTAAACTCCTCTGTAATAGCTGGATTTTCTTCACTCATAACATAACTCCATAGGATTATGGCCATTATTAGAGCAAAGATTTTTATTGTTAGGTTATTCTTCTTGCTTTTGTTTATCTCTTTGCTCATCTCTC
>JAAYRD010000158.1 GCA_012518955.1 Tissierellia bacterium | reverse complement strand
TGGCTAGTCCCCCTATTCCTGCTGTTGCCAAAATAGATGTGGTATTGATATCAAATAAGTCCAATACCATTATTGCGCCGATAAAGTAAAATACATACTTTATAATGTTTTTAAGCATAAAGGTGATGGTGTTTATCTTTTTTTCATCGGTGGAAAAGATTCTTGTTCGTTTTTTTTCTACCGCCTTATCTATTACTATATAGGACAATCTTATCAAGATTTTAATAACTATAAATATAGCAATAATCTTTATACCTTTACCAAGTATATTTAAATAACCATCTTCAGTTTTAAAAAATTGTTCAGTATAATTTAATATCTTATTCACAATGTCCACCTACAATTAATTTAATTTTTCAGAACTATTACCTTTTTCATCTTTTATAAGTTTAAACAACCCATCAATATCCACTTCATTTCTATCTATTATATCTTTCACTTCAGATATGTTTTTTAAATCAAATTTAATAGATAATCCACAGCTATGGGTTACTTCCCTTGGAGTAGGTATCATCCTGAATTTAATATCTTCTTTTTTAAATATGGATTCACCTTTTATGGCATGATGTGTAGATTTAAATGTAATAACCCCAAATTCACTATTTTTCATAATTCAATATTCTCCTATCCTATTGTCACTAAGTTTGCTGGATTTTTTAGTTTTTCATATATTGTATACATATTCGAAACTTCTCCTACCTGAAGTTTCTCTTTGATTTCAAAGAAATCTAAACAAGTTCCACAGGAAATTATCTCTACACCCTTTTCCTCCAATGCCCTTAAATCCTCTAACACCTCTGAACCTTCACAGGTTAAACGAACTCCCCCATTATAAAATATTAATGTAGATGGATAAGGTGTAACTTCAGTTACAGTATATATAAAGGACTTTATAAGAATTCTTCCTAATTCCTCTGAACCCTCTCCCATGGTGTCGGAAGCAAAAGCAATAGTCATATCCTTAAACTCATCTTTTATAGATTCACTTATCCCTTCTACAACTTCTCCTTTGGTTATGTGTATATGGTATTCATCTTCATCTTTTGCATCAACTTCATACTCATATCCTAAACTATTAGCTAGCTTTGAAACATTCTCTTTAGCTATTTCATTATCAACAATAGTAGTAATAATCCCTTCATTCATTTTATCCAATTCCTTCTTGGTCATAATAACTGGCTTTGGACAAGCTTCTCCTCTTGCGTCTACTTTTATATTCATATTAAACCCTCCTATTTATATGTCATTCAAAATATATTATACTACTCCTTTATCTAAGAAGCCTATTGGGATTTTTTATAAAAAAAGTATCTCTATAGATATACTTTATATCATATAATAAGTTTATCTCCTCAATCTTATTATATTGTAAATAATCCTTATTCCTATGCCTATCAATAATAAAGATATTAGATAGGATATAAACTTCCAAAATTTGAACTCAACCATTGTTCCAAACGATAATAATAATATAAATGAAATAACCAATAGTATTGAAGCTAAGTACTTTGGCCATTCTATTCCAGATTTGCGATAATCTATTATATAGGCCATATAAAAAGCAATACTAAATAATAGATAAAGTACCCAACTTACATTACCAAAAGCTATCTCTTTAACTAGATCATAGGTCCCAAAAGCGGATAGTATTAATCCAATTATAAGAAATATCTTATTATTTTGTCTTAAATATAATACTAAAGATACAATACCAAAAATCCATAAAAATAGAAAACCCTTAATATTTATATTTGGAAATATATATTCATTTATAAGGGATATAGAAGAAATGGCAAATAGTATTAATCCGGATATTATATAACCTATATGTTTTTGAATAAAATATATTGTCATAAGACCTATGGATAGTAGAAAAAGCAACATATCAAAACTAAGTACCCTCAAGTTTAATAGTAAAATTAAAATCCCAGCAAATATTAATAGTAGACCAAAAGAATAATAGTTTCTTTTCATACTCCACACCTCCACATAGAAAATAGACTCTTCTCAAAAAAGGTTTTAATAAAAGATATTAGATATATTATACACCTTAAAGCCATCTATTATATACCCATATAAATAAGAAGGATGCTCTTAAATAATAGCCAAACATCTACTGTGGGCTATACTTTGTCCTATTTTGAAATAATATCTATTCTATCTTTATAATTTATAATAAGTTTATCCCTTCCATGATCAACTTTCAATATATCACCTTCTCCTCTATATTTAAATATTTCTTTGTTATTCTTTAATCCCATTATATATTCATTACCATATAAGATTAAACCTTTGTTATATGGATTCACTTTATTATACCTTTCTGCAAGAGAGCGACTATTCAATATATTGCCATCGAAGGACATGAATTCTAGACGATCCCCATGTAATATATTTATCTTTTCTTCATCTATATATATATGGTTTATGGATTTAAACTTCTTATCCCATAGAATTTCACCATCATATATACAATATAGACCTTTATCTGAAGTCACCAATAATTTGCCCTCGTCAATAAACTGAGAATGCACAATGATTTCATCTGTAATAGGAATATCAAACAATAATTCCCCATCTAATTTAAATATCTTAACTTGAGAATTTAATTCATCTCCTCCTAAATCCAACAGAGATATGGCATATATTTGATCCCCTTTAGCCAAAGAGTAAGTAAGTATATTTCCCCTTTCTACCATTTTCTCTTCTACTATTTCCCCTTCTTGATCTAGTATGATTATTCCTTCCATATCTGATTTTTCAATATGTGCTATAATGTTTCCAAAGTTTTCAACCATATTGTTTATTTTAGTTTTTAAATGTACCCTTTTTATAGTCTCTCCCTTAGAGTTCAAAAAATAAATATCGCCTGTTGCTTTATCATAGACATATATGCTACTTTCTCCAAAGGTTATACCTAGATCATCAACATTGAATATTCTTTCCCATTCTTTGGAACCATCCATTTTAAATTTAATTAGTTTTTTATTTCCACATACTATAATTCCCTTATCATAGAAAGTAAAATCTTCTACATCTTCTTCCGTGGTTATGGTGCTTACCTCTTTAAATTCCCTATTGGATATTCCAATGTTCTGTACAAAACCTACAAATTTATCTTGATTATCCTTTCTTGTAAAAAATAGCATAATTCCAATCAATACAAGTATGATAATACTTAATATCTTTTTTTTGCCTTTTTCTACTTTCATAAGATTCCTCCTCTCGATTATACTTTTACATATTGTTCTTAAATCCTTCTATATTATTGTAGATATTTTTATATCTGATATAATAAATGTACCCATACATTTTAAAAGGGAGGTCAAAAATGTTAATCGATAAAAATATAAGCACTCCTTTATATATACAGCTTTACGAAAATATCAAAGATATGATTGATAAAGATCAATTAAAAGCAGGGGAAAAACTTCCCTCTATTAGAAGTTTAGCAAAAAAACTAGAAGTTAACAATATCACAATAGTAAATGGGTATAAACTATTAGAACAGGAAGGCTATACCTATTCCATAAAAGGAAGTGGTACCTATGTAAAACCACATAATTATGGACTAGACACCCCCTATATGGAAGATGGAGATATTGAACTTATGATAGGTGGAATTCTTCCCATGTCCAAGGATAATATTAACTTTGCTTCCGTATCTCCTACACCAGAAATATTTCCCGTAGAGGAGTTTAAACAATCTCTGGTGGAAGTCTTGGATAGAGATAAAGGCAATGCATTTATTTATCCAGAGATCAACGGATATAAACCTTTTAGAGAGTCTATATCCATCTTTATGCACGAAAATTATAATATGAATATAGACAAGGATGAAATCCAAATAATATCAGGTGGTCAACAAGGAATCGATATTATAACTAAGACACTAATTTCACAAGGCGATTGTGTTCTAGTAGAGAACCCTACATATTCAGGTGCCATTGCAGCATTTAAATCTAGAGGAGCTAAAATAATAGGTGTGCCCATGTTAAAGGACGGCTTGGATTTAGAGGTTCTCAATAATCGTATCAAAAGATATAATCCAAAGCTTTTGTATATAATGACCAATTATCAAAATCCTACTACCTACTCCTATTCTGAACATACAAAAAACAAGCTCATTGAGCTTAGTAAACAACATAATTTTTATATAATTGAAGATGATTTTTTAACGGATTTGAATTATAGTAAAGACAAAAAAACACCTTTAAAATCCATAGACAACTCAGATCAGGTTATATACATAAAAAGCTTTTCAAAGATATTCATGCCTGGAGTAAGAATTGGATTTATGACTGTACCACAAAAGCTCTTTAAAGATATTATAAGGGTCAAACACACAACGGATATCTCTTCCTCTGGATTTTTGCAAAGAGCTTTTGATCTTTATTTAAGGAAAGGATATTGGAAAAAACATATAGAAAATATCAAAAAAGTATATACAAATAAATACAATATTATGGTGAAGGAATTAAAAAAACTATATAAATATGGAGTTACCTTTGAAGAGCCTTATGGAGGCCTTAGTATATGGCTTAAATTACCAAAGGATATCGATTCTATAGACCTTTACAATGAATGTGGCGAAAACAATGTTTCTATAGTGCCTGGAAAGATTTTTTTCATAAATGATACTATATACTCCAATTATATTCGTCTCAGCTTTGGTGCAGTATCAGAAGAAGAGATAATTCACGGCATAAGAGTCATTGAAAACTATTTCAAAAAAACATATAAGGAAGATAATAATAAATATTTACCTTTTATATAAATCAGCACTCTATTTCATACTGAGACGGACAGTATGATCCTTATCCGCGAAGGATCTAAAGTCTAAAATCCTTCGCTTATTTTCTTCACCCTATGACAAATATTATTAATTATAATGAAACTACCACAAATATCATAATCCAAAAACCAATAAACCCAGATATAGGATATATTATCCCTACCAAGTTCGCAAAACCAAGTTTAGCTAGGGGTATAGCGCTTATACAGAATAGGACGGTCATTAAAGTTGTATTTTTGTTAATCCTATTCATAAATCCAAACCCATTGGCTAAGGCTGTGGTAAACATAGCAATCCAAAGTATTATAGAATATAGTTTTCTATAATTACTTCCTATATATTCACATATTCTCAACATGGGAATGTCTAGATTATGTACTTCATTATAATATATTAATATAGAACTCAATATACATATCCCTAAAATAGATAATACAACTCCTCCTGCTACTCCACCTAAAATAGCCGTTTTTTTACTATCTATTATAGGAAGTAAGGACGAAAATACTATAAGAATTATTAAAGAGTTGGAACCAAAGTATAATATAGATGAAGATATAAAGTTTCCCTTTTTAGTCAAGGTAAGTCCTTCTATATTAGAAAAAACATAACCTCCTCTAACATTTACATAAAATGATGTAAATATTATACCCATTATAAGTAAGGGTACCAGTATTGAATTGGCCATGGATAGCCCTTCTAAGCTAAATAGAAACACAATAAAAGAACAAATTATCATAGTCACAATTCCTATATCAAATGAAATGCCTAATTCTTCTTTAAATATAGCACCACTTCCTGCCACCATTACACTAAATCCTGTATATAGAGAAAAAATTATAATGGTATCTATAACGAATCCCAATCTATGGCTAAATAACTTGCCTACTAATTCATCGAAACCTTTTATATCATTATTATGTATCTTAATTAAAAGTAAAGTTCCTACTAAGGAAAATAGTATTCCCGCTAGGACCATACCTCCTATACCTTTAACCCCATATATTCCAAAAAACTCTACAATCTCCCTCCCAGAAGCAAATCCTGCTCCTATTACTGTACCTATATATATGGATGCAATTTTGATCCAGTTTCTATTCATATTAAGCCCCCTTCCCAATATTTAATAATATTAGAAAGGAGGCTTGTTCTATAACTAATTGAATATTATATTTCCTCTTCTTTAAAAGCTTTCATTAATGACACCATTGCTAAAAGCATTACGAATATAAAGGGAAATGCAGCTGCAACTGAGGCTGT
>JAAYRD010000157.1 GCA_012518955.1 Tissierellia bacterium | reverse complement strand
GGTATACATATTACCTGACCTATTTGTAGATTATTAGGATCTACTCCTGGATTTGCTCTCATCAAAGCCTCTACACTTACATTAAACTGTTGACTTAGTTTATAGAAGGTATCCCCTGCCCTTATTGTATAAAGAAATCCATTTGGACATGGTGGTGTTGGTGGTGCCATCTGTGGTATACATATTACTTGACCTATTTGTAGATTATTAGGGTCTACTCCTGGATTTGCTCTCATCAAAGCCTCTACGCTTACATTAAACTGTTGACCTAATTTATAGAAGGTATCTCCTGGTTTTATTGTATAAAGGAATCCATTTGGACATGGTGGTGTCGGAGTCACCGAGCCTGGTATACATATTACTTGACCTATTCGAAGATTTTCAGGTTCGATCCCTGGATTTATTTTCATAATTGCTTCTACAGTTGTATTAAATCTTCGAGCTAATAAAAATAATGTATCTCCTGACTTTATTGTATAAGGGAAACTTCCACTAGGACATCTTGTCTTAACATCTTTTTTATCTGTCATAAATATCACCTTTCTTTCATATAATTATCTGCACTATATAATATGCAAAAAGGTTTAATATGTTAAAACAAAAATAAAAGGAGCAATAAATGCTCCTTAAGTTTTCTATATTAGCGAGTTGGTATACATATTATTTGACCTATTTGAAGCCTATTTGGATCAATTCCTGGGTTTGCCCTTATTATAGCTTCTACACTTACGTTAAAACGCTGACCGATCATAAATAAGGTGTCCCCTGCTCTTACAGCATAGAAGGATCCATTTGGACATGGAGGCATAGGAGTTGCAGGTCTTGGTATGCATATAGTTTGCCCTATTTGAAGTCTGTTTGGATCGATTCCTGGATTGGCATTTATTATTGCCTGCACAGATACATTAAATCGCTGACTAAGTTCAAATAAAGTATCCCCTGCTCTTATGGTGTAAAAGAATCCATTTGGACATGAGGGCGTTGGTGGCACAGCTCTTGGTATACATATCCTTTGACCTATTTGAAGCCTATTGGGGTCAATTCCCGGATTTGCTCTCATTATAGCTTCTACACTTACACCAAATTCTTGACTAAGCCTGAAAAGTGTATCTCCTGGTCTTATTACATGGAAAAAACCATTGGGACAAGTTGGCATTGGAGGAGGCATAGCTCCAGGTATACATATAATCTGTCCCACTTGAAGCCTATTAGGGTCAACACCTGGATTTATTGCCATAATGGCTTCTACAGTCGTATTAAATCTACTTGCCAATACAAAGAATGTATCGCCTGACCTAATGGTGTAGGCGAAACTTCCCATAGGGCATCTTTGCTCTATATTATAGTTTTGCGTCATAAATATCACCTTTCCTTCTTATTTAATTATTTACACTATATATTATGCAGTGAAGGTAATAGGTGTTAAAAATATAGACTTTATCACTCTTTTATATCGTCTGGGTATTTATCTTTTAATAATTTGATAAAGTTTCGAGAAGCTTTGGATAGATATCGTTCCTTTAACCAAATTAAACCAGAAGAAGCAATAAACTCATCATCGTCAATCTCATATACATGCATATCATAATCTTTGTGAATCTTAAGTATGGATCTTGGAATAATCGTACCACCAAATCCCGATGATACCAATTCAAACAAAGTTAATATATCCGAACACTCACATATTACATTAGCATTAAATCCCCTATTGTAAAATTGATCTACTATCATATTATAGAGACCAAGTCCCTCTGTACTAGGTATTATAAGTGGATACTCTTGAATTTGTTCATAAGATATTTTCTTAGAAGAAAGTTTCAAGTCCTTAGATATTACAAAATAAAAAGGTTCTGGTTTAAAGTATAAAATGGATAAATCCTCTAATTCTACGGGTAAACGAACAATAGCCAGCTCTATAGATCTGTCCTTAAGTAACTTACATAATTGACCAGATTCATTTTGCTGAACCTTGTATGATATATTAGGATATTTTCTTTGAAAAGCTCTAAGCAAGCTAGGTAATCTATGATATGAAAGCGTATTTATACCAATCTCTAATCTACCCCTCATACCTTTCCCTATCTCTTTAATCTCCATATTAGATTCGTCTATAAGACCTACTATCTTTAAAGCATTTTTATAAAGAGCTCTTCCTGCATCGGTTAGCTCTAAAAATTTTCCACTTCTAATTACAAGTTCAACTCCTAATTCTTCTTCCATACTACTCAACTGTTGACTCAATGGTGGCTGAGTCATATGTAGTTTTCTAGCTGCAGCAGTAATCTGTCGTTCCTCTGCAATAGCAATAAAATATCTTAATTGTCGTATATTCATATATAAATCTCCTCCCATATGAAAAACATATACATTTCCAATATAATTAATATTATACCTATCTTGATATATATGGTACCATATATAAAGCTGATATAGAATAAGCATGTAATTATATGTTTATTGATATATACTATTTTATTGTAAAGGAGAACGTTTATCATGGTAGTCGATATGAAAACAGGCAACCCTACTAAATTGATATTAAAGTTTGCCCTTCCAATGCTCATAGGGAATATATTTCAACAACTATACAACATGGTAGATTCCATAGTCGTAGGTAGATTTGTTGGTAAAAATGCATTGGCAGCCGTAGGCACATCCTTTTCCCTTATGAACTTCATCACCCTGGTCATAATTGGCCTGTGTATAGGAAGCTCTATAGTTATCTCCATATACTTTGGTGCCGAAGATTATGATAACTTAAAACGAGTAGTTTCAACATCTTTTATATTTATGCTAGTATTAACCATATTTTTATCCATTGTAACCTTTATATTTTCAGAACAACTTTTGATCCTCATCAAAACTCCACCAGAAATATTAACAGATTCTACCGCCTATCTTCGCATAATATTTGGTGGATTAATATTTACATTTTTATACAATGCATCAGCCGCTCTTTTAAGGGCATTGGGCGATTCTAAAACTCCACTTTATTTTTTAATTCTTGCTTGTATTACCAATATTGTGCTAGACCTTTTATTCGTTATAAAATTCAATATGGGTGTTACTGGAGTTGCATATGCTACCATTATTGCCCAAGCCATATCCTCTATTTTATGCTTAATATATGCTTTTGCTAAAATTCCCATGCTTAGAATGTCTAGGGAAGAGTTTGTGTTCGATAGGGAACTGTTCCCAATTATAATGAAATATAGTTTATTATCATGTATGCAACAATCCATTATGTCCTTAGGAATGGTAGCTGTCCAAGGAATTGTAAATACATTCGGTGCTGATGTCATAGCAGCCTTCACAGCAGCAGGAAAAATAGACTCCCTAGCATATCTACCTGTACAAGACTTTGGAAATGCATTCTCCACCTATGTCGCTCAAAATGTAGGTGCAGGTAAAGTCGATAGAGTAAAAGAAGGTGTAAAATCTGCTATTAAAATAATTATAATCTTCTGTGCCATTTCATCTGTTACCATCATCTCCTTATCAGGATACTTTATGGAAATATTTGTTGACCCTGCCGAAGTAAAGGTGATACAGACAGGTATTGATTATATTTCCGTAGTGGGAATGTTTTACGTATTAATTGGATTTTTATTTATGTTTTATGGTTTCTTTAGAGGTGTAGGAAGCCTTCATATGTCTGTCATACTAACCATAATATCTTTAGGAACTCGGGTATTATTAGCATATTTCCTATCCTCCATTCCATCTATTGGAGCAAAGGGGATCTGGTGGTCCATTCCTATAGGCTGGATCTTAGCAGATACAACCGGCTTCATAGTCTATGGAAGGGGTAAATGGCAAAAAAATATTAGAAATATTGAAAATAAATCAGGAAGTTGCACCTAGGTACAACTTCCTGATTTATAAAATCAATGGATACAAATCTAACCTTCTTCAATTATTTCCTTACAAATATCGACTTTGGACCCTCTCACCCTTCCTATCTCTATAGCTTTTGTAGGGCACTTTTCTTCTGCTTTGATCACATTGGCCTTTTTCCCAATGTAATCATCATTATCCATAACTATAGCCTTGTTATTTTCAATTTTGAAATACTCTGGAGCTAGTTTTACACATACACCACAACCAATACAATATTCTTCTTTTATTAAAACCTTACCATCTTCAACCTTTTCTCCTCCCATGGGAATATCTTCTTTCTTAACCATCTTAGATACTATATATCCCATTATAATTATTCCTATAGTTGTAAGCACCCATCTTACAGCCATGAATCTAGGGCTTAAAAACTTGGCTTCATTGGCAAGCATAGGTATCTTTATCACTGCCCATGAACTCAGTATCACTACAATGTTGGATATACTAGCTCCCTTTTTAATCAAGGTTTTACATACAGGAAAAGCCGCATATATTGGTCCTGCAGAAATGCTCCCTAGAAATATGGATATGAAAGAACCTTTTAACCCTGATTCATCCCCCAAATAGTCCATTATGGTTTCTTGAGGTATCCAAGTATCTATCAATGCAGTAAGTAAAAATACTACTGGCATAATGGTGAGCATTTCTTTTATATAATAACCACTATTTTTTACTGATAAAGCTGCCTTCTCTCCATTAATGGCAAACAATCCAATATATATTAAAACAACAAATACTAAAAACTTATTTTCTTTTAACTTTTTTATCATAGTATTACCCCCATGGCCAATGCAATCAGTATGGCAAATATAAAACTTAAACCATTTCTTGCAATCGCAAATTTTTTGCCAAATTCTTGTCTTTCTAAATTAAAGGTCACAAACCCTACCATAGTTAAGGTTGTTAAAAATGCTACTGCAGGTACTATACTTGCTCCCATATCTACAATAGAACCTACCAACGGGAAAGCAACAAAAGCTGGTATTAAAGTAATACTTCCCATTATAGCTGAAATAATAGTTGCTAAAAAAGTATTTGAACTTCCTAAATATTCCTTAATTGCATCAGGTGGTATAAATGTCAGGAGCAAGCCTATTAAAAATAAAATCCCAATTATTTGTCCTAACATATTGCCCATCATCTTTTTAGATCTTTTCATAGAGTTCAATGTCCTATCTTTATCCTTTATCATGGATACGATAAACCATAACATGGTAACCACCCACAACCCTTTGGTGAAAATATCCATATATTCATCTCCTTTAAATTTTAATTCTTCTATCATTATAGTCTGTGATGATATAATAAAAAGTAACTATAGTTACTTTTTGGAGGTTTTTATGAATATTAATAATTATAAAAATTTGATCAGCCATACCTACTTATTTAATGAATTTTCCCCAGAGGATATATTAACCTTGTTTACAAGAGATTATTATAAAATTAAAAGGTATGAAAAAAATTCAATAGTATATTTGCAAAATGAACTTTGCAATACAATAGACATTGTGTTGGATGGAAATGTATCCATCCAAAAAATAGGTGAAAATGGAGATATATTGACAATTGTCACCTACTCTTCAGGAGATATAATGGGAGGTAGTTTAGCTTTTTCAAAGACTAATCAATACCCTATGACTGTAGTATCCGATTCTAGATCTACAATCCTACATATAAATAGAGAACTAATATTAAATCTCTGCCAAAGTAATAGAAAGTTTTTAACTAAATTTCTGGAATCCTTATCAAGTAAAGCTCTAATCCTCACAGATAAAATAAAGTTTATATCTATGAAAAATATCAGGGATAAAATAATAGAGTTTTTAACCTACGAATACTATCTTCAAGGTAATACTGTAATTAAATTGAGGATTTCAAAAAAGGAATTGGCAGAAAAGTTTGGCATACAGAGACCTTCCCTTTTTAGGGAATTAAAGAAAATGAAACAAGATGGACTTATTGATTATGATTCTAGTTCCATTGAAATATTGGATATTACAATGCTAAAAAAGGTATAGTAGATTAACTCATTATATTATCTTGATTTTATTATTAATCCATTGGGTAATATATATAGTGTCTTAAGGAAAATAATTTTGGGGGAGATATTATTGAAATCTATAGATATTATGATAGAGGAACATGAGAATATTAGAAAAATGTCAAATGTAATGAGAAAGTATTGTTACAAGGTCATGACTAACGAAGACATTGATTATGACGACTTTTATAAAATAATTGATTTTATCAGAAACTACTCCGATGGACATCATCATGCAAAGGAAGAAGATATTCTGTTTAAAACCCTAGGTGAACAGGTGCCTAAACTAGCTAATAACGGTGCCATTACGGGAATGCTTATTGAACATGATCTTTCTCGTCTTTATGTTTCTAATTTAGAAAAAGCTTTAAATGATTATAAAAAGGGTGATGACGAAGCAAGGCTAGATATAATAGCCAATTCTATCTCCTATACGGACCTATTAAATAGACATATTGAAAAAGAAAATACCGCCTTATATAAATTTGCCAATAACTTACTACCTGAAGATATAAAAGATAAAATCGACGAACAATGTGCTCAGATTGATTTAACCGCCGAAGAAAAAGGAACTCAAGAAAAATATTTAGGTTTCATAACTGAGTTGAAACAAAAAATAAAATAGCGAGAGGTAGATTTAGGCCTACCTCTCGCTATTTTATTACTCATCTATGCCGTTTTCCACCCTAATTAAATTCGCTACCTCTACTACGTCTTCTATAGATATAATATTATCCATGGCCTCTCTAATATTTCCCTCTCTACTATCATGAGTTATAAATACCAATGATACTGTAGGAGTTTTTCTTCCCTTTTGAATCACCGAAGATAAGCTTACATTGCTCTTCCCAAATTCAGCCGCAATTCTTCCTAGTACTCCTGGCTTGTCCTTTACCATTATTCTAATATAGTACTTACAAACAGTCTCCTCCATAGGCTTTACTATCTT
>JAAYRD010000156.1 GCA_012518955.1 Tissierellia bacterium | reverse complement strand
TTGATTGTTGCCCTTAAATTAGATTTTATAATACGGTAGGTATTGTGTAGAGGAATAGATTTTCCATTGGTGCCATGGGATTTTACGGGCTTAAGAATTTTCTTATCCTCCAATCCCCGTATAATAGATGTAAAATTATCATAGGATTCCTTTCCCGGCAATAGGTTTTCTAGTTGGCTTAAAGAAATTGTTCCTTTCTTATAAGTTTTTAAATAATCTAAAATTGTATTTTCAATTAACATATAGTCACCCTTCCTTAAATACAGGAGGCAGTATTACCCTTATTATACTGTATTGATTTAATATATCCAACAATATAAGTTCTAAATATCTATTTTAATTTCTAGATAGCACAACCTATATAAATATTCCTATTTTATTTTATATTTAGATTAAGTATACCCCCTGCGGGTATATAAACAGTATAAAAATAAGGAGGTTTAATCTAATGGATAATATTGATTTGTTAATTACTTTGACACAACACGAAAGGGACTCAAATAATGTTACAATAGCTTTTACAATGGGACTGAAGGCAGCACAAAAAGGACATGATGTAGAATTAATACTTTTATCTGATGGAGTTCATTTAGCATCTAAAGGCTATGCAGATAAAATAGATATAGGTGAGCCTTTTGAACCAATTTCCAAACTACTACCTGCATTTTTAGATGCTGGTGGCAGGCTAAAAGTTTGTTCATCATGTATGGTCCACAACGGTGTAGATAAAAATACTTTAATAGAAGGTGCGGAGATTATTGAAGCTGATTATGTTGTAGATGCTGTTTTAGAAGCTAAAAAATCCTTACAATTAAATTAGTATATTGATTTAATTGTAAATACTTTTGCTCTGTCAAAAAACAATCTCGATTAGAAAATACTCTAAAATGACTATGGCATAGACTTCTACCTCTCTTAAATAAGTAATAAAAGCTAAGAACTATGCCATATTCATTCTTGTCTACTCTTCCTACCTTATAGATCTACTCTATAGACCATTTTTTATGATAAAATCTCAAATCCATTAAATTAGCTAAATTTCTTATTTATAGCATTATAGCATGTTCTCCATAGGCAGGGTCGGAGAACAATTAAGACTTTTAAGTTTTTGGTAGGTTCTTAATATATGATATTATATAAATATATTTTAAAAAAAGGAATGATCTCATGACAGATAATCCATATATCACTAAAAGGAAATATTTTGATAGTGGCAATACTAAATCCTACGAATTTAGAGTAAAACAGCTAAAAAAACTTAAAAAGGCCATACATAAATATGAGGATGATATAATCCAAGCCCTTACACTTGATTTAGGGAAACCCGTATTTGAATCTTATACTGCAGAAATAGGAATAGTGTATCAGGAGATAGATTTTGCCATAAAAAATTTAAAAAAATGGATGGAACCAAAAAAAGTTTCTACACCAATATATTTACAGCCTGCTACGAGTTTTATATATCCAGAACCTAAGGGTGTGGTACTTATTATTAGTCCATGGAACTACCCCTTTCAATTAGCCATATCACCTTTAATAGGTGCCATGGCTGCTGGAAATTGTATATTGTTAAAACCATCCAATCAATCTAAGGAAACG
>JAAYRD010000155.1 GCA_012518955.1 Tissierellia bacterium | reverse complement strand
TAAATACTTTGCGGATGCCATCTTGAAGTTCAGGCTGTCCGTTTGCGAAGGGATCGCGAATTAAATTGTATTTCCCAATAATCTGAGAGGTATCCTTGACGTTCCACATTTTTAGCATAGCCTCGTTGATAAAAACGATGTCTCCGTTCCGCCTAAATATCTGGATAGGGATAGGAAAAAGTTCCGCTGTTTGAAAAAGTTGTTCCTCGGATTCACAAACAGGATGGGAAGCAATCATAGGAAAAAGCTTATTCTGCTCCGGCTATTTCCTGTTATCACACTCATCAGCCTGTAATGTCTTTCTATACTCGGAGGGAGTCATCCCTATCTTTTTTTTGAAGGCTTCTGCAAAGCCGCCGCTATAATCAGCCCCGCAAGAATTAAATGCCTCGCTGATATTTAGGGTTAAATCCCCCAGAGCTTCTTTAATCTTTTCAAGCTTGATCTCCTGATAATAGCTATAAGGAGTTGCACCGATAAAGCTCTTAAACAACCGCGTCAGATGGTGACGGGACAAACCAGCGTGATTTGAAATTTTATCTAAATCAAAATTATCCAGCCAGTGGGTGTCAATATATTCTTTGGTCTTGATGGTATCCAGCCTCGACTGATAAATGCGCTTCGTCATGAACACCGCAATAACATAGGCCACAGTTCCATCCTTACGCAATAGCGGGAAGTTGGTAATGTCCTGGTACGTCTTATACTCCATAGGGCTTCTCTGCCGAGAACGGTAACGGTTGTCGATTTCCTCAAAGGGCACTTTTACATCATAAACTGAGAGAATCTCTCCGGAAAACACACGCTTCAAATAATCTGTTAAGCCCAGTTTGTCATTAATAAAAGGGTCATGCAGGACGTTGAATTTACCGATTATATCCGAAGGGTTAGGAATGCAAAAAACTCTAAAAACACTTTATTCATAAACAGGCAAACGCCATCAGGAGAAAAGACTTCCATGGGAATGGGGAAAAGATCAAGCACAGAGAAAAGGGATTCTTTCTTTCTACGCCTATCTTGTGGCTTAGAAGAGGTTGCAGGTATCAGCCACATATGACCTTTTTTAACGGCACCCTCAATACGTCCTGCAACCAAATGATATGTAATCGAGCGTGGGGACACTCCCCATTTCTCGGCTGCCTCGTTGACTGTAATATAGTCCATCATTTATCCCCCTTCCGTAATATTTTGTAATTTAATCATACTTATTTTTACGGAAGAATGCAAGATGATGTAACATCAAATTTGAATATCATCTAAAAACATATGCATAATATATACATCTACTAAGCCAAGCCCCAAATGATTAAATGCCTTTGGCAATGTTCCTACAATTTTAAAGCCTAGGTTCTCCCATAATTTAACTGCTCCAACATTGGTCGAGACTACAAAATTAAATTGGATTGCATTAAAACCTGCCTTTTTTGCTTCTTTTAAACAATGTAATCCCATGGTTTTCCCAATACCCTTTCCTTGATGCTTAGATGAAACCATAAAAGACGCATTGGCTACATGAGAGCCTAAATCCCTTTGATTGGCTATTAGCCTATACATACCTACAATTTGTCCATTATCTTCAATTACATAGCTAGTTATTCCCTCCCCAAACCAAAAGGAATACCCATCCTCTTCGTTGGTATCTGGAGCAAAAACGTAGGTATCTCCTTTGCTTATAACTTCCTTAAATATAGGCCAAATCTCCTTAAAATCCTTTTCTTTTGCTTTTCTTATATTCATTCTTCAACCTCCTATTATCATAATTTCCTATGAATTTTATCTTTTTAAAACTAAATAAGGTCCAAATAATACCATTAAAAAAATCACAAATCCAGTTAGTTTACTCATAAAAATTGCAAAATCTGTTGGTTCCCCTCCACGAACCTCAAGCATATGTTGAATCCTCCACATCTTCTCAGGATACATAATATTTGCTAATCCCAAGAAAATTAAAATAGAAGTAACAAAGGGTATTGCAAATAGATCATTTTCCTTAGCAAACTCATAAGTGGAGTTAATATTATAAACAAGCTGTACATCAAAAGATCTAAGATCTGATATTTCATATCCAAAATGCAACAATATTCCTTTTTGTATATAATCTGTTCCATCTGAAAGGGTAATTGCGGTACCTTTTTCAAACCAATCAGAATTATCTACCTTTATGAGCTTATTTTTATATTCAATTTCATATTTATCTCCTAGCCTAAGTAGATTATAGGTGTTTTTGAAGTCCGTTATAGCCACCATTACCATATTACCTTCTTTATCTTCAAATAATATAGTATCCCCTTCATCAGATATATATTTAAACTTCTATCCATCTATGGTAAAGCTGGTTTCCATTTTATATATAATAAACAATGTCATAATATGAAATATTATAATTAAAATAGCTATTCACATATAGACTCGTTTTTTCTCATATCTTTCATATAGATTTTCTAGCATATATACCCCTCCTCCCTATTTTAATTCTCTTATATTAACTATTCTACTCCATGTATAAAAATTCTGCCTAATAATAAATATATACCTATATACTAATCATAATATCAGAAATCTCTATTTATGATATTATCTAAAGTTCTAGGGTATAAAATAATTAGATTTATTTATACAAAGGAGTGGTAAAAAATGAGTGATTTATTAGAAAAAAATGTATTCCCTGTAGTATAGATACTCCAACCTTAGAAGAAAATAAAATAAAAGAACTCCATAAATCCCTTAAAAAAGGAGTATAAATTTAAAAACTTTAAGGATGCTTTAGATTTTACCAATAAAGTTGGAAGCTTAGCAGAAGAGGAAGGTCATCATCCTGATATTTATCTTTCATGGGGTAAGGTAGTTATAAAGCTTTGGACCCATAAGATTGATGGACTCCATAAGAATGACTTTATTTTAGCTGCTAAAATCGATGAAATTATATAAGAAACTAAGATCTAACCTAGGTTATATCTTAGTTTCTTATGAATCACCGCTACCCTTGACATTAAGTACTTCAACTTCTACAGTATAACAGAAAGATAATTTGCAATATGAAAAGTTCTTATATGCTTTAATCTATTTTCAGCTAAAATTTTTTATCACCTATTCTAGAAATTTAGCTGAGATACAAAAACATTTTGAAAGTTTTCCTTAAGGGATAACTCCAATACTTCCATATTTTCCTTAATCTCATATACCTTCTTATAACAATCATTGTTAATCAAAGTAAATCTTGCACCTTCTAGTGAAGTATTTCCTAGGAATTTTATATCTCCATTAAATCCCTTAGGTATTAATCCTATTTCCATTATATTAGATGGATTAATATGATAACCAAATGCTCCAGCTATGTATACCAATGGTATTTCTTCAATTGTCAATCCTATTTCATCTAACATCATAATTATACCAGCGGCTATAGCTCCTTTAGCTAGCTGAATTTGTCTTATATCCTTTTGAGAAATATATATATCATTAGTTATATAGAACTTCTTATCCACTATTCTTTCAGCCAATTTAGGATTTATATTTTTATTCCATCTGCCAGATTTCATTACAATATCTCTTTTTACCAATGTTCCAGCTATATCTATAAGACCGCTACCACAAATTCCTATTGCTTTAGCATTTCCTATTGTTGAGTAATTAATATTATAGTTCTCATCAATATCGAATTTTTCTATGGCTCCTTCTTCTGCCCGGCATCCACATTCAATATTCATACCTTCTAATGCTGGTCCTGCCGCTGTAGATGTGCATATAATCTTTCCATCCTTTAAAGCTGCAAGTTCACCATTTGTACCTATATCTATGAACACAGCCTCTTTATTATCTTGAAATCCTGATGCCATAATACCTGATACTATATCTCCACCTACATAGGATGAAGCAGATGGTATTATAGTAAGCAAAGCTTCCTTATTAGCCTTAATTGATATATCCCTTGCCTTAATATCTTCGCAGCTTAAAAATATCGATCTATATGGTGCCTTAGCCAATGATTCAGGATTTATTCCTAATAATAGATGCATCATTGTAGTATTTGCTGCAATAGCAATATGATAAATATCATCTATATTATATAAATTATCCACAATCTTCTTAATCATATTGTTTATTTCATCCACAATTAATCCCTGAAGTTTAACAGCACCTGATGGGTTTTCCATACAATATGTAATCCTTGTTAGAACATCTCCACCATATTGTGACTGTGGGTTTAAAGAAGATAAATTTTCAACTACCTGTCCATTAGATAAATCAACTAAATAATAGGATATGCCTGTAGTTCCAATATCTACAGCTAGACCTAGTACGTCCTTCTTGTAAGTAGCAATATCCAATAACCTATCTTCAAAAACCACACCCCAAATTTCCTTAAAATTACCTTCTTCTATAAATGCAATCTTTCTATATAGTTCTGGTGAACTGACTCTATACCCTATATAGTCAGCATAAGGAATAGGACTTGTTCCATCTATTTCTGGAAGCCTTACTAATTTAACAGGGCTATCAATTTCTACATCAATACTAAACCCCTTGTTAATTGTCTTTAATGCTTTTTTCTTTTCTATTAATTCTACTTCTACATCCCCTAGAACTTCTGCCATACATGATAATCTTTCATACTTTTCTTCATTAATAATCTTTTTTTCTCTATCAGTTGGTTCAGACAATTGTCCTTTAGCAATTACTTTACATTTACCGCAAAACCCCATACCATTACATGGAGTTTCAATATTTAAATTTGCTTGTCTAATAGCATCTAATAAAATTGTATTTTTTTCAACTTCAATACATATATTTTCTTTAACAAAATTTATTTTAGGCATCTTTTACTTCCTTCCACTTCTGTCTTTTTTAAACAAGTTTACAAACTGTTAATTCATCAGTTTTTGCTTCTGTTTTCAAACACCAATGACCTAAGTATTTAATATCTTTTCTTTCATTTTTTATGTTTAAAATCTTATCAAAATAATCTTGTCCTTCTACTTTTACCTTCTCAGTTTCTAATAGTCCTATTGATTCAAGAGAGGTAGAAGTTTTGCCACAAAGGTGAACTACTGCATCCCCAAGTTTATCTTCGATTCTCTTTAAAATATTATAGGTATATTTTCCGGATAAGTCTTTATAAATTCTTGGACCAACTATATCTATAGTACCTGCTGGATCATGGAAAGAAATTATATCTGTTCTAGAGTTTACTCCTTCCAGAATAAAGTCCACTAGATTATTCTCAATTAAGGCCAATAACTTTATAACTTTCTCTTTATCTTTTCTAATAGACTTAAAAAACAATTCACTATTAATAATTGATGTTCCTATAGTGAAAGGCCCCGTAATTTCAAGAAATATATTTTCTCCATCATTCTTTAATATTTTTACAGCCTTTAAAACTTCAGCAATTCTTCCTTTGCTTAAGTCAAATTTGTTTAAATCACCTATTGAATTTATATCTTTAATAGCATATTCTCCAATTCTATTACCATATTTATGGTCAAAAACCACTGTAGAACCAAAAGTTTCAGCTTCTACAGTATGACAAAAAGGTAATCTACAAAAGCTGATATTCTTATTATTTTTTAAAGTTTTTGACAACTTAGCTATATTAGAATCATGTCTATTTAACTCTTCATAAGATAAGCCCAAGCCCTCTAAAACATTATCTGGTACTGCTTCTACTTCATTTCCTATGCATTTAAACATATTTGTCATCTTATCATCCTTTCTAGAAATTTAATTGAATAAATTTCTGATGGAATCTTTATTTAAACCATTTCCAATAACTATGATTTGGCCTATGGTCTTTACTCTTTCTTCTTTTATATCAAAATTATTAGGTGTAAAATCAAAATCTAACCACTTTTTATCGGTGCTTAAAAGTGAACCTTTGGCTCTCAAAACCTTACCATGGATTGGATTCTTTAAGGAATCAAAAATAGAGGCCAACTCTTCTTTGCCATATGTTTTCATCGTTTCAAAAGACCAATAATCAAAGGAAGTATCAGCCGAGTCTTCATCATGATTGTGATCATGGTCATCTAATGAAATATCCATATTTCCTTTATTTGATTCTGCCACATCTAAAATATCCTTAGCTTCCAGCTCGTCCCATGGTGTTGCAATTATATTTGCATCGGGATTTATGTCTCTAATAGAATTTATTACATTATTAACCCTAGATTCGTCTGTCAATTGGGCCTTACTAAGAGCAATAATATTTGCATATTGAATTTGATCTTTAAAAAAATCTCCAAATACTTCAATAAAATCTTCAAATTCTAGGACATCGACTATTGTCATAGCCATATTTATTTCAATATCTTCAGATTTCTTAGCTATATTAATTGTAGATATTATATCTGATAGTTTTCCTACACCTGTTGGTTCAATTATAATTCTATTAAGATTATGCTCTTTAATAAGTTCCTTAATTGCCTTTTGAAAATCTCCTGAAAGTGTACAACATATACATCCAGAGGAAATTGATTTTATTTCTACACCTGATTCTTCCAACCTATTAGAATCTATAACAATATCCCCAAATTCATTTTCTATTATGGCAATTCCATCACCTAATACATCTGCATCTAATAATTTTTTAATCATAGTTGTCTTTCCGGCTCCCAAAAAGCCGGAAATAATATCTATTTTTACAGTCATATTTAATCCCTCTTTTAATTTTTAGCTTTAACAGTTTTTAATATGGCTTGAATATTTTCCATTGGTGATTGTGTACCAAGACCACAAGCAGGTGAAACAATATTTATACCGTTATCAATTACATTTTCGGTCATTTTCTTAATTTTTTCTTCATCAGCAGATTCAAGAGCAAAGGAACTTATATTCCCCATTAAAATTTTATCTCCCATATGCTCCCTTATTTCTTTTATACTAACCATTGCATCGAAACTAAAGGCATCTGCTTTTAATTGTTTTATTTCAGAATATACACTACGCATTTGGCCACATATATGAACAATTATAGGGAAGTCTTCGTCAACTTCTCTAATGCCATCTATTAGCATATTAATATATTTAACAGCATATTCTTCAAAATATTTTGGTCCTAATATCTCTCCAGTGCCACTTGGATCAGATATAGCTATTACATCTGCTCCTGCTCTTACTTGAGCTTGGCCAAATTCAATAATTTGCTTTGTAACAAATTCCATAAATTCGTGGGCATCTTCTTTTTTTCTTCTCAATTCTTTATAATATGAAACTGGATCCATAAGGGATGAGGCTACACTAATAGGGCCCGAAAGATTACCGACTATCGGCACCCCATCCTCCCTACTTTTTAAAATAGAAATGGCGTCTGTAGTTACCTTAGCTCTCCCACTATTAATATCTAAAGCTTTTAGCTCTTTATATTCTGATACAGAATCAATTACATAATCAACGACATGGGGTTCAAATTTTTTAGACCCCATATCAATACCCGCACCCATTTCTTCTACTTCAATAGTCATACAAAATGGAACCCCATAGTTTTCAAACATTCCATATTCATATACGGATGCTGCAAGGTCTGCCATTTTATTAGCATCTATATGAGCATCTGGCCACATGATCCCTGTCTTTTCCATTAATTCAGTTATAATCATATTCATCATTCCGCCAGGGCAAATACAAGGAACTCTATCTACTATATTTCCCTTCAATGCAGAAAGAAGTCTTTCTCTTGAATTCAATATTACCCCTCCTTTTTAGGCTGGAATCCCCATACCAACTACTAGCTTTGCTAATTTAACAGCCTCAACAGCATTAGGTGAATAACCATTAGCACCAATTTTGTCACAATATGTTTGAGAAACAGGACCTCCACCTATTATTACTTTTGTGTCTCCGTACATATTTTCTTCTTTTAACATTTCAACAACTTTCTTCATGCCAGGCATAGTAGTTGTCATCAAAGTTGATAAGCAAATAAGGTCTGCATCTACTTCTTTTGCCTTATCTATGAAGTTTCTTAAAGGTACATCTCGTCCTAAATCATACATTTCAAAACCAGCAGTTTCTAACATGATTTTTACTAAGTTTTTACCTATGTCATGGGTGTCTCCTTCAACAACTCCAATAACACATTTATAAGTTTTTTCTCCATCAAGGCTCTTTTGAGGTAAATGAGGTTTTAATATATCTAATCCATTGTACATAGCATCTGAACAAATTAATAAGTCTGTAATAAAATACTCTTCTTCCTCATACATTACTCCAGCCCTATTCATTCCATCAACTAATCCTTCTGTAATACCTTCTAGTGGATCATATCCAGCATCTAGGTATTCTTGTGCTACGCTTATAACTTCTTCGTCTTCCATTTCAAAAACACAATCAGATAATAATTTTAATAATTCTTCCTTTGATCTTGCCATTTCATATTCCTCCTTGTTCCAATTTATCTATACTAATTTTCTATTCCTAACAGCTCTTTATCTAATGGATATTTTCCATATTTACGAGCTGCTTCCATAAATGCATCTATGCTTTCAACAGGTACATTTTGTGTAATATCACAGCCTGAAGCAAGGATAAACCCTTTTGGACTATCATAACCTTTACATATAGTCTGTCTTACAGCTTCATGTATTTCTTCTTCAGTCCCGTGTAATAATATCCCTATTGGGTCTACATTTCCTAGTAAAGGAAGTTTATCTCCTACTTCTTTCTTTGCAAATTCCATATCTACAACATTGTCTATACTTAACATAGCTCCACCTGTTTCAACTATGTCATGTATAGTGTTTTTAATATTTCCACACATATGCATTACATTAACTCCTCCAGCATTCTTAACTGTTTCATTTAATTCAGTAGCATAAGGTTTTACGAATTCTCTATATTGCTTCGGATGAAGCAAAGTGCCAGAAGATATAGGATCACATTGTAGAATAAGAACTCCTTCATTTATATACTCAACATATATACCTTTAAGTGCATCTGTAACTTTTCTAAGTAATACATGTACTTTTTCAGGAGATTTTCTAGTAGCTCTAAGTATTTTTTCAACAGGATATACACTTGCTGCAGCTGTAAATGGTCCTGAAATCAGTACTCCTATAGGTACTTCATGACCTACTTTTTCTTTACAAATTCTACATGCTTCTAATGTTCTTTGTAATTCTGGGTCATTTTCTTTTGTAGTTAGAGAAAAATCTAACTTATCCAAATCATCTAAATCCTTAAGTATATGTTCTTCTACAGCAGGTACACTGTCCTCAGGATCGCCCATTTTTGACCCAAGGGCTCTTCCTATACCATGAAGTCCGTACTCAATGATTATTATGTCATTTCCATACTTTTCATAGCATCCAATTTGTGCAGCTGCTTCATTTGCCGCTGAACTTCTCTTCTCTTTATGTGTCATTCCTACTACTCTATGTGCAATTGATACTAACATTGGCATGGCTAATATTCTATCCATTTCTTTACCAGTCATAAAAGCCTGCAATCTTTCATTTGGTGTCATCTGATCTAATTTGTGCATAATTCCCCTCATTCTTAGCTTGATAATAATATCACATGTCCTATTATATATTAGTAATTACAAGGTTTCTAATCGTTTATATTAATACAAAACTATTGACTTATAGATATTTTTTATAATGGATGTGGTTGTCCACTTTCACCGCCAAGTTGTTGCAATATTAGGTACATAAAGAAACCGGCTGACAAAATATTTGTCAGTCGGTTCTTTATCCAATCTACATCATTCCGTCTGGCATTTCTCCAATTCTTGCTCCTGCTCCATATTTTCTTACGGCATATACAAAAGCTTCCATGTTTTCCATTGGAGTCCCTATGGGTACCTGACACCCACTTGATAGCATATATCCATTAGGACTGTCTCCTGCTTTTTTTATGCAACTTTTCACAGACTCTATTACATCATCTATAGTTCCATACCTAAGTACTTCTATAGGAGGTACATTCCCAACTACGAGCATTTTATCCCCTAAAGCTTCTGCTGTCTCTCCGATATCTTCGCAGTTGTCCACACTAAAAGATGAAATTTTCAATTTTCCTATATCCTCCCAAATACCCTTCGTATGGCCACAAATATGAAGAGATGGTTTTTTGCCAGTAATCTCTATTAATCCTGATATCAATTTCTCAATATAAGGAAGTGATAACTCATAAAACTGATTTTTACTTAAAATATCAGTGCATGTTACAGGATCAGAAATAGAGGCAGTTCCAGGACCTATTTCTTTAGTAAAAACTTCAACCCATTTAAGTGAAGCGTCTACTGAAAATTGTAATAACTTCTTTAAGTTTTTTACATTTTTTCTTGTATCCCTTAAAATACTTTCTACTGGTCTTATGGCTGCAGCTGTAGAAAAAGGTCCAACAACACCAGTTGTAATTGCCATATCAGGATATGCTTGTTTCAGTGCCTTTGCTCTTTTAAGCAATGGGGTAAGTATTTTATTGTTATAAGGATCAGGCATTTCAAGTTTTTCAAAGTCATCGTAATCTTTCAGAATATGATCATCAATATAATCTAAACCATTTTCAGGAAAAACTAAATTTGAGCCTACAGCTCCCCCAATTGATCTTAAAGACAATCTTACATTTGCACCTTCAATTCCTAGTTGTTTAGTCCTTTTCTCAACGATGTCCTTAAATATATCTATGTCATTCTCCATTTGTGAGGTAGTGTAGCCATATATATTTGCTAATGCTGGCTCTGGTAACTGAAGCGTATATGGAAGATGATCAACTTTTTCTCCATTTAAATACTTATGCATTCTCTCAGCACTTGACATCTTCACTTCATAATTTTTCATTTCTGACTTTAGCTCTAAGTAATCCAACTTAACTCCCCCTCTTTC
>JAAYRD010000026.1 GCA_012518955.1 Tissierellia bacterium | reverse complement strand
GAACTTGTGAAGCTTACTCCAACCGAATTCAAGATTATGGAGTTTTTGATTAGCAATGCTGGAATTGTATTCTCTGCAGAGAAAATCTATGAAAAAGTTTGGCAGGAGGAAGCATATTCAGCTGAAAATACAGTCATGGTTCATATAAGTCGGATTCGAGAAAAAATAGAAATCAATCCTAAAGAGCCTAAATATTTAAAGGTGGTGTGGGGTATTGGATACAAAATTGAAAAACATTGCTAGAAATAGAGGGATAAAGATATTAGCTTTTATACTGACAGTAGTATTGATTACCGGCATATGGTTGCAGATACAATATATTTCATATTCGGATACACCTACTGTTGAATCATTGTTTGTTAAGGAATATAGATATAGCGAAGCTTTTTTATATGGTGATTTGCAGCCTGCTATAAATAATATGGAATATATAATAGAAGAAGATGATGAGCAAGTATCTAAGGACTTGAAATATTATTATTATGTAAGTTATGGAGATAAAAGCTTTTCCAATGCACCAGATAGTGACAGAGCTTTTTTTGAACAATATGGTAAAAATTTCTATGCTTTTGAAAAGGGAGAATGGGAACCAAAAGATAATGTCAATATAAATAGAATATACGGCGGTAATTTAAATGAAAAGGGTACCATGTATCTAGCTTTTCCCGATGAATACATGAAGGCCAAACAAAAGGAATGGAATGAAAATAGAGATGTACTTTTTACTTTGACTATTTCCATAGCAATTTGCACCTTATTGGCTTTATCGTTTATAATCTATTTAATCTATGTTACTGGACGAAAACCAGGAGATGATGAGTTATATCAATGTAAGATTGACAATATCTATTCCGATATACTGGTTCTAGCCTTAGGTTTTATAGGGATATTATGGCTTATATTTACTTACGAGATATTTTATATTAATGGATATATAAGAGATAAAACTTACCCAATGACCCTTCTGGGAATAATAACCGCTATTGCAATAACGTTGTGTGGAATAATATTTTTATCTATGGTAAGGAAGATAAAGGCTAAAAGATTTATAAAGCATAGCCTAATATACAGATTTTTCCATTGGATAGGAAGTATTATAAAGGAAATATTCGATGGTAGGAGGTTTAAAAAGTACCCTTTGACAAAGGTATTATTCTATAGACAGTTGATATTTATAATTGGAAGTGGAATATTGGTGTTCTTTGCATTTTTACTCCTATGGGTTCCACCATTTATATTGGTACCAATAGCTCTAGAGGGTGTATTCATATACCTCTATATTAAGCAAAACAATAAAACCTATGGTGAGATTAACAAAGGTTTTAATGAAAGCCTAGAGGAGCAAATGAAATCCGAAAGGATGAAGATTGACTTGGTCACCAATGTTTCCCATGATCTAAAGACTCCATTGACTTCTATCATAAGCTATATAGATTTATTATCAAAGGAGGAAGATTTATCTGAAAGTGCAATGGATTATGTCAATATATTATCAGAAAAATCCAACAGACTTAAACAGATAGTCTCTGGTTTATTCGATCTAGCTAAAAGTACAAGTGGGGATATTAATCTTAATTTAGAGACCTTGGATTTGAAGAAGTTAATTGAACAGACATTGGGAGATATGAAGGATGAAATTGAAAAATCGGGCCTTCAAATTAGGCTGAACCTTCCCGATGAGGGTCTATATATAAGATCAGATGGGGAAAAGCTATATAGGGTTTTTCAAAATGTCATAGATAATGCTCTAAAGTATTCTCTAAAGGGAACTAGAGTATATATAGAGCTCGAAGAGGTGGAAGGGAAAGCCATAGCTACAATAAAAAACATAGCAGATTATGAAATGGATTTTACAGCTGAGGATATACTTCAAAGATTTAATAGAGGTGATAAATCTCGGACAACGGATGGTAGTGGTCTAGGGTTGTCCATAGCTGAAAGTTTTACCAATGTATGCGGAGGGGACTTTGAGGTCGATATAGATGGGGATTTGTTTAAAGTTACAATAAAATTTAATATCGAAGAGTAATATAAGATTTAAATGTATTATTATTCTAATTTGTAAAATACTAGATATTAGAATAATAATATGGAGGTATACTATGTCTAGAAAAATGAGAACTATGGATGGGAATGAAGCAGCTGCTTATATATCATATGCTTTCACAGATGTGGCAGCCATATATCCAATTACACCATCTTCACCTATGGCAGAATTAGTTGATGCTTGGTCAAGTACAGGAAACAAAAACTTATTTGAACAGAGTGTCAAGGTAATAGAGATGCAGTCGGAAGCAGGTGCTGCAGGTACAGTTCATGGTTCATTACAAGGAGGAGCTTTGACTACTACCTACACCTCTTCCCAGGGATTATTGCTTATGATACCCAATATGTATAAAATGGCAGGAGAACTTTTACCGGCAGTATTTCATGTAAGTGCTAGGGCAATAGCTACCCACGCTCTGAGTATATTTGGGGATCACCAGGACGTAATGGCAACTAGGCAGACAGGTTTTGCAATCCTTAATTCAAATAGTGTCCAGGAGGTAATGGATTTAGCAGGAATAGCCCATTTGTCAGCTATAAAGGGAAGAGTACCTTTTCTACATTTCTTTGATGGTTTTAGAACTAGCCACGAAATACAAAAGATAGAAGTTATAGATTATGATGAATTAAAAAAGTTAATGGATTTTGATGCTATTGACGAGTTTAGAAATAGATCTCTTAATCCAGAAAGACCAGTGTTAAGGGGAACGGCACAGAATCCGGATATTTATTTCCAAGGGCGGGAAGTGTCCAATCCCTATTATGAAAGAATACCAGATATAGTAGAGAAGTATATGTACGAAATAAATAAAATTACTGGAAGGGATTATAAACTATTCAACTATTATGGTCATGAAGAGGCTGAAAACATAATAGTTGCTATGGGTTCAGTGTGTGAAACCATAGAAGAAGTAATAGACTATTTAAACCAAAAAGGAGAAAGGGTAGGGCTTATAAAGGTTCGACTCTATAGACCTTTTTCAAAGGAACATTTTTTCAATGTATTACCCAAAACGGTGAAAAAAATTGCCGTACTAGATAGAACTAAGGAACCAGGTTCATTAGGTAAGCCCTTATATCTAGATGTGAAAACCCTATTTTATGATAGGGGTATCAAACCTTTAATAGTAGGTGGTAGATATGGGCTAGGATTAAAGGATACTACCCCTGCACAAATAATAGCTGTGTTTGAAAACTTAAAACAAGAAAATCCAAAGAATGGATTCACTATAGGGATAGTGGATGATGTATCCAATACATCCTTGGAGTTAAAAGAACAGGAGGATACATCGCCTAAGGACAATATTCAATGCAAGTTTTGGGGATTAGGCTCCGATGGAACAGTAGGAGCAAATAAGATGGCTATCAAGATAATAGGAGATAATACACCTCTATATGCTCAAGGATATTTTTCCTATGATAGTAAAAAATCTGGTGGAACTACTATTTCCCATCTTAGATTTGGGAAGGCGCCTATTAAATCAACTTATTTAGTATATGATGCTGATTTTGTATCTTGTCACAATAGATCCTATATATACCATTATGATATTTTAAAAGGTCTCAAAGCTGGAGGGACCTTTGTGCTAAACTGTCCATGGAATCAGGATGAATTAGATGAAAACCTACCTAATCAGTTAAAAAAGCAGATCAAAGATCACAATATTAATTTTTACATAATAGATGCAGCAAGGATTGCCCAGGAAATTGGTTTAGGAAGTAGAATAAATATGATAATGCAGGCGGCTTTTTTTAAACTAATTGATGTTATGCCAATAGAGGAAGCAACTACTCATTTGAAAGAATTTGTTAAAAAAACCTATGGGAAAAAGGGTGAAGAAATAGTAAGATTAAATAATCAAGCAATTGATAAAGGCATAGATGGATTAGTTAAAGTAGAAATACCCGATTACTGGGGACAATCAGAAGTAGATAAGGAAGAAATAAAGGATGAGCCAAAATTTATAAAAGATATTCAAAGGCCTATGGCAAGACTCGATGGAGACGATTTGCCTACTTCTGCTTTCGTTGGAATGGAGGATGGAACATTTCCTTTAGGTGTCTCTGCCTATGAAAAGAGGGGAATTGCAGTAATGATTCCCCAATGGCAAACCGGAAACTGTATTCAATGTAATCAATGTTCCTATGTATGTCCCCATGCTGTTATAAGACCTTTCTTGCTAGATGAGAAGGAGAAGAAAAATGCCCCTTCAACCTTTGAAACTAAAAAGGCAGTAGGTAAAGGGTTGGAAGGTTTGGAGTATAGAATTCAAGTTAGTCCTCTTGATTGTACAGGATGTGGTAATTGTGCTGATGTTTGTCCAGCCAAGGAAAAAGCCCTAGTTATGGTAGATGCAGAGAAAGAGATAGAAAGACAAAAGGATAACTGGGAATATGCGGCGATGAATATTAGCTATAAAGATAATTTAATGACTAAAACCACATTAAAAGGGAGTCAGTTTGCCAAACCATTACTGGAGTTCCATGGTGCCTGTGCTGGGTGTGGAGAATCAGCATATTTGATTTTAGCCACTCAGCTATTTGGAGATAGAATGATGATAGCTAATGCAACAGGTTGTTCATCCATATGGGGAGCTAGTGCACCAAGTATTACATACACTAAAACCCATGACGGAAAAGGTCCCAGTTGGGCAAACTCTCTATTTGAAGACAATGCAGAATATGGATTGGGAATGCATTTGGCAGTAAAACAGATTAGAGAAAAAATTCGAGAGATTATGGAAGAAGGCATTAAGGCAAATATATCTGACCAATGTACAGAGGTGTTTAAAGAATGGATTGACCATATGGATGATGGGGAAAAATCTAAAGAAGTATCTAAAAAACTTCTAGCACTTCTGAATCATGAAAAATATAAAAACAACGATATAATTAAGGAAATATTAAAAAGAAAAGATTATTTAATCAAGAAAAGTATATGGATAGTAGGAGGAGATGGGTGGGCCTATGATATAGGATATGGTGGTCTGGACCATGTCCTTGCGTCAGGGGAAGATGTAAATGTTCTAGTATTTGATACGGAGGTATATTCAAATACAGGAGGGCAATCTTCCAAGGCTACACCTACAGGATCGGCGGCTAAGTTTGCTTATTCAGGAAAGAGACTTAAGAAAAAGGATTTAGGCCTAATGGCTACAACCTACGGATATGTATATGTAGCCCAATTATCCCTAGGAGCTAATATGAACCATACCATAAAGACAATCTTAGAAGCAGAATCCTATAAAGGTCCATCACTTATAATAGCTTATGCTCCTTGTGTAAACCACGGTATAAAGGCAGGTATGGGAAGAACTGTAGCTCAAGAGAAAAAAGCAGTGGAATCTGGATATTGGCATCTTTATAGATATGATCCAAGGCTTAAAGAGGAAGGGAAGAACCCATTTATATTGGACTCAAAAGAGCCTAAAGAATCTTTTAGGGACTTTATATTAGGTGAGGTAAGGTATTCTCAGATACAAAACACCTTCCCAAATATGGCAGAAGAACTATATGAAAAGGCTGAAAAAGACGCTAAAGAACGATATGAGATATATAAAAGGTTATCAGAAATGAAATAGGAGTAGAGAATTCTACTCCTATTTCTGGTTTTCCTCAACCCATTCTCTTGCTCTCACTACTCCTTCTAATGTTGGAATAGGCACTTTTGATTCAGGTTGTAAATTTTTAATATCATAATAAGCTGCATGTTTTTGATTTTCAATTGGTTTAGACAAGTTTTTTTGTTTAAATTTATTATCTATATCTTTTTTCACAACCATTCCTCCTAGTGGATGTCTTTTTAAAAACTATTTCCTATTTACATCATCAACCCATTCTTTAGCTTCAATAACTGAATCTTCAGTGGGGATTGCAACTTTGGAATCGGGTAATTTTTTCTTGGTCTTATAATATATATCTGTGTCTGTATCCTCAGTTTTAGGCTCCTTATGTTGTTGATAAGCTTTACAAGGATCTGGATTAGAGGCTTTTTTAATCTGTTTCTTATCTTTATTCACAATTGTCCCTCCTTTGAAATAGTATATACCCAATTTATAAAAATATGTTACACTATAATGGAAACAATATTAGTAAATATGTTAAGGAGATGAGATTTTGACGAACAAAAGATTAGAAAAAGATATAGAATTTATAGTAGAATTGGATAAGATGAAATCTATTTTAAGACAAACAAGCCTTATCGATAAATCCAAGCGGGAAAATGATGCAGAGCATTCATGGCATATTTCTGTGATGGCCATGCTTCTTTCTGAGTATGCAGATGATGATATAGATACCTTTAAAGTAATAAAAATGCTATTAATCCATGATTTAGTAGAAATTTATGCTGGAGATACTTTTTGCTACGATGTAGAAGCCAATAAGGATAAAAAAGAGAGAGAATTAAAAGCTGCAGATAAAATTTTTGGTATACTAGATAAGGATAAAGGGGAAGAGTTAAGAAAACTTTGGGATGAGTTTGAGGAAGGAAGAACTAAAGAAGCCTTGTTTGCAGCTTCTATGGATAGGTTGCAACCATTTTTAAACAATTATTATTCAGGTGGTGGAACTTGGAGAAAGTTTAATGTATCAAAAAAGGCTATATATAAGAGAATCGCTCCATTAAAAGAATCCTCAAAAGAATTATGGAAATTTACTGAAAATATGATAGAAGACGCCTTTGATAAGGGATATATAGAAAAGGAATAGTAGAGTAGCATTAGGCCAGAATCAATATATAAGGGCGGTCATTTGACCGCCCAAAATCATCCCTAAAATGCTGGTATAACCCCACCTTCATAGTTATCTTCGATAAACTTTTTAACCTTATCGCTTTGTAGAACCTTTATCAATTTAACCAGTTTATCTTCATTTTCCTCTCCAGCTCTTACAGCTATTATATTAGCATATGGAGAATCCTTTTCTTCAAGAAGTATAGAATCCTCTGTAGGTACAAGGTCAGCTTCTAATGCGTAGTTTCCATTTATAACTGCACCATCAACTTCATCCAATACCCTTGGTAGATAAGCGGCTTCCAATGCTTCAAATTTTAAGTTTTTAGGATTTTCTACTATATCATTTTCAGTTGCTAAAATACCTACAGCTGGATCCAATTTAATAAGCCCTTCTTTTTCAAGTAATAGCAATGCTCTACTTCCATTGGTTGTGTCATTGGGAATGGCGATTTCGCTACCATCTTCTAATTCATCTATGGATTCAATCTTTGATGAATACAAGCCCATTGGCTCTATATGAACACCGCCTAAGGAAATGATATCGATATTTTTTTCTTCCTTAAAATCGTTCATGTAAGGTTCGTGTTGGAAGAAGTTTGCATCTATTTCGCCATCAGCAAGGGCCAGATTAGGCTTGACATAATCATCAAACTCTATTATTTCTAACTTTACTCCCTCTTTCTCTAAATCTTCTTCTATAAGTTCAACTAATTCCCTATGAGGTCTAGGAGAAACCCCTATTTTAATTACATCCTCTGCATCTCCAGCTTTACCACATCCTACAAAGGTTGCCAATACTAAAATAACCGATAAAGTAATTAAAGCAAATTTTTTCAATTTTATTCCCCCTTATTTTTTATCAATAATCAATGACATTTTATTGCCCAGGTATTGTATACCTTGAACCATTATTATTATTAAAATCACCGATACAACCATGATATCGGTTTGGAATCTATATAAACCATATCTAATAGCTAGGTTTCCCAAGCCGCCTCCTCCAATAGCTCCAGCCATAGCAGAATATCCAATTAAATTTATAATAGTTATAGTTATACCAAGAATTAAAGAAGGCATTGCTTCAGGAATAAGAACCTTAAATATTATTTGAGGTACACTAGCCCCCATGGAAAGGCTTAATTCAATTACTCCCTTATCCACTTCTTTTAACGAACTCTCTATTATTCTGGCAACAAATGGTGCAGCTGCAATAGACAATGGAACGATAGTAGCAGTTGTACCAATGGATTTTCCTACAATTAATTTAGATATAGGAAAGACTAAAATCATAAGTATTATGAATGGAAAAGAACGCAATATATTTATTATGCTGTTTAAAACCTTATTTAAAAAAGGTTTCTCCCATATATTATCCTTTTCTGTGACTACCAATAAAATTCCCAAAGGGAATCCTATTAATAGGGAAAAAACTGTAGAAAAGACTACCATGTATAAAGTTTCTAATAGAGAAGGAATAACCAATTTAGCCATTTATATCACCTCCACACTGACATTTTGATTTTTAAGATACGCTATTGCATTTTTTATTTCATTATCATCTCCTAGAAGTTCCAAGATTAAATATCCTACACTGGTGCTCATAAGTTCATTAATATTTCCAGATAGAATATTTGCATGAATATTAAAGTTTTTAACCATCTTAGAAACTATGGGTTCTTTAGCGCTATCTCCTAAGTAGCTCAATCTAATAAGAGTTCCTTTAAATTCTCTGGATTTTATAGATTCTTCCTCTATATTAAAATCTAAACCACTAATAAATGCATTGGCAGTTTTAGTCTTTGGATTTCTAAACAATTCATCTACTTTGTTGCTTTCAATTATCTCTCCATCTTCGATAATAGCTACTTTATCGCATATATCCTTCACAACCTCCATTTGGTGAGTAATAAGAACTATGGTAAGGTTGAATTCTTTTCTTATTCTATTGAGTAAATCTAATATGGACTTTGTAGTCTTTGGATCCAGTGCAGAAGTGCCCTCGTCACTCAATAGTATTTTAGGATTATTAGCCAATGCCCTTGCTATAGCAACCCTTTGTTTTTGACCACCACTTAATTGAGAAGGGTAAGAGTCTTTTTTATCTACTAATTCAACATAATCTAAAAGAGTATTTACCCTTGATTTAATTTCTGATTTACTCATACCTTCTAACTCCAACGGAAAGGCTATGTTTTCATATACGGTTTTTTGAGATAGCAGGTTAAAGTGCTGGAATATCATTCCTATATCCTTTCTGACTCTCCTCAATCCTGATTTATCAAGATTGGTTATATCTACTCCGTCTATGGTGATTTTGCCTTCTGTTGGTTCTTCTAGCCTATTTAAACATCGGATTAGAGTAGATTTTCCAGCTCCACTCAATCCTATGATTCCAAATATTTCACCTTCGTTTACATGGAGATTGACATTTTTTACAGCCCATATTTTATCATCTCCGTTTTCAAAACTCTTTGATAAGTTTTCTATTGTAATCAATTGCTACACCCCTTTATAAAAACGCTATGTAATATAAAATTATAATAAAAAAACCTCTAGAATATGGCTAGAGGTTTAAAATTAAAACCTCTTTCCAAGAAAGAGGCTATTATCTCTTCCTCATCTCTCGGTATAAGGATATACCGCTGGATTTGGCACCTTGTATATACAGGTTGCCGGGCTTCAATGGGCCAGTTCCCTCCACCACTCTTGATAAGAGCTTATTATTTATTTTATGCTTAAGAACTATTTTAATATCATTATGTTTTTTTGTCAACCACATTTTTAATATTTTATTAAAAACCCTTCTTATTTATGCTTACTTTCTATAATATTTTGAACTTCTTCTGGAGTATATCCTCTTGCCTCTATAACTGGTACAGGCGGATGTTCATAGTTAGCATCATTAGTGCTCAAAACATCCAATCCGGACACCACCACAGCTTTATATTCATCAGAAGTGATATTTTTCAAATTATCATTTCTATACAAAGTATAAACATCGTAACCAGAACTTTCCAGATGATCTATATATGGTGTTAAAATATTTTCAACTACAACTTTATTTTTCATTTTCTCACCTCCGTTCATAAAAATAGTTTTTCCCCATTCTCATATAATATTTATGAGCTTTTTTCCATGAATAAATAGGACTGCAGGCAGCCAAAATATAAAGGAGATTAAAAAAACTTATGAAAGGAGAAGTTTTATGGCTCT
>JAAYRD010000005.1 GCA_012518955.1 Tissierellia bacterium | reverse complement strand
GTGCTAGGACTTGTCAACCTAGTTAGGTAATGTAGATTAAGTTATGCTTTGGCAGAACATTTCCTAGGGAATCACATATCTTAATCTTATTGAAGAATTTTATTTATTCAATTATTACTTAATAGGTTTCGGCATTATAGCCTCTAATTTATTAGAAATCCTTATAAAGACAAATTCTAGGCATCAAATAATCCCATCTTCTTTTCATAGGTGGCAAGGATTAGTAGCTCTATGGATTTTAATAATTTTCAAAAAGGGTTTTACGGGTTTTTCTGGGTTATTGAGAAATGTTCCATATGCAATAAAATAACACTAAAGGAGTATATGATGGAGAAAACAAAATTAATATTTGACTATTTAAGAGCCTTAACAAACCTATACGGAATTGTACCAAAGGACAAGGTTGTGGAAATATTCAATATGCAAAATAATGATAAAATAGATGCAATTGACATCGATAATGCCGTATTAAAGAAAACATTAGATAATGAAATTTTTCAGTATTATAAAGGTTGTTTTGTTGAAGAAAGTATTATGTACGATGATTCTTTTCATTATCTATTAAAGTTACAGGAAAACAAACCTTACTATATACCAGCAAAAAGCCAGCTTTTAAGATATAAGGATGATTTTTATTATGAAAGAACAAAAGAATTTAGAAATCTGAAAGCATTTTTGGAAAAGAACCTTAGATTAGATGATATAAAGGCTGAAGAGTTGGCGGAAGATATACAATTTGTTTGCCAAACCGAATTTAGACTTGAAGATATATTTTTTGAATTTGAAAGAAGGGGAATTTCTTTTGATAGCGAAGACCAAGTTCAACAGATTTTAAATTTGGTTATGCCATTATCTAATAATACTAGAATTTGGTCCAATAGAGGACATACACCAAATGAAATAGAAGGCATTGTCAATAAAACTAATATGCATATAATCAGGAAAAAGGAAAGGATAGGTAGGAATGATCCCTGTCCCTGTGGCAGTGGTAAGAAGTACAAGAAATGTTGCTTAGGAAAAGATTAATGGTTTAGATTGTCATCCTTCTATAGATGAAGATTATTTAATTCTTTCTAAAAATCAAACTTCAGAAAGGAGCATTTTATTTACAATTTAATTAAAGCGAAGAACCTTTAGTTATGCAAGGTATAATAAATAAAGAAATAAGATTAGTATAAGTACACAAAGGTAAAAATTGATATCAAAAGATAGGTATTAATTGGAAAATCCACATTACTTTATTGGCAAATACAAAAAATGGCGAAGTTTTATGATTGGAAGTGGCTGATTATCTTAAAAAAGCATATGACATGGAAAAAGTAAAATATATATTTTAAGAAACTGGGAAGGAATAATAAGGTGATATGAGAAAGAGTATGTAGGTTAGCGCAAGAAGGCCATATAAGTCATATGATTTCAAGATAGACTAAACCCAAGGCCTTTAAAATGGAGTTAAATAGGAGCCAATTAAATGGTAAGCCTTAGGGTTTATAGAATTAGAGAAGAAAGTAATAAGAAATAAATTAGAAAATGTTCTTACCTAGCGATGTATATAATGCACCAGCTATAAACAACGGAAAATATACATGGGGTAGGCAAATACTTAAAAAAATTAGGGAGCATAAACTTTATTTTTAAGTAAAACAAAAGAAAGTTATTATGGCTAAAGTATCTACAACATTAATGTTTAATATATTAGCTATATCTGTCAAACAAGAGGATATTCTAATATTTATATTCTACAATAACTTGACATTATCACGGTAATTAGACCGTAAATATATTATACGAGAGGGATATAGATGATTGATTGGATGGTCAGGAATAAAGAATGGATTTTTAGTGGTATTGGAGTAACTGTTTTGGTTTCTGTATGTGGTATTATAAAATTTGTAATTGAACCTAAAGGAGAGGCTAATATTAAAATAATTCAAAGACAGCAAAATTTCCAGAATTCGCATGGTACACAAATTGGAATTCAAAATGATTATAATTATATAGGTAAAAGCAATGAAAGATATTAATTTAAAACAAAAAGGTGGGACATGCTCTCATAATACACAAATTATAGAACAAAACAACTATCATGGATTGGGGTATGAAGAAACTAAAGCATTATGTCAAGACTTGATTAAGGCAGAGTTAGATATTGGATTGGCAACCCCCTTTTGGACAAAAATAAAAAAGCATAAAGAATTATCTTTAATTTAGTATAATGTAATCATCCAAATTATAAAATGAAAGGAGAAAATTGAAAAGAACATAATTATAGTTCTAGAGGGCGATAAGGGTAATATACCTTCAGATATTTTGCAACAATTAGTTAACGTATCCTTGTTGTAATAACTATTTAATGATAATATAAAATATAGAAATATAAAGCATTAGATAATGTTGAAAAGGTGTGATTTCAATGTTTAAGGATAAATATGATTTAACCCTAGAGCAGAATGTATTTTTGGCTAAGAAATTAATTGTTGAAAACATATATAATAGTGCAAGACTAGAAGGATGTAATGTAACTTTTCCTGATACTAAAACAATTCTTGATGGTATTAGTGTTGCAAATTTGAAGATGAGAGATGTAGAGGTAATATTAAATTTAAGGGATGCTTGGAAATATTTAATTGATAATATAGCAAAACCCTTTGATCTTGATTTTATATGTAAAATAAATTATTTCGTTTCAAGAAATGAAAGCCTTGAGTGGGGAGTCTTAAGAAATGGCAATGTATCCATATCAGGAGTAGATTATATCCCTATTATTCCAAATAAAGAAAATATAATAGATAGTATAGATAAGATTTTAAACATAGAAAATGCCACTGAAAGAGCTATAAGGTACTTTTTATGGGGGATGAGAAGTCAATTGTTCTGGGATGGAAACAAAAGAACATCTATGCTATGTGCTAATAAAATTTTAATTAGCGAAGGAAAGGGAATCCTAAGCATTCCAGAAAAGCACATAAGAGAATTTAACATAAGGCTTAGTGAATTCTATAATACTAATGATTATAGTAAAATTGATAAATTTATATATGATAATTGCATACATGGTCTTATAATTCAAAAATAAAAAATGAGTGGAATGAAAGGGAACTCCATGTGTATGGGAAGTGGAAAAATAAAATTAGATAAAGATGTGAGTACTAAAAGGTAGCTTTTATAGGTTATCTTTTTTGTTTTATAAAAATGGTAAAGTTGATCAAATGGATTGGTAATCCCTTAATCTTATACAAAAATTAGTTACTATAATATTATGAATAGGCGTCAAATAACCCGTCTATGAAAGATGGAGTTATTTGATGCCTATTTATTTACTTCTTTACAATCACTCCATAAATCCAACAATATAACTCATATTATCAAAAATTCAATATATATATGTTATAGGAGGTGATATATGGAAAGGTAATAATCTATATCCAATGTTGATAGCTTAGGGACAATATATCTTATTTAAAGGGGGTTTTAGGTAATGTCTGATAGAAAGCTTAAAAGAAATTTGACATTTATCCACATGATAGCTATAGCATCGGGATCTGTAATAGGGGGATGGTTGGCCGAAGCACCATATTGGTTTTCGGTTACTGGTGCAGGGGGAGCAATTGTATTTCCTATATTAGCCCTATTATTGATACCCGTAGGACTTGCATTTTCAGAACTTACTGCCATGCTGCCATTTGCCTCTTCTGTAGATATTTGGACTACCAATGCTTTTGGACATAGGGCGGGGTGGGCTGCACAATGGATGATGTTTTTAATACAGATAGTTGAACCGCCATTGATGGCATTTATATTTATTACGGCAATAAATTGGTTTATTCCAATACCACCAAATATGACCTTGTGGGTGGCAATCGGGATAATTTTCCTTTGGTATATAATATCCAATTTTAATATCGGTTTAACTGGTAGATTGGCAACTATTTTTTTCTTTTCAATGGTTGTAATATCCATAATTGTTGCAGTAACGTTATTTACTAGTGGGCATTGGTCTTATTCCAATATATCGGAGCATGGTGGAATGTTTCCTAGTGGATTTAGGGGGATATTTATTGCATTTGCAGTATTTTCACTAAAATTTATTGGATTTGAGATGACGCCTACCATGATTGAGGAGACCAATTTTCCAGCTAGCAAGATGTGGAAGGTTATTTTATCCGCATTATTTGTGCCAGCAATACTATACTTTTTTGTAGTAATGGCCATGTCTGGATTAGCTCCATGGGGTGAAATTGCAGGGATGAGCATGCCAGAACCTGAATTGATTGCAAAGTTTGGGTTACCAGGAATAATTGCTATTGCTGCTATTGTGGCTGGTATTTTACATGCCCTTACAACTTTGATGGGATTTTGGACTTCATCTGCTAGGGTTTTATATGGGGCGGCTCAATTGAATCAATTGCCAAAGGCTTTAACTAAATTAAATAAACATGGGCAACCTTATGTTGCCAATATTGTAGTATTACTGTTTTCAATATTTTTCTGCCTTTTTACAGGTACTAATTGGGTTCAATATATCTACGCAGTATCCTGTATAGCTGCCGGGGTAATATATTTTGTATGTTGTTTGGATGCACTTGTATTGAGAAGAAAACATCCCGATTGGGAGAGGCCCTATAGGGCGCCTGGTGGAGATTGGTTATTCATCATTGGTATGATAGTTGGGGTATGGATCATTATTGGTTCTAGTCTAGAGTTAGAATTGAATGGATATATATCCCTTGCAATATATTTTGCCATAGGGATAGTGGTCAACTTACTAATGGATGCACATAGAAAGAAAAATCCAAAAGAATATGAATTAATAACTTTAACACCTGCGGATATAGAGAAAAAGGATAAGGTAGCCAATTAGATGATATGGTAATTAAAACCTATAATAGTTTTGTACAGGAATTTTGTGTTTTAAAGGGTAAAATATTATAATGCTAGGAGGATAGAGATGAAAATAATTTCGGGAGATAAGGTTATCTATAGGTTTTCACCTGATATGAAGGCTATTGAATCAATATTACCAGGGGATACCATTGTGGTGGAGACCAATGATTGCTTTTTTCAACAGATAGTGAGTGAAGAACAAATATTAGAGGAAGTGGATTACGATAGATTAAACCCAGCTACTGGCCCCATATATGTAGAGGGGGCAGAGCCTGGAGATCTATTGCAGGTGAAGATTCTTAGCATTGATATTGGAGAAAAGGGAGTAGCGGCTGTAGTTCCGGAAGAGGGTGTTTTAGGGGATCAGGTTGTTAAACCTATAATAAAAATTATGGATATAGAGGATGGGCAGGTTGTATTTAATGGGATTCGATTTTCCATTAGTCCAATGATCGGAGTAATAGGAGTAGCGCCTAGGAAAGAAGATGGAGAGTGGGCGACGGATAGCCCATGGCGGCATGGTGGAAATATGGATACCAAGGATATAAAGGCTGGTTCCACATTATATTTTCCAGTGAATCAAGCAGGGGCCCTATTAGCATTAGGAGATTGCCATGCTATTATGGGGGATGGAGAAATTTGTTTTACTGGACTGGAAATACCTGCCCAGGTAATGCTTAAAATTGATTTGATTAAGAACAGATCTATTAAATGGCCATTGGTAGAAACTGATGAATACACCATGGTAATTGCATCGGGAGATGATCTGGAGGAAGCGGTATATGAGGCTACTAATCAGGCGGTAAATCATATTAAGAGTGGATTAGAAATGGAATGGGAGGATGCTTATATATTGGCTAGCCTGACCGTAGATTTGAAAATATCTCAAGTTGTAGACCCTAAAATGACCGTAAGGGCAGCTATTCCAAAATATATTATACCTACAGAAAAACTGATAGGATCGTTATAATATTCTATTTACCACCGCTCTTTTGCTAACACTTTCGCTGATGGTATCAAGCGTGCTGCTGAATATTTGGGAGAAGGAACGGATTATTATGCTATGGAAGTAAAGGGGCTTGAATTGCCAGCTTATGATGTAAGAGGATTGAAGGCTCATGGATTAAATTATGCTACTAGCTATACTGGTGCCGATCATAATCGTGGCTATGCCTTCCAAGAGGT
>JAAYRD010000154.1 GCA_012518955.1 Tissierellia bacterium | reverse complement strand
TAGCAAATTCCATAAGACCATAATCAGGACTAGTTAGAGTCTTACCCATTCCCTTAGCCGCCATCTCAGCTGCTGCAAGTTCTGTAGGAGCAGCTCCTATGATAGAAAGTCTCATCCATGCAAGAGGCCTCCTATTACAGCCATAAGTCCTAACATTACTACAAATACTCCCATGGCAGGACCAATTGCTGAAAAAGCACCAACTTTAAAGGCTTTTTTAGCATCCTCCTTACTTAAATCGACTATGCTGGCACTTGCCATAGCTCTTTTATAAAATATTATTGCTTGGATAATTACTACTACGGTAATTGGAACTGCTGCGAACCATAATGCCGTAGAATTGGCTACGTCTAAATAATTCTTCATCTTTACTCCTCCTCTTTTTTAATTTATCTATTATTAACTACCTTAAGACAGGCATTTAATAAGAGCTCTGTTCCAACTAATATATCTTCCATATTAGTATCTTCATAAGGACTGTGACTTATGCCTTCAATACTTGGCACAAATATCATAGCGGTAGGGATGATATCGTTTAGCATTGCATTATCATGAACTGCCCCACTGTTCATCCTCTTATAGCTTAATTTCTTTTCTTTTGCCTCATCCTCAAGAATATCTACCAGTTCTCTATCCATCTTTACTACTTTAGAAGAACCAATGGTCTCTATTTCAATTTCAACTTTATCCTTTTTAGCTATTGAATAGCAAAGCTGTTCTACATTCTTTGTAATTACATCGATGTTTTCTTGTACAACATCACGTATATCTATATAGAAGTCTACTTCTCCTGCTATTACGTTTGAAGCGTTTGGCTTCGCATGTATTTTTCCTACAGTTATAACAGCAGTTTCATAGTTTAAAGCGATTTCTGACATCTTATATATCATCTCACTAGCTGCAAGTAGGGCATCGTTTCTCATATTCATCGGAGTAGTACCTGCATGGTTTGCTCTTCCCTTTAAGCTTACCTTTACAGAATTCATGCCTGCAATGGCTTCAACTATTCCAACACTTATATTCTCTTTATCTAATACTCCACCCTGCTCTACATGGAGCTCTATCATACCAAGTTCTTTGCCCTTTTGAATTGGGAAATCCTTTTCAGGATCTATATTAAAACCTTGAGCATGTATATAGTCATAGGCAGTTTCTCCACTATCTGTATAAAGATTTTTTAGGTCCTCTATCCCTATCTTATTTGTTATATACTTACTGCCTATCATTGTAACTCCAAAGTTTGAACCCTCTTCTTCTGCAAAGATTATAAGTTCTATGGGATTTCCTAGCTCTATATCGTTTTCCTTGATAGTTCTTAAGACTTCTAAGCTGCATACCACACCTGTAAGTCCATCGAATTTTCCTCCATTTGGTACAGTGTCAATATGAGAACCTATTAGAAGACTTTTAGTTGTGAGCCCTTTTGGATTGTATTTTGCTCTTATATTTCCTACTGAATCCTCCCTATAATCGGCTCCTATTTCTAGAAGTTGCTCTTTTAAATATTTTCTTACTTCCTTGTCCTCTTTACTATAAGAAAGTCTAGTACATCCTAGTTTTGTTGATGAAATACTTGTAATTTTTTTGAAATCCTTTTCTATTCTTCCCCTGTTTATCTTCAATTTTTATCCTCCTTTCTAAATAACATATCTATAAATATATATTGCAAGAAGCGTGCCAAAAAACAAAGTCAAAAGATGTATATTTTCTACATCTTTTGACTTTGTTTTTTTCTATCGATGTTACTCTGCATTTTTATTGATGCAATATTGCATATTCGCTGCAATATTGCATCAATATTTATATAGAATATTTCTGCCTCTTTCGTACTATAATTGATTGATCGACTCCTAGTACCCTTGCCTGTTCTCTAGTTGTCTTGTACTTTTTAGAGGTGGCTTTTAAAAGGCTTTTTTCATATTCCTCTATGCCCTTTTTAAGTGGTACTATTTCAATTTCTTCCTCTTTTTCCATACCCTTACTCTCATCTTTAACTGTATTATCAATTTTTATAACCTTTCTTACATCCTTTTCAGTGATAACTTCGTCTTCATTTATAATTACAAGTCTTTCAATTATATTTCTAAGCTCTCTAATGTTACCAGGATATTTATATAATAACAATGCTTCATAAGCATCAGGACCTACCTTTTTAGATGTTTCATATTTGTTGCTATAACTTTTCAAAAATATATCTATTAGTTCTGGTATGTCTTCCACTCTTTCACTTAAAGGTGGAATTTTTATTGGAAAAACATTAATTCTATAATATAAATCCTCTCTAAAGGTTCCTTCTTTAACACAGTTAGAAAGATCTTTATTAGTAGCTGCTAGAATACGTGCCTTTAAATCAATATAATTTTCCCCACCTATACGTCTAAACTTCTTTTCTTCTAAAACCGTAAGCAATTTTACTTGTAAATCTAAAGGTAGCTCAGCAATCTCATCTAAAAATATAGTTCCATTATCGGCTATTTCAAAAAGCCCTGGTTTGCCAGTGTGTAAGGCACCAGTAAAGCTGCCCTTTTCATAGCCAAATAATTCAGATTCTAATAAATTATGGGGAATAGCGCCACAGTTTATAGTGATAAAGGGCTCTTTATTCCTATTGCTTATATTGTGTATATATTTTGCTATATGGCTCTTTCCAACTCCTGTATCTCCTAAAAGTAGAATCAATATATCCTTACTTGCAAAGTGCTCTACTAAACTCCTGATTTCTTTCATGTTTTTACTTTCAGTGCCAAAGAAATTCTCTTCATTACGCATTCTTTTTCTTCTTTCATTTTTTAACCACTCTAGTTTAGTTTCAGTATCTTTCAATTCCCTTTCTAAATCTTCGTCATTTGTTATATCTGTTGAAATATTTACAACCTTTATTATGTTTTCATTTTCATCGAATACCGGATATCCTGTTACAAAGATTCTCTTATTTGCCTTAGTAGTTTGGATAAATCGTACCTTTTGCCTTCTTCTAATTACCTCTGCACTAGAGGAGATGTTGAAAATCCCAGTTTTTTCCATATCAAAGCTGCTTTTTCCTACCATATCCTCTTCTTTTATACCAAAATATTCATCACAATCCTTACTTATCTTTAAAAATACTCCATTTCCATCTGTTATGGTTATTTGATCTATACACAGGTCAGCTGCTGTCTTTAGATCTTTAAACTGTTCTTTCCACAATTTATCCTCATTATTCAAATAAAATCCCTCTTTCTATACTATTTTTTCATATATTAAAGTTAGTATAAGACTTTCTTATATGAAACTATTTCTATAAAAGGATGTGTTTTAAATAAAACATAAAAAAGAAAGGCTTTAATATAATATTGGATACAAAATAAGCAAGGCTGAAAAGAAGTTTTTCTTACATAAGTAATTATAGCAGAAAAAATATGGTCTCGTCAAAAATTTTGTCGAATATTGCGAAAATCCTCGATCCTCATTCATAATGCAATATATCCTTAATCATCTCTGGTCTAACTTCCCAGATATTAGCTTGAATTCTAAATATATTCCATTCATCTATTTCAAATACTCTCACCCAGCTATCCATTACCCTCTTTTTTTCCTCAGGGTAAAAATGTGCGGTTGCTCCATCAATAAATGAGAAAGCATCTTTAAATCCTTTTTTTCGTATATCTTTCATATATTCTTCTTGATCTCTCTCGTCTCTTGGTATATATAGATGGTTTAATACGTAATCCCATTTCATTCCATCAAAATAGATGATTTCAGATCTATCTACCTCTAGTACATAGACTACAGTATCTATAGTTGGTCTTAGCATATTTTCTTCACTAATGGAGCACCAGACCGGAAACTCTGCTCCTTTAGGTTTTGGAACGATTTTATCAGCTGCATCTACAAACCAACTATAGAGATTAATGATATAGTCCGCTATTTCTTCAAACTTTTCTTCTAAATGTTTCCTCCTTATCCTAATTACCCCATTGCTTTCTAAGTCATTTAGACTTTTAATATCCTGTCTAGTCCAGAGGGTTACTTTGTTGGAGGTTTTGTCTTTAATTGTCATCGATTACACCTGCCTTTATTATAAATAATACCCATTAACAGGTTAGCAAATCCAAACTTTGTAGCATGATATAATAAACCTACTTCTTCTTACGTTTAAGCTCACCTATAATATCCCTTACTAGTTTCAAAACAAAGCTAACTAAAAGTACCCATGCAATAACTTCCATATTCAATTCCTCCTAACTGGAATAAATAATCCTCAATTATAATCATATGGAGAATGAAACACACGAGAGACCAAAGGTCACCCGTGTGTTTCACGATTTTCTTACTCAATTACTCCGGACTCTAATATAGAAAATATTTTTTGTTGGCAGTCTATCTGAGCCATTCCTCCATAGGGAATGCAAAATTTTGGTTCGCAGTGTCCAAAGCTTAGATTATATAATACCGGCAAATCTTCTCTACCATATTCAGCCAATATTTTAATAATAGCATGCTTATATTCTTCATAATACATTTCATCTTGTGGTTTCCCAAAGATTATACCGTTGACTCTTTCTAAAACCCCCATTGCACCATAATTTCTTAACCAATATTCAATAAAGTCAGGTTTAGGTTTATCCTCTGATGTTTCAAAAAATAAAATACTGCCATCAAAATCACTTACTTTAGGAAAAAGTTCGGTGCCCTTAATAAATTCCATTACTTCTATACAACCACCAATCAATCTTCCTTGGGCTATACCTTCTCCCTGTAAAAGCTCATATCCATTATTTATTTTGAATTTTCTTTGAATATTTTTATTCTCTATTTCCCAAGGTAAAAATTCCGATGTCCATTTTTCAGATTGTGGAATATCCCCAAGGGTCTTTTTTAACCATTTTACTGTATAATCAGGCATAGTTACATTTTCTGCAAAGTCCACCAATATGGAAGGACCATAAATACTAGAGATTCCCGCCTTTAGGCACATATAATGGATAACTGTACTATCTGAATATCCCATAAATATTTTAGGATTCTTTCTGATAATTTCAAAATCAATATAAGGTAATAACCTAATGCTATCATTTCCACCAATACAAGCAAATATTCCCTTAATTGATTTATCACTAAATGCTTCCATTAAATCTTCTGCACGTTTTTCGGGATGATCGTAAACATAATCAGTACCCTTTAAAGTATTTTTCATTTCAATAACTTCAAGACCAAAAATATCTTCAAGTCTCTTTTTCCCTTGTTTATATCGCCATAACAAGTCCTTATCACCTGCACCACCCCAAGAGGGACTAACAGCGGCAACCTTATCGCCTTTGCTCAGTTTTTTAGGTTTTACTAAATTTAACATGTAACTATACCCCCTTAACCATAGAATGATAAAATAATAGTACAGCAAGCTATCACAAATCACCTCTTCATACTATTTAGCTAACCCTATCTCATCTGCTACTTTTTGCATTGCTTTTATAGTTTCTGCTATTACATCACTTAAATCCATTCCCAACATCTCTGCACCTTCGGCAATGACTTCCCTATTGACGCCAGCGGCAAAGGATTTATCCTTCCATTTCTTCCTTACAGATTTAACCTTCATCCCATCCATTCCTGTAGGACGCATTAAAGCATTAGCTGTTATTAATCCTGTTAGTTCATCGATGGTATATAGTACTTTCTCCATTCTCTCTATAGGTTCTACATCGGTGCAAATTTTCCATCCATGACTTACAATTGCTCTAATATAGTCTTCAGGCCAATTTTCCTCTTTTAGTATTTCTTCTGTTTTTTTACAATGTTCTTCTGGATACATTTCATAGTCTAAATCATGTGCTAAACCTATAACTCCCCATTTCTCCTTATCTTCTCCAAACAATTCAGCAAAGTGTACCATAACTGCCTCGACAGCCAAAGCATGATTTATAAGGCTTTCACTTTTATTATATTTTGTTAATAGCCTATATGCCTCTTCCCTATTTGGAATTATCTTTTCCATATTTACACCATCCTTTGTGTTTTATATTATTCCCCATGTTCATCTTGTTTTTCCTTTTAGATATAATTTTTTTCAATTTCTATCATAATTTTCACCTACTACAGTTAATTTAACCTTGATTAAGTCTTGGATCCTTGTCTAAAAAGTTAGCTCCTATAACGCCACCTATTATGAGAATGGATCCTATAATATGATAGTAAAATATTTCTTCCTTTAGGAAAACAGCTCCTGCTATTATAGAAATTACAGTTCCTAAATTGGAAAACACACTCATCTTTGATGCTTCTATTATAGTCTAATTTAACCCATTTAAGTAATACTGGTATCATAATCCCTAAGAACGATGCGGTAAAGCGATGGGCTAATAGATCTAATGGAACAGTAGTACTTAGGGCTATCTTTGAAAATAAAAAGGACAAACCAGTAATTAAAGCATAGGATATAGCCGCTATATAAACTTTATTAATATTATTGTTTTCCATAATTACCTCCTTTTCATTTACTTACTAAACTCTAGTTCTCCTGAAAGATTTATGATGCTTCCAATACTTCTTCAGGTTCAACCTGTGCCATTATTACAGCTACTAACATTAGAAAACAACCAAATAGCTCTCTAGGGGTCATGGATTCACCAAGAAAAATTGCTCCACTAATTGCAGCAAATAAAGCCTCCATACTCAATATAATGGCTGCAACGGTAGAACTGGTATACTTCTGCCCTATAATCTGTAAGGTATAAGCTACCCCTACAACTACAATAGCTGTATATAGAATTGGACCTGCACAGGCGATAATATCATTCATTTTAGGATTTTCAAATATTACTGCTGCAATTGCTGACAATGTTCCAGCGGTTAGAAATTGAACAAAGGATAACTTTAAACCGTCTGTTTTGTCAACATAGGCTTCTACTAAAATGATCTGTAATGCCCAAAATATGGTACCAACTAAAACGATAGCATCTCCTTTTTGAATGGATAGACCTTCCTGAATGGTTAACAGATATAGTCCTCCTACAGCTAATGCTACTCCAACCCAGGTGAGAGGCTTAATTTTCTTGCCTATAAATATCCCAAGTAAAGGTACAATAACAATATAGAGGGCAGTTATAAACCCTGCTTTACCAGCAGTTGTATAGACAATACCCCATTGTTGAGTAGAAGCACCCAGAAATACTGCCAATCCACAAAGAATTCCACCCTTCACTAGGTCCCTTGTTTCAAACTCCAGCTTTTCTTCATCTCCATCTTGAGTAGTCTTTTTTCTCTTATTCAGTGAATTAAATATAAATATTACTGGAATCAACACTACTGCACCAAGCAAAAATCTTGATGCACTAAAAGTAAAGGGCTCAATATAGTTCATACCCAACTTTTGTGATACGAAAGAAGTTCCCCATATAATTGCAGTTGTTAATAAAATGAAGCTGCCTTTAAACTGTTTCATAACTATTTCCCCCTTAATTCTTTTTCCATATTGCTTCCACTATATTAAGTTCTTTATTTTAATATAAATCCCTTCTTTTATAGATAGAATAATAATCTTCTATTGGATTAAAAATATTCTATCATACAAAATGATAACTTACCCTCTTTATAAGTAAAATTCATCCTATTAACCTAACTCAGAAAACAAATTAGGATATATTTTTTACAATATATCCTAAATACTAATATCCCTTATGTCATTTAAATAAAAATGCATTTCAATAATAATTACAAACTATATTGAATTGCAATATTATTGGCTTTGTAAAGTAACTACCACAATCTCTGGCCTATTAAATATTCTGACTGGTATTATGCTATTACCCAACCCCCTACTGACAAACATAGTTGATTGGTTCTTCATATGAGAGCCACTTGTATACTTAGGAAATAAACCTTGATCTGGTGCTACTAATCCACCAATAAAAGGTATCCTAAATTGTCCTCCATGGGCATGTCCACAGAAAATCAGATCTATACTTTCATCTACATATAGATTAAAAAGCTCCGGTCTATGGCAAAGTAAAATTTGGAAAATAGAATCATCGGAAAAATGTGTGAGATGTTCTTTTAATTTAGATATATCTGTGCCCTCCATATAGCCTGATGTTAAAAAATCTGGATCCGATAAGCCCAATATCTCTATCTTTGCTTGATTCTTTATCAGTTTAATTTTTTCATCATCTAGGATATGTACCCCACAATCTAGCAATCTTTGACTAATGTTTTTATAATCATTGGACCATGCTTCATGGTTCCCTGAAACATAATATATAGGAGCAATTTCCATAGCACCTTTTATAAATATTATTGCAGTATCAAGATCGTATCGTCTTCTATCGATTAAGTCTCCAGTAATTACAATTATATCTGGAGAAACCTCTTCAATTTTCTGTAGCAAATTCTTCTGATTTTTTCCAAACCTTTTATTATGCAAATCAGAAATTTGAACTATTTTAAATCCATTAAATTCATCAGGTATCTTAGAATTTATATAATCAGATTGTGTTGCAACTATGTCATTGTTCTGCCATATACAAAATGATGATATACTTGTTATGGCAAAGATTAGGATAAAAACTTTTTTAATTTTCCCATGTTTTTTAAGCATATTTGTCTCCTTATTATATATTGTACTTACCAATATCCACTATACCTCTACATGGATTTATATCATTTTCTACCATGGAACAGTTAAGATTCCAATTAATCATCTATACTATATTATAATCTTCCTAAAAACAATAATCTACTATATAAAACAAAATAGGCAGCAGGTCTATTCTAATTAAAACCTACCGCCTAGATATGTCCTCAATGAAGCTATATGGAGCAACCCTTTATTTATTAAATTTTTCTTTTATCCAGTTTATGAAACCTTTATTTTGATCTCCTTCTTCTTTTATATCTAATTTTTCTATCTCTTCTTCTCCCTTTATACCTTCGGTTTTCATTATGAATTTAAGGCTGCCTTCCATATTTTCATTTATTCCTGTGAAGCTATTATTATCTTTTGATATATTAACCAATTCATCCTTAGTCTTCAGTATATTTGCTATATCTATATCACTTACTTTTAACTCATCACTTATCTTCTTTATTCCTTCTTGGTGAAATTGGTTCATACCTTTGTTTAGTTCGCCGGTTCCTTCTACCAGTTGGTTGCTTCCCTTTTTAATTTCTTTGCCACCTTGATCCAATTGATTGGCTCCTTTTGATAAATCAGAAATACCACCGTGTAGTTCATCTGCACCTTTGTTTAATTCTCCTAGTCCACTGGATAGATCCTTAGCCCCTTTGGATAATCCCTTTGAACCTTCTGTAAACTTACCTGCACCGTCTCGTGCTATGGATGCATTTCTGCTTAAGCTATCTGCCCCTTTTTGCAATCCAATACTACCTTCAGTCAACCTGTTGGATGCATCTACTAATTCCTCTGCTCCTGCTGTCAATTCATTTAACCCATTACCTATTCCCTTCTGCCCGTTATTTATATTATCCATGCCTTCTGCCAATTCCACAGAGGCTCCTTGGGCTTCCTTCAATCCTTCTTCTACTTGATTTAATGCTAGCAATAGCTCATCATTAGATGAATTTAAACCTTCTAGTACTGTCCTTTGTTGTGCCAGTATATTCTTCATAGGCCCAGCAAGCTCCTCACCACCAGGTAATTTTTCAATTCCCAATGCTATCTTATCTAGTCCATCCAATGCAGTCAATGCTAATCCTACTGCTTGACCCTCTTTTTCCTTGCCTACCTTTATATTTTCAATGGCCTCTATACTCTTTCCAAGTCCTTGAGTTAATCCATCCTGTCCATTTTTTATGGTTTCAGTTCCATTGATTATCTCTTCCATTCCATTGTTTAACGCTTTGGTCCCTTCTGGAATCCTTTCTACACCATCTGCTAGTTGTTTAGCACCTTGAGAAAATTTCCCAGCCTTATCTCCAAATTGAACAGCCCCTTCTCCCAATTCTACGAATCCCTTTCCCAAATTTTCTCCACTTTGAGATAGGATCCTTGAACCTTCATCTATTTTTATACTACCTTCACGAGCAGCTCCAATACCTTCTTTCAATTTAGATGAACCATCGGATAGCAAACCTGCACCAGATTTAAATTGTCCTATTCCACCAACTAGTTCACCTATTCCACCATCCAGTTTAATTTGTCCTTCATATAGCTTATCAGTGGCTTCCATCAGCTTTTCACTTGCATCTTTTATCTTTCCTATTCCTTCTATCAGCTGATCCAAGTCTTTAACATCTTCCAATCCATCTATTTCAGGGATTTCAGATGTAACTGTAAATACTATTGGTTTCATCTCAAAATCTACTACATCGGAAACTATTTCTAAAGTATTAGGTAAATCTATTATGTCATCTCCTATACCTAAGCTTTCTCCAAACTTTGGCAGAGATACAAAGGTTGCTACTTGATTACTACCATCGGATAGTATTTTGCCTGTATTTATCTTTACATTGGTAAATTTATCTACAGGTAAATCTACTAATGTGGCTACCATGTAGGGGGCATAAACTGTCTTACTTCCAGAATCTTTTAAGTCTATTGAGCGTTTGTCACCATTTTTAACTTCGATTACAATTTTTAATTTACCAGATTCACCTACTATATCTTCTATCTCTACTTCTTTGCCGTCTAAATAATATTTAATCTCTGGTTTAATTGGTAATTCTTTGTCTACTTTTCCCTGGTAATATATATCTTGTTCATCTGTATTCCATATTAATTTGTCATCTTCTACAGTTGGAATCTCATTCCCCTTAACATTTACTACATCCTTTAATATGCTTCTATCCTCTATAGTGTTCAAAGGAGTATCGGAATGAATCCATATGCTAGATATTTTATCTATATCCTCTCCCTTGTTGTTTAAGTTTACATAGACCGTTTCTTCTTTAGATACCCCTCCCTCTGCCATAGCAACATTTGACAAGAGTAGGGTTGAAATCATTACTATAGCCATTATTCTAGCTACTTTTTTATTTGTTTTCATATACAATCCTTCCTTTCTCAGCCTTTTCTACAGCACCTTTATTCCAATTTCTAGATGTAGATCTTATCAAGCTTTCACTAACTACCAGTACCCCTGGCAATATAAATAGTATTACACCTGTACTTATCAGTGCTCCCCTCGCTATCATAGAACTTAAACTTTTTATTATTTCTATTTGAGATATTACTGCAACTCCAATGGTTGAGCCAAAGAATGCTAATCCACTAGTTATAATAGATTTTGCTGATTCTCTAACTGAAATCTCCATGGCTTCAAATTTTTCATGTCCTTCCCTTATCTCTTCCCTAAACCTAGTTGTAAGTAATATGGCGTAATCTACCGTTGCCCCTAATTGAATAGAGCCTATTACTATACCCGCTATAAACGGTATTGAATGGCCTAGGTAATAGGGAATACTCATATTGATAAATATAGCTAGCATAATCAATATTATTAAAAGTACTGGTATAGAAAACGAGGTGAATACCATAAGGATTATAGTAAATACAGCTAAAATAGATAGAGTATTTACCCTTTTAAAATCACTGTCTGCTATTGTTATTAAATCCTTTGTAAGAACCCCTTCACCTGTGAGTATTGCTTCACTATCATATTTTTTTATTACCTTTTCTATTTTTTCTATCTGGGTATTCTCTTCATCAGTAGCCGCTTTAAATTTTGAGTTTATAATTATTTGCTTATAGTCACCTTGTTCAAACCTGTCCTTTATTTCATTTGGAATAAAATTCTCTGGCACATTTGCCCCTATTAACTTTTGATATGTTAATACATTTTCTATTC
>JAAYRD010000153.1 GCA_012518955.1 Tissierellia bacterium | reverse complement strand
TATTCTACCATGTTCATATGCTGGGCCTCCCAAGCAGCTCTTTATTACTACTATGGTATTCCCAAATATATATTGACTAAGAAAATATTTGGAATATTTGAATATGAGGTATTGGAAGACAGCGTACTTACAAGAGGTTTTGACGATATATTCTATTTTCCCCAATCTAGATATGCCTATACGTTAGAAGAGGATGTAAGAAGTATAAGGGACTTAAGGATAATCGCCAGTAGAGAAGACACAGGTGTAAATTTGGCTATTAGTTTAGATAATAGATTTGTATTCGTATCGGGCCATGGAGAATATGGTCGGGATACTCTTTATAAGGAATATTTAAGGGATAGATCTAGAGGGATGAATACGAAGAAACCTATAAATTACTTTAAAAATGGAAATGAGGATGAGGGAATTCTTATGAGATGGAGGGCCCACGGGGATTTATTATTCACCAATTGGTTGAATTATTGCGTATATCAGGAGACTCCTTACGACATAACTAGCATTAAGGAAAAGGAGATTTAGATGATATATAAATTAAACAGGGAGTAGATAGAAATCACAGGGGAACTACCAGGTCCCCTGTTTATTATGTTCTAATCCTGTTTTTGCTCAAACCTACTACTCATTTAAGAAATCAAATACTGCTTGTACAAACAAGGCGGATCCAATATGAAGAACATCTTCGACTACATCAAATTTCGAATTGTGGGAGGGTATAAAATTACCTTGTGAATCATATACACTTGAAGTTAAGAAGAAAAATGTTCCTGGAACTTCTTCTAAGAAATACGCCATATCTTCCCCACCCATAATAGGATTTGTTACCTCTATTATATCATCTTCTCCCACTACTTTTTTAGCAGATTTTACGAACTTTTCTGTAACCTCTTTTGAATTTACAAGTGGAGGATATCCAAAATGGTATTTGTATTCACAATCACCCCTCATACTTTTGGCAATACCCGTGGCAATTTCTCCAATTCTCTTTGCTGCGTACTCTCTTAATTCAGGATCGGCAAATCTTGCAGTTCCTTCCATATCTACAAAATCAGGTATTATATTAAAAGCTGTTCCTCCACTAATTTTTCCAATAGTTATTATTGCAGGCTCTACACCACTTTTTTCTCTACTTACAATACATTGAAGAGCTCCTATAATTTGCCCCGCTATAACCATTGGATCCACTCCTTGATCTGGATAAGCACCATGAGCTCCTTTTCCTTTTACTTTTATCCAAAATTGATCTAAACAAGTCATGGTTTTTCCATGGTTTACTATAACTTTACCGTCGGGAACATCTTGTGATGGACTTCCTATATGAAGGCCTAATATAGTGTCTACCTTAGGATTTTCTAAAACTCCTTCCTCTATCATATGCTTAGCTCCAGCAAAACCTTCTTCTCCTGGTTGGAATAATAGCTTTACAGTTCCTTTTAACAAATCTTCCTTATCCTTTAGCAATTTTGCTGCACCTAATAACATAGCTGTATGTGCATCATGGCCACAAGCATGCATATTACCGTTTGTTGATGAATAAGGCATATTTGTTTCTTCCTCTATTGGAAGGGCATCCATATCAGCTCTTAATCCTATTGTTTTTCCAGGATGTTTTCCACCTATTAAAGCTACTACTGCTGAGCCATTTACATATGTTTCAAATTCTATTCCCATATCCTTAAGTTGTTCTTGAACATAGGCTGATGTTTTAGGTAATTCTAGGCCAATTTCTGGTATTTGATGCAAATCTCGTCTCCATCTAATTATATCCTGCTCGATGGCTTTTGCATATTCTTTAAAATCCATGATATAATCCTCCTTTTAATGTCATAGTCCAAACCGATGAAGCAAATGCCGTTACATCATATTGTGGGGACCCGAATTCAACTCCCATAGCCTGTGCTCCCATTGCAGCTGCTGCAAGTTCTGCAGGTGCAGAGCCGATAATTGATAATCTTAACCAAGTAATAGGTGCTCCAACAACTGCCATCATTCCAAGCATTACTACAAGTACAGATAATGATGGTCCTATTGCTGCAATAGCTCCTACTCTAAATGCTTTTATACCTTCTTCACGGCTTAATTTAACCGTTTTTCCTGTTGCAAAGGCTTTCCTTGTAAAAATAATTGCTTGTATACCCACTATTAAAACAAGGGGTAAACACATAAGCCAAAGAATTGGATCATTGGCTACTTTTAAATAATTTTCCATAATGTTTTCCTCCCAACTTTTAAATTTTATAGATAATGAAAATGCTGTAATTGTAATTATAGTCTATAAATTAGATCAATCCGTTATAAATACTTTTAAAAAACCTCGTGTTTTTGTAAATTTTTTCAATGGGCTTAGGATCAATTTAAAAGAGCATAGGTTATAACCTATGCTCTAAGTTTCTATAATTATATTTACTTGAATAGTTTTAAAAATTTTAAAACAATCTCAAGCTTTAATCTTTCCATGGAATCATCAAAGTCTATATCAACCAAATTTTTAATTTTATTTATTCTGTATCTTACTGTATTATTGTGAACAAATAATTTATTAGAGGCTAAAGAATAATTTAAATTATTTTCTAAAAAAGTCTTTAAAGTTAATATAAGATCTTGGCCATCTTCTTGTAATGTTAAGGGTTCAATATATTTAGTATATATGCTCATATTTTCTTCTTTAAATTCTTCTAGGTTAATAAATTTGAAAGGTCCTAGATCATCATAAAAAATAACTTTAGAGTTTGGATAGATATATTTTGATATGTTAATAGTTTGCAAACTTTCAGTATATCGATTTTTAATATCTTTTATATTCACAAGATCCCCACAAACTCCTGCTACAAACTTTGATTTTTGTATCTCATCTTCAAATCCTTTAATAACTTCTTTTAAGCCTGCTTGGACTAAGTTATCGATTTCATTTAAACTTTTATCGCTTATATAGAGTATAACTATTTCATCTTTATCTATTAAACCGAAAATTACTTCATTCCTTCGAAAAACACGATAGATACACCTGGATATTTTTTCTCTATGTTCATATAGATCTATCTTATTATTCAATTGTTTTATACTTATGCATAAGTATAACTCATTAGTATCTAAAATCCTTTTTACCATTTTGGTTTCGTTTTCAAACTCATTGTTTATTACTTGGAGAATCAACTCATCCTGATACTTGTCCCTCAATGAGCTTTCAAAATACATACTCCCATATTCGTGTAGCAAAAGAATAAAGCTTAATCTTATTATATATAGATCATAATAGTCACTTCTTTCTTGATTTTCCCACACTACAAGATAGGCAAGTATTATATCGTCTATTTCTATCGGAACAACTGTCCGTAAATTTTTCCTATCATTTTCAAAGCTTTTTATCCTAAATATATCAATTTTTTCAGATAGACTTTACTTCTCATGTTTAGAATCAGGATTCCATATATAATTATAGTCATCTAATGGAACGTTTTTAATGTTCCTATTAGAACTTGAATATATCTTATTTTTACAAAAATCATAGACTTCTACTGGCTTTTCTATATCCAGGGAAAGGCTTTCTATTATTTCTTTTACTTTCCTATCCCGATCTTTATTCCCATATATCTGAATAAAATTGTTCAGTTTTTCTATATGTATATCTAAAGCAATTTCGTTAATAGCATTGGCTATCTCTATCCATGCAGCATTTTTAGGTAAATCAATGAGGGGAAAGTCTAAACTATTACATAGTTCTATTATTTCCTCTGGTATTTCATCTAAATATCTACCAACCTTGATACCTATACCTGCTGAATCATTCTTATTTGCTTCGATTATTATCTCTTTAAAATATTCAATATTATCCTTAAAAAAGTATCCTGTCGAAAGGATCAATTCCTTTCCTCTAGCCCACTGACCGCCAGTAGGTGCGTCCTGAGATGAAACACCTTGGACAATTCTTCCCAAACCTTTCTTGCCTGCCAATACTTTACTTTCTATAAAAAAGTCTGATTCTAGTATCTCCCTTAAATGTATGCCCATTTTATCAATTCCAATGATATGAAATTAAAACTATTTATTATTATAGCAAAAATTGTCTTGTAATATGAACTTTTCTATTTATTTATATTCTTTCATTCTTTTTATCCTTGCAGCTTATTTAATTATGGTATAATTATATAAGATAGGATGTTGTAAGGGGGTAAATGTTATGGATGAAATTGACAGAGAACTAATAATTCTTTTACAGGAGAATTCTAGAATAACAATGACAGAGTTATCCAAAAAAGTAAACCTAAGTAGGCCTAGCGTCCAAGAGAGGGTAAACAAGCTCTTAGAAAAAGGAGTAATAGAAGCATTTACAGTTATAGTGAATCCAAAGAAAATAGGTAGAAAAGTTGTTTTCTATATTGAAATAAGTGATTTAAATTTATCTTATGAAGAGTTTGTAGAAATAGCTTTAACTAAAGAAGCTATAACAGAAATTCATGCAGTTACAGGTGGAGCTAACTATATAATTAAAGCATCTACACCAGATGTGGACTCTATGAATGAATTATTAGAAGAATTTATGGGATATGGAAAAATTGTAACCTCAATAGTCTTAAATTCACCCCTTAGAAGAAAAATTTTAGCGCCAGGAGATTTTTAATTATTGGATTTATATGAGAATTAGAATGAAGCAATATCACATAGAAATAAT
>JAAYRD010000152.1 GCA_012518955.1 Tissierellia bacterium | reverse complement strand
TTGCTTGTTCAACAAATTTATCATAAACTGGTGATGCACTATCACCCCTTCCTCCCCCATCATTCAATTGATATGGTGGATTTCCTATTATTACATCAAATTTCATATTAAATATCTCCTCTGGTTTTTTTCTGTGTATAAATTCATATGCGTAAGTTTCTAATTCATCACTTCGCTTATATTCTGATTTGGATGCCCCACAATACTTACATCTATTTCCTTCCCATGTATGTTCAATAATATTATATTTAATATTTCCTACTGGATTATCAAAGGCACTAAAGGAAAATATACTATTAGGATATTTAGACCCATAGACACTTCTTCTAGAAAGTAAACTAGTAAGTTCTGTGATGGCAATACCGTATAATTGATTATGGAAAATATGATCTAATCTTTCTTGAAGATCTGGTATTCCATCCTCCAATCCTTCAATTAAACGTTTGGCAATCTCCCTTAAAAACACTCCTGACTTACAGGCAGGATCCAGAAAAGTAGCCTCTGGATTAGACCATAGATCATCTGGTAGTAAATCTAACATCTTATTTACAATTTCCGGTGGTGTAAATACCTCATCACTCGAAAGATTCGCAAGAGTTGATAATACATCTGGATTATACATATTTGAGTACAAATCTTTATTCAGCATATTGCACCCTCCTATAATCCATAAGAGGATACTCTTTTATAGGCGCTGGAATAAATGCTTGGATTTCCTCATCATATTCCCAGCCCATCATGAATATTGAGATTTGTTCCTGATGTCCTGCTAGTAATTCGTCAAAACGATAATCTCTTCGTTTTATCATATTTCCACTAACCAAGGACCATTCTGAAAATATAATTGGATCACCTTCCAATGTTTCCATTGTCAAAGCATCCCCATGTAAAATATTTTTAGACAAGATAAACCTTACTGCATCACGACAATCGTCATTAGCTTCTTCTTTGCATACCCTTGTATATTCTTCATTAAAAATAGAAAACATGCGGTCACGACATTCTAAAACATTATCTTCTAAAATATCTACACCATAAATACTGGTAATGGCTACTACTGCATATTTTTCATAGTCAGATTTATTTTTGGAATATCTGCTTTTTACTACCTTTAGCTTTCTGTTTAGAATCTCGGCAAGGAAATTACCTGTACCACATGCTGGTTCTAAAAAACGGCTATCTATCCTTTCCGTTTCTTGCTTTACTAAATCTAGCATAGCATTAACTTCTCTTTCAGATGTAAATACCTCTCCATGATCTTCTATTCTTTGTTTTGATTTAACTTGGTTGTTGAGTTTCTCCATAAATCATACCCCTTTACCCTTTATTGCTCTCCTTTATAGCTGATAATATCTCCAACATCACATTCTAATTCTTTGCATATCCTTCCCAATACATCTAAGCTAACATTCTCATCTTTACCCATACGGGCTAAAGTAGTTGAGGACATACCAGTTCTTTTTCGAAGTTCTTCTTTGTTCATTTTCTTGTCAATTAATAGTTTCCATAGTTTATCATAACTATAACCCATAGTAGCCTCCATTTTATAAAGTTTTGCTTTCTATTGTTAAAGGTATTATATCATAATTTTTTTATAAAAAACAAAAAAAGAGGATCCAAAGATTCTATATTGCATAATCCTGAATTCAATTCCCTAGAATTCAAGAGGGACTAAATACTTTTACATTATCCACCAAAACATGGATTGATAGTACAAATGCAATTGATTGGTATAGTATCTAAAGGTGACAGATACGGCGGTACTTATGGCTATTCAGATATTACTCTCAAAAAAAGTCTTGGTTCCTCTGTTTCCAAAGGTTCCAAGACTTTCCATTCTTACTCCAGCCGTAGGTTGCGGACTTATATCTCCTTACAGTCGGTATAAGCCTGCCAACCCTGGTAGGGGTAACTCCATCAATTTATATTCGCCCTTTGGGCTTGATAAATTGGGAGTTACTCCCACTCAATTGTAGCCGGTGGTTTTCCTGTTATATCATATACTACCCTATTTACCCGAGGTATTTCATCGGTAATCCTTGTGGATATCTTCTCCAATAGATCTAAGGGTATTTTCACCCATTGGGCTGTCATGCCGTCTATACTATTGACTGCCCTTAAGGCTACAGTATAGGTATAGGTTCTTTCACCATGGGTTACTCCTACGGTTTTGATATCTGGCAATGCTGCAAAGTATTGCCAGATCTTATCTTCCCAACCTGCCTTTTTGATTTCGTCTCTAAATATATAATCTGCTTCCCTTACTATTTCAAGTTTTTCTTCCGTTACTTCCCCTAATACCCTAATTCCTAGACCAGGCCCAGGGAAAGGCTGCCTTCCTACGATCTCCTCGGATATACCTAGTAGTCTTCCTACTTCTCTTACCTCATCCTTAAATAGTTGTCTTAAAGGTTCAAGTATTTCAAAATCAATATCCTCTGGTAGGCCACCCACATTATGATGACTTTTTACCGCTACCTTACCATCCATTCCTGATTCTATTACATCTGGATATATGGTTCCTTGAATCAAATAATCAATATCCTTAAGCTTTTTCTGTTCTTCTTCGAATACTCTGATAAACTCTTCTCCTATAATTTTTCTCTTCTGTTCTGGATCTACTATTCCTTTAAGCTTATTTAAAAACCTATCCTTTGCATCTACAGTTATAAGATTCATATGGAATTGATCTTTAAATATTTCTTCTACCTGTTGTTTTTCATTTTTCCTTAGGAGTCCATGATCTACAAATACACATACCAGCTTATCTCCAATAGCTTTATGAACCAACACTGCTGCTACTGAGGAATCTACTCCGCCAGATAGGGCACATAGAGCTTTTCTATCTCCTACATGCTTTCTGATTTCCTCTATACTGTTTTCTATAAACTTCTCCATATCCCATTTTTTATCACAATTACAAATTTTAAATAGAAAGTTATCGACTATATCCTTTCCATCTTGGGATGTTTCTATTTCTGGATGAAACTTTACTCCATAGACTTTATTCTTCTTATCTTCAACTGCAACTATTTTTTCACCATATCTAGCTATTTGGCTAAAACCCTTGGGAATGGTTTCAATTATATATTCATCATCCAACCATAGGGATAGCTCTTCATCCAATCCATTGAACAGAAGACTTTCCCTATCTATATTGATATTTTCAAAATTATAATCATAAGTAGAAGGGTCAGTGGATTTTCCTCCATAAACCTCATTCATTATATCGGCACCATAGCCAATTGAAAGAACGGGTACTCCTAAGCTGAATATCCCTTTATCCAATTTATCTATGGATACCACATCCGTTGGTGTTCCTCCAGATATGATGATCCCTTCAGGTTTTTTTGCCTTAATCTTTTCTATTGAATAGCTATAGGGTACAATTTCACAATAGACTTGGCTCTCTCTGATTCTTCTGCCTAAAAATCTACTGAATTTACCACCTAAATCTAAAATTAAAATCAAATCATCCCCTCCTATCTTCTACTATAATTAGGAGCTTCTTTTGTAATGTTGATATCGTGAGGGTGATTTTCTATTAGTGATGCATTGGTTATCTTAATGAATTTAGCTTTTTCGTGTAGATCTTTAATATTCTTTGCACCTATATAACCCATTCCAGATCTTAATCCACCAAGAAGCTGATATACTACATCTCCCAATGGTCCTCTATAAGGTACCCTTCCTTCTACTCCTTCTGGCACTAATTTATTAACATCCTCTTGGAAATACCTGTCTTTACTGCCTGCCTGCATAGCTCCCATGGAACCCATACCTCTATAAACCTTAAATCTTCTACCTTCATATAGTTCTTCTTCTCCAGGACTTTCATCTGTCCCTGCAAATAAGGAGCCTACCATTACTACATTTGCTCCAGCTGCTATAGCTTTGGTAATATCGCCAGAATACTTAATTCCTCCATCTGCAATAACGGGTATATTGTATTCCTTGGCAGCCTTAGCACAGTTTAGAACTGCAGTAATTTGAGGTACTCCAATACCTGTAACTACTCTAGTAGTACATATAGAGCCTGGCCCTATCCCAACCTTAACTGCATCCGCACCTGCTTTGATCAAATCTATAGTAGCCTCTGCAGTAGCTACATTTCCCGCTATTACTTGTAGATTAGGATATTCAATCTTAATTCTTTTAACTGCATCAATAACTCCTTTAGAATGTCCATGAGCTGTATCAACTACTATTACGTCTACCTGTGCTTTAACTAAAGCATTCACTCTTTCCATCATATCGTGTGTAATCCCTACAGCTGCCCCCGCTAACAACCTTCCAGATTCATCTTTTGCAGAATTAGGATACTGAATAGATTTTTCTATATCCTTAATGGTTATGAGTCCAGATAGTTTATAATCCTCATCTACTAAAGGTAATTTTTCTATCTTATATTTTTTCATCTCTTCCAATGCATCATCCATGGAAATGCCAATCTCCGCCGTTACTAGGTTGTCTTTAGTCATTACGTCATTGATCTTCTGGGCAGTGTCCTTTTCAAACCTGATATCCCTATTGGTAATAATACCAACCAATTTTCCAACTTCATCTACAATTGGCACTCCGGATATATGATACCTTTCCATCAATTCCAATGCATCTGAAACGATATGATCAGGGGAAAGATAGAATGGATCCGTAATTACACCATGTTCAGATCTTTTCACCTTATCAACTTCTAAAGCTTGCTCATCAATGGTCATATTCTTGTGTATTATCCCTATTCCTCCTTCTCTGGCCATGGTTATAGCCAGTTTTGCCTCCGTTACCGTGTCCATTCCAGCACTCATAAGAGGAATATTTAATTTTATACTTCTTGTTAAATTTGTATGTGTTTTTACTTCTTTGGGCAATACTTCTGATTTACCTGGAAGTAATAGAACATCATCAAAAGTTAAACCTTCACCAACAAATTCCAATTGAAACCCTCCTCCGCTTTTGTTATGCATCAAATTAGCTTTAATTAATTGTATTTTGATATGCGTTAATTAAAGATTTTCATTAAAAATAGTCCCATATAAATCTTTGTTTTATTTAGTATACCACAATTATTAGAAAACCTTACTTAAATATGGGTATATTAGATTATTTATTACAATATTTTTTATAAGTTATCAAAAATTTATCACTATGTCAAGAATTTTTTCGATATGGAAACCTCCCTAAATTCAAGGGAGGTTTCTAATCTTTGGCCAATCCATTCCTTATAAAATCTACTAAATAATTGGCAGCCATTTCATATTCATCTAATCCATCTGAACTTATAATTTGCTCTAAGTTCTGAAACAAATAATTTATAAGTTTTATAACAAACTCCTTAGGTAAATCTTCTCTTATTTGTCCTTCATCATAAGCCTTTTCTATCAATACACCTAAATAATCCATATTATGAAATCCATATTTTGCCGTTAATCCATTTAAAAATTCTTTTCTTCTTTCATAATATTTTTTCATCCTTTTATTGTAGTCTTCCGTGCCCGTTTCCTTAATATAGCTTTGGGCGAATTTGTTGATATTAGGATTTATGTGGGCAAATTCCATTCCAACTTTAATCAATAATTTTAATACACTAAATACATCCTTGTTAAAATCAGAAGAATCTATCCTTGTAGATATAAACTTGAGTTTTTCTTCTATTATAATGTCCATTAAGTTCATATAAAGGTCTTCTTTATTCTTATAGTGATAATAAAAAGTACCTTTGCTAATCCCTGCCTTCCTTAATATATTATTAAGAGAGGCATTTTCATAGCCCTTTTCTCCAAATTCAATCATAGCTACATCTATAAGTTCTTCTCTCTTTTCAAAAGCTTTTTCCTTATTTGTATTCAATATTACCACCTTAGTACCTTTCTACCATAGCTATATTTCTACTTTTTTAATAAATAGTCTATAGGATAATAGATTTAATAGGATTAAATATATAATACCTATAAAATAGTATTGATTATAGGTTAAATAGAGTATTCCTTCTCCTCTGATTACACTGCTTATTGCCTTTGCTGCCCAGAACCCTGGAGCAAAGGAGAAGAATAGTTCTTTTTTATCTATAAAAAACAAAGCTATAATGGGAAATAGTATCAATGTTCCTAATCCTTTCATTACGGCAAACCCCTCAATTTTGTTGTTAGATAGAGAATTGATCAATAACCCATACATGGGAGCTTCCAATGATGCTAAAAAAGCAATTGCCAATATGTTTTTCATAGGAAAGTTCCCAATATCAGAAAACCAAATAACGAATACAGTAGTGATATAACTTAAAACCAATACCATAATAAATCTAAAGGACAAAAATTGATTGATGCTCAATGGAGTTACTTTTATAGATGTAAATATACTATCATCTCTATCTTCGAGAATTGAAAAAGCTATTAATGCACCAAAAGCTATAGGAACTATTAAAGTTAAAATTACAATGATTAGATCAGCATATAAATCTATGCTAAATCCAGATTTATCGGCTATCCAAGGAAGAAAATACCTCCCTATAAATCCAAACAATATAGGATACATTAGCATAAATCCCATCATAGAATCTCTACTCCATTTTTTTATTTCAGATTTAACGAAAATACTATACATAATTATTCACCACTTTCTTTTATAGCAAAATCATCAAATTTTTTCCACACGATAAAGAATAATAATATAGATGCTATTACTAAATAGATGAGGGAAAACCAGATTTTCCAGGATTCCAATCCTCCAGCAGTGCTTTTCAACAATATAGATGATGATTTTGTCGGTATTATATAGAGGATTTTATCTATTGTTTTATTTTTTATCAATCCCATCTGTTCCAAAAGCACGGGTATTGCAAATATAAAGATGTATTTCATCATTCCCATGAGCATTTCAGTAAAATCTTTAGTATTATAGGTAAATATAAATCCAACTAGAGAATGAAAAAATGCTATTAAAATTACAGAGCCTAAAAGCCCAAAGAAGTTTAAATTGATTTCTTTAAATATCTTTGCATAGCCATAGATGAGTATTATTGTAATAATATTTGAGGTAATATTTGCAAAAGCCTTAGCTAATATATATTCAGACTTGCTTATGGGAGAAACCAATAGGGTTTTGATAGTTCCTTCTTGTTTTTCATAAAACATAGTAGCTCCTACCATGAGCATAGACATGGATGTGGCATCTATAAATACTAATAATGGAACTACGCTGGTTATATCCTCTATATCTACAAAGTACAATACTCCTATCCAAATTAGAGCAACGAGAAAACTTACAGTTAGTATATTATATTTTTTCATTCGCTGTAGTTCTCCGGATAACAAGGTTCCAAAACTATTCATCCGTATTCACCCCTGTTACCTTGATAAATATATCATCTAAGGTCATCTCCTTGCTATGGATGGTCAATATATCTTTGCTCTTGATTATATTCATAAAGGCTTCATTGGTTTTTAAAGAATCTAAATCAAAGGATTCTTTTTTTACATCTTCTCCATCTCTATATTCCACATCAACTTTTCTCTCACCATATTTAAGTTTTAAACTTTTAGGACTGTCAATTTCTGCTATCTTTCCATCTGCCATAAAAGCTACCCTATCACATAGTTCATCTACATCATTCATCAAATGAGTTGTCAGTAATACGGTACCCCCATCTTCCTTGAATTCCCTAATTATTTCCTTTACAATTCTTGCATTATAAGGATCTAGTCCGTTTGTAGGCTCATCTAGGAATAGTATTTTGGGATTGTTCAACATTGCTCTTACAAAATTTAATCTAACCTTCATTCCCTTTGAATATTCTCCTACCCTTTTATCCTTATCTTCATACAAGCCTACCCTTTTTAATAGATTATCCGTATCTATATTGGATTTATAAAGCTTTTTAAAAAAATTTATATTCTCCTTAGCCGTTAGTTTTGAAAAATGAACAGGCATCTCAAAACCTACCCCTACTTCTTCATAGAAAGATTTATCATAGGATTTTAAATCCTTTCCCTTGTATAATATCTCTCCATCATATTTACCCAATTGTTTTGTTAGAATTTTTTGGGTAGTACTCTTCCCTACACCACTAGGGCCTAGCAGACCAAATATCTCCCCATCCTTAATCTCAAATGAAATACCTTTAATGGTTGCTTCCTTATTCTTAGGATACTTGAAGTTTAAGTCATTAATTTGATACATAGACATCACCTCTTTCAAACATTTGCTAATCTTGGACCAGTTAGTCTAGACTAGTAAGTCTATTGTAGTGTAATTTCTAAATTTTGTCAATAAAAAAGAGAATAATCTCTTTTCCGTCTATTAAATATAACGAAATAATAGATAAAAGTACTGCAATGATATGAGTTTTTTTGAAAATAATAATGTAGATAAAAGTCTAAAGTCTGGGTATATTATAAAATGCATGAAATACTTTTAAAAGGAGTTGATTATAATTCATAACGATATGATAAATTTACTCATGAATCACGTTTCCATTAGGAAATTTAAAGATAAAGAAGTAGACCAAGGATCAATAGATACAATAATTGAATGTGCTCAAATGGCACCTACATCTAATAATCTACAAACATATACCATAATTGAGGTTAGAGATGAGAATAAGAAGGAGAAACTATCTAAAATATCCGGAGGTCAAAACTGGGTAGTGGAAGCTCCCCTGGTTTTATTATTCTGTGCAGACCTTAATAGAAGTAAAAAATATATCCATGTTTCAGATACT
>JAAYRD010000151.1 GCA_012518955.1 Tissierellia bacterium | reverse complement strand
GCATTTAATTGGTACAATTTTTTGCATGAGGACTTCATCCTTTCTGGGAGGTATTTGTTTTCTCGCAAAAACATTGTACCACAGAGGATTGGAGTCCTCAATTTTCATTTAAGTTTACAAAGCGTTTAATAATTAAAGGAGGGAAATCTATGAAATCAACGGTTAATTTGCAGGATACTTTTCTTAACAGAGCTCGAAGAAATAATATAGGAATTACGGTTTACTTAATAAATGGATATCAAATAAGGGGACTAGTTAAAGGATTCGACAATTATACGATTATAATGGAAGGAGATAATAAGCAACAGCTTATTTATAAACATGCAATATCAACCATTGTACCTAATAGTCCAATGAGCTTATTAAATAAAAACTCAAACGATGAATGATTAAGTTTACAAAAGTCTCTGAAGGGCTATCAGGGGCTTTTGTATTTTATAAACTATAGATATTAGAAAGGTTGGATATACGATGAATAGAGATACAGTAAATATATTATGTAAACTTTTTGATCTTGATGAAAAAGTGGTTAAGTTCGTTCATTCCAAAGAAAAATTAATATGTAATAAATTTGAAGAAATTGATCAAATTAAAGAATATAATCAGTACAAAGTAATAAATAGTATGCAAGAAGCTAAACTTAGTTCCACAGACTTTAATTGGACTACAGGCTATGGTTATGGTGATATAGGTAGGGATAAAGTAGAGGAAATCTATGCTTCAGTATTTAATACCGAGGATGCTTTAGTTAGACCAACAATAGCATCTGGAACTCATGCTATTACATTGACCTTATCCGGCCTATTAAGACCAAATGATGAGTTTATATCTATAACAGGAAGTCCTTATGATACATTACAAAAAGTAATAGGTGTGAAGGGAGACCGAGAAGGTACTTTACTTGATTATGGTATAAAGTATAAAGAGATACCCTTAAAAGATGGAGAAATAAATATAGAAGAAGTATTAAATAATATATCTCGTAATACTAAATTGTTATTAATACAAAGGTCTACAGGATATAGCGATAGAAAGGCTATAACCATAGATCATATGAAAGAAATAATCAAAAAAATTAAGGATAAAAATAATGACGTTATTATTATGATAGATAATTGCTATGGTGAATTTTTAGAAAAATTAGAACCTACTGAAGTAGGTGCAGATATAATGGCTGGTTCCTTAATTAAGAATCCTGGTGGAGGATTGGCATTATCTGGAGGATACATAGTAGGATCTTCTAAATTAGTTGAGGAAGTTGCAAATAGACATACAGCTCCTGGACTAGGTAAAGATTGTGGCTTGACCTTTGGAACTACTAGGAATACACTTCAAGGACTATTTTTAGCTCCTCATGTTGTTTCAGAAGCTGTTAAAGGAGCTTTATTGGTAGGAATAGTATATAAGGAATTGGGATTTGAAATTGTGCCTGAAATAGACGATATTAGAAGTGATATCATTCAAGCAGTTAAATTTAATTGTCCTGATAAAGTTGTTGAGTTTTGCAAGGGAATCCAAAGTGCATCTGTAGTAGACTCCTATGTAACACCTATTCCATGGGAGATGCCAGGCTATGAGGACAAGGTTATAATGGCAGCTGGCGGCTTTGTAGATGGCTCTTCTATAGAATTAAGTGCTGATGGACCAATGCGAAAGCCTTATTATGCCTATTATCAAGGTGGACTAACTTATGAACACTGTAAATTAGGGGTAATGAAAACATTAAACAATTTATATACTAAAAAGTTGATAAAGAAATTAAGCTAACCTTTTGTTAGGTTAGCTTAATTTCTTATGAAAATTATATTTTTCTATATAGTCCAATTACTTTACCTAAAATAGTTACATTTCTAACCATTATAGGTGACATCATTTCATTCTCGGGTTGTAACCGAATATAGTCCTTTTCTTTAAAAAATCTTTTTACAGTTGCCTCATCTTCTAATAGTGCAACTACGATATCTCCATTCATGGCTTGGTTTTGTTGTTTGACAAGAACATAATCATCACTAAAAATTCCAGCACCTACCATACTATCTCCCTGAATTTTCAACATGAAAAGAGGACCACGTTCAGCTATTTCCATAGGGACAGGGAAAGTATCTTCGATATGTTCCACTGCTAAAATTGGTTGTCCTGCAGTAACCTTACCTATAATGGGTATATCTACTGTTTTTTTAGGAGCAAATAAGGTGTCTGAATCTCTATCTAATATTTCAATAGCTCTAGGTTTAGTAGGATCTTTTCTGATATAACCTTTCATTTCTAATTTTTCTAAATGGTTATGGACAGTAGAGGTTGATTTTAAATTAACACCCCTACAAATCTCCCTTACAGCCGGAGGATAACCCTGTTTTTGAACTTGATTTTTGATAAAATATAATATTTCTATTTGTTTCTCAGTTAAGTCATCATACATTATAAACACCCCGCATTATATTATCGTAATATTATAGCAAAAATTAAATCTGAAATTTGTAAGCCTATTTATGTAAGTTATGAGAATAATTATATGACTATAAAAGTAGCTAACAAACATTGAAGAATTAAATGGGTATTATAGAAGAGTATATCATAAGCCAATCGAAAAATCAAACAAGAGTTCTTTTTTTCTTAAAACCGTGTCAATAGTCAGTGAAAATGTCACCTAAAAGCATAAAGTTTTATTCAATGAAAATGTCACTATCAGAATTTAAAATAGAATAACCGCATTTATTCCACGGTTCTATTGACATGGGGCCCATGACCCCTCTGG
>JAAYRD010000150.1 GCA_012518955.1 Tissierellia bacterium | reverse complement strand
GCATTTAATTGGTACAATTTTTTGCATGAGGACTTCATCCTTTCTGGGAGGTATTTGTTTTCTCGCAAAAACATTGTACCACAGAGGATTGGAGTCCTCAATTTTCATTTAAGTTTACAAAGCGTTTGTTTGCGTAGGGAGGTAGGATGATGAAAGTAGATAACCAAGAATATAGAAAAGTTATTGGCTATTTTGATGATTCAAAAGATAAGGAAGTTATAGATAGGAAAAATAATGATTTAGATAAAGATGCGTTTTTAAAGCTTTTAACAACTCAACTGGCAAATCAGGACCCCTTAAATCCAATAGAAGATAAAGAATTTATAGCTCAGTTAGCTCAGTTCAACTCTTTAGAGCAGATGCAAAGTTTAAATAAAAATATGGAAACATTAGGTGGGGAAGTGCTAGAATCTATAGAATATTTAAATTTAAACCAGATACAAGCCAATGTAGAAATATTAAAGGAAATAACGAATATTAGAAAAGCTATAGAATCTTATTTAGGCGTAAAGGTTGAGCCTGAGGATCCAGAGGTAGATAAAACTGAATAACCAGAAATTTGAACAAATGGAGATGGTAGTATGAAGGATATAGATATTAAACGATTAGAAAATCGGTTAATAAATTCATCTCAATTAACTAATAAATCTAAAAACATAACCAAAAAAGATTTCGGTCATGTATTGGAAAGAATTAAGAATAAAGATGAAGACATTAAGTTTTCTAAACATGCAAAAACTAGAATGGATATGCGAAATATAAGCTTAAATAAAGACGAAATAAGCAGACTAAAATCTGGCTTTAATAAAGCACAAAAAAAGGGAGTTAATGATGCTTTAATACTTGTAGGGGATAAAGCCTTTATTGCAAGTATAAAGAATAAAACTGTAATAACTACAGTAAATAAAGAACAATTAAAGAATAATGTATTTACAAATATAGATGGGGCAGTTATTGTATAACCGGACCTTAATAGGAGGTTATGTATATCTGACTGATAGAGGATATACACTTGCCCTAATAATGGGAGGTAATAAGTATGATGAGATCTATGTATGCTGGAGTTTCAGGTTTAAGGGTACATCAAAATAAGATGGATGTCATAGGCAACAATGTAGCTAATGTTAATACAGTAGCGTTTAAGAAAGGACAGATGACATTTCAGGAGGTATTTAGTCAAACTATAAAGGGTGCTAGTGCACCTCAAGGTGGAAAGGGAGGTACCAATCCTCAACAAATAGGCTTAGGGGTTGCGGTAGGCTCTGTAAATACAATCCATACTAAGGGAGCTCTTCAAACCACTGATAGCCCTACGGATTTGATGATAGATGGGGAAGGTTTTTTTGTAATATCCAATGATTCAAACTTTGAAAATAGATATTATACAAGAGCAGGTAACTTCACGCTAGATAGAGATGGTAACTTAGTAACGGCAGATGGATATAAAGTATTAGGATACCAAGTTGATGTAGATGGAGAAGTAACTTCAGAAGTAGGAGCCATTCAAATAAATAGATCAGAAACTAAGGAAGCAACTGCAACTAGGAATATTACTCTCAGGGGAAATCTAGATTCAGAGGCTATAGTTGGAGAAGAAGGCTCACATACCAGTGATACGGTCATAAAGGATAGCTTAGGAAACTCTTACACGGTAAGCTTTAAATTTACCAAAGTTGATGGAGAGGACAGGACTTGGAAACTTACCATAGATAGAATTACCCAACAGGCTACCGGTAATTACGTAGAGACACCAGCTGGGATACTTAATGGGGCTGACGATTTAAACCTAGTATTTGATTCCTACGGAAAGTTGATTAAAATTGGAGAGAATGAATTATTCGGGGATGATAGACAAGCTTTCGATATTTCATTAGTTGAATTAAGTGATATTAAATTTAATGTAGGTAAAGATGGTGAAGAACTAATAGATGATGATATTACAAGACCATCAGGAACATTAGAAAATATAAAAATATTTGATTCGGAAAATAGAGAGACTTATAGACATCTTACCCAATACGCCAATGATATGGATGCTAAACCTTATGCTAAAGATGGAAACTCTTCTGGTAAACTAGACGGATATACAATAGGTCCTGATGGATTAGTCGTAGGTATTTTTACTAACGGAGAAGAAAAAGCTTTAGGACAAATTATGTTAGCTAAGTTTGACAACAACATGGGGTTACAAAAAAATGGAAATAATCTTTATTTGGACACAAGAAACTCAGGAGAGCCTCAGTTAGGTAGAGCTGGTAGTAGTGGATATGGACCAATAGCTTCAGGGACTCTAGAAATGTCCAATGTAGATTTATCTATGGAGTTTACTGAGATGATTACTACTCAAAGAGGATTTCAGGCTAATTCAAGGATTATCACCACATCTGATGAGATGTTACAGGAATTAGTAAATATCAAGAGATAATGTTAGGTGCTATCTTCTAAAGATAAATCTTAGAGGATAGCACCCTACATAAAAGGTGGGATATTATGATAAAAGTAAAAAGATTAAATGGCAAAGAGTTTGTTGTAAATAGTGATTTAATACTATATGTTGAGGAAACCCCTGATACAGTGATTACATTGACCACTGGACAGAAAGTTGTGGTTATAGATACTATAGATGAAATAATAGATAAAACTATTGACTTTAGAACTAAATCTATTGAATACAAAAGAAGGGTTGAAGGAAAAGAGGTGTAGTAATTGGATATATCTACGGTTATCGGTCTTTTTTTAGGAATATTGGTTATGATAGGGGGCATTCTTGCCTCAGGAGAACTAAGTTCCTATTGGAATTTTGCATCTATTATAATTGTTCTAGGTGGAACTATGGCTTCAACTTTGACATGTTTTCCATTAAAAAATTTTTTAAATACGTCGAAAGTTATTAAAAAGGCATTTTTCTATAAAGAAGAATCACCTGATGAAGTCATTGGAGAGATTATCAATTTAGCTAATATAGCGCGAAAAGAAGGACTTCTCTCATTAGAGGAATACGCAGAAAATTTAAATGATAGGTTCTTGCAAAAAGGAATAATGTTAATAGTCGATGGTACAGACCCTGAATTAGTGAGAAATATTTTGGATACTGAGTTAATATTTTTAGAGGAAAGACATGCAGATGGCCAAAGTATATTTGAAACTATGGGCAGATATGCTCCTGCATTTGGTATGATAGGTACTTTAATAGGACTTATAAACATGTTAAAGTATTTAGATGATGCTAGCGCTATAGGCCCCAATATGGCTGTTGCCTTGGTGACTACATTTTATGGTTCAGCATTAGCTAATGTAGTTTTTCTCCCCTTAGCCAATAAGCTAAAGGTTAGAAGCAAGAGTGAAGTGTTAATTAAAGAATTGATGATAGAAGGACTGCTAGCAATACAAGCAGGAGAAAATCCAAGGATAATTGAAGAAAAGTTAAAAACCTTCATTTCGCCTGAAATGAGAAAGAACTTTAGAGAACATTTGGAGAGAGAGGGAGTTTAATGAGGCGAAGAAGAATAAAGGAAAGCAATGATTCTGATAATTGGCTTACGACTTATAGTGATTTAGTGACTCTTTTATTATGTTTTTTCATACTTTTATTTTCTTTTTCTGAAATTGATGCACAAAAATTTAGGAGTATAATGAGTAGTTTTCAAGGTGGAACAGGAGTTTTAAATGGAGGCACAACATTAGAGCTTGATGAAAACTTAGAGCTTGAGAGTGGAGCATTAGAGGAAGATTTAGAAAAGCTGAAGGATTTGTTGGAAGATTATGCAGATAGCATCGGTCTTGGTGATGAGATTTTATTGACTGTAGAGGAAAGGGGTTTGGTGATACGCTTTATGGACAATGTTTTGTTTGACTCTGGTAAAGCAGATCTAAAGCCTGAATCAATGGAAATACTAAAGTCTGTATCAGAAATATTAAATATGGATGACTTTAAAGAAAAATTGATAAAAATCGAAGGTCATACAGATACGGATCCTATCTTGTACTCTGAGGAATTTCCTACGAATTGGGAACTATCATCAACAAGGTCAACCAATGTATTAAGATATTTGGTAGAAGAACAAGGAATTCGTGGAAATAGAATTTCATCATCAGGATATAGTTTTTATAGACCTATTGCACCAAATGATACTAAAGAGAACAAGGCAAAGAATAGAAGAGTTGATATAGTAATATTGGGATCTTCTTATGAAGATATGGAGCCAAAGTAAAAAGAAATGGAGTGATAATAAGGTGAATAGGAATATATTAATAAGATTTACTTTAGTGGTAACAATTATAATTGCTATAGCAGGAATTATTTTGGGAATAACATTTTACAGAAGCAACTCTAATAATTCGAGTAAAAAGAAGTTAGAGACTTTTAATTTAACTTTGCAGGACATGTATTGTAATATAAAGGATAGTAAAAGAATAGTCAAGGTTAAAATAACCATTGTTATTCTATTCTATGATAATGTCATATTAAATTAATTCTGATAAAATGTCATATATGAGAAGGGAGATATTTAATATGACCCAAAAAGAAATAACGAGACTTAGGGTTATTAATCAAACTAT